>NZ_JBFUHR010000011.1:0-294911 GCF_056402295.1 Pseudomonas sp. P4_B3
GGGAAACTTGCCTCAAGATGAGATCTCACTGGGACCTTGAGTCCCCTGAAGGGCCGTCGAAGACTACGACGTTGATAGGTTGGGTGTGTAAGCGCTGTGAGGCGTTGAGCTAACCAATACTAATTGCCCGTGAGGCTTGACCATATAACACCCAAGCAATTTGACTACTCGAAAGAGCATCAGATTGCGGTGTGTGAAGACGAAAATGAACCGAAAGTTCGAGGCTCACAAAACACCGAAAGCTATCACCTACCCAATTTGCTGAAGCGAGGCCATCTGGTCACGACTCAGTACCCGAATTTCTTGACGACCATAGAGCATTGGAACCACCTGATCCCATCCCGAACTCAGCAGTGAAACGATGCATCGCCGATGGTAGTGTGGGGTTTCCCCATGTGAGAGTAGGTCATCGTCAAGATTAAATTCCGAAACCCCAATTGCGAAAGCAGTTGGGGTTTTGTTTTTGTCCGCAGGAAAGCCACGGCTGCTGGATTTCTATGCAATCGCTCGATGCGTGGCTATCATGCGGGCCTCATTGTGAGGCGAGACCTGCATGCTGACGTTGTTAAAGCTTCTTAAAGATGGCCGATTCCATTCGGGTCAAGCATTGGGCGCCGCCCTGGGCGTCAGTCGTAGTGCTGTGTGGAAGCAGCTTCAGCATTTGGAAGCTGAGCTGGGTTTGTCTATTCATAAAGTTCGTGGGCGCGGCTATCAATTGTCCGCGCCATTAGCGCTGCTCGATCCTGCCGAGATAAGCGCTCAGGCGCATTCTTGCGCCTGGCCCGTCCAGGTTTACGACTCAATCGACTCCACGAACGCCGAGGCACTGCGTGCTATCGAGCGGGGGCAAGCGGCACCGTTTGTGGTGCTTTCGGAGCGGCAGACGGCCGGGCGCGGGCGACGTGGTCGCAAGTGGGTCAGTCCATTCGCAGAAAATGTCTATTACAGCCTCGTGCTACGCATTGATGGTGGGATGCGTCAGTTGGAGGGCTTGAGTCTCGTCGTTGGACTCGCTGTCTTGCAGGCGTTGCGTGAGCTCGGTATTGCAGCCGCTGGATTGAAATGGCCTAACGATGTTCTTGTAGGCCAGAAAAAAATCGCGGGAATATTGCTGGAGTTGGTTGGTGATCCTGCTGATGTGTGCCACGTGGTCCTGGGAGTGGGAATCAATGTGAACATGCAGTCCGCTGACGAGGTGGACCAGCAATGGACATCCCTGCGGCTCGAGTCAGGCAAATTGTTTGATCGCAACCAATTGGTTGCGGTGCTGGGGGAGATGCTGCAGCGATACCTCGCTCGTCACCAAGCGGGTGGTTTTTTGGCCATCCAGTCAGAGTGGGAGCAAAATCACCTGTGGCAGGGGCGAAGCGTGTCGTTGATTGCCGGCGTCAATCAAATTGATGGTGAGGTGCTTGGTATTGATGGCCAAGGCGCCTTGCGCCTGAAGGTGGATGGTGTGGAGAAAGTCTTCAGTGGTGGTGAATTGAGCCTGAGGTTGCGTGATGATTCTTGAGCTCGATTGTGGGAATAGTTTCATCAAGTGGCGCGTGCTTGCCGCTAATGCTGGGCAGGTGCTTGGTGAGGGGGTCGTCGATTCCAATCTCGCATTGCTTGAGGGGTTGGGGAGGCTCAAAGGGCTTGCCCTTACGTTTTGCCGGCTGGTGAGCGTCAGGACCGCGGAGGAAACCGCTGCGCTGACGTCGTTGCTGAGGGATGCCTTTGATGTGCCGGTTGTGTGCGCATCGCCTGCGCGCGAAATGTCAGGCGTGCGCAATGGGTATGAGGAGTTTGAGCGGCTGGGTCTGGATCGGTGGCTGGCAATGCTTGGAGGCTTTCATCTGGCTTCAGGTGCGTGCCTGGTGCTCGACTTCGGTACGGCCGTGACTGCTGACTTTATCGCGGCGGATGGAGAGCACTTGGGTGGTTTCATTTGTCCGGGGATGCCGTTGATGCGCAACCAATTGCGCACCCACACTCGCAAAATTCGTTATGGGGACCTGGCGGCTGAGCAGGCTCTGGAGAATCTTGTTCCAGGTCGCGCGACTGTTGAGGCTGTAGAGCGTGGCTGTTTGTTGATGTTGCGCGGCTTCGTATTGACTCAGCTCGAGTTGGCGCGCACCTACTGGGGTGAGGGCTTTGTCGTGTTTCTCACCGGGGGAGATGCGAGCCTGGTTTCTGAGGTCGTGCCTCAGGCCAGGGTAGTTCCGGACTTGGTGTTCGTCGGATTGGCCATGGCCTGTCCCTTGTCCTGAGGTTTTTATGCGTTGGTTGTTTCTGCTGCTGCTTGTCCTCAATGGCTTCTACTACATTTGGCATCAACAAGAGGCTCCTCTGCGCGCGAAGGATGTCACGCCTTTGAGTCTGTATCGCGGGGCTCAACAAGATATCCGCTTGTTGAGCGAGGCAAGTGACGTCTCCAAAGACAAGGGTAAGGCTGTCTCGACAGACAATGGCTGCCTTTATCTGGGCGGCTATACGCGCCAGGAGGCCGCGCAGGCGGTTGAGCGTCGTTTGAGCGGGATGGAGGTCAAGTATCAGTCCCTGCCGAAAGCTGCGACAGAAGGGGCAGGGTATTGGGTGCGTATCGCACCGGAAAGCCGGCGTTGGCTGGACGATTTGCAGCTGCAAAACCTTTCTAAAGAATTCAATGAGTTAAAACATAAAATAATGCCGTGCGAGGGGGTTGCACCCACCGAATAGTTTGCATAGAATGGCGCCCGCTCCACAGCGAACACCGGAAACGGTTAACGGTGTGAAGCGAGGTCAACGCAGCTAAGCTCAGGTTTTTAATGAGAAAAATGCTTGACAGAAGGCTGGCATGATGTAGAATGCCGGCTCGCTTAGGAGGGGTTCCCGAGCGGCCAAAGGGATCAGACTGTAAATCTGACGTCTACGACTTCGAAGGTTCGAATCCTTCCCCCTCCACCATTTTTAGCGAGAGCTGTAAGCCTCGCGGGTATAGTTTAGTGGTAGAACCTCAGCCTTCCAAGCTGATGATGCGGGTTCGATTCCCGCTACCCGCTCCAAGTTTACAGGTTTTGCAAAGTGTTACGCTCTTGTAGCTCAGTTGGTAGAGCACACCCTTGGTAAGGGTGAGGTCAGCGGTTCAAATCCGCTCAAGAGCTCCATATAACAAGGCAGATATGAAAATATCTGCCTTTGTTTTAGGTGGTAGTGGTTGCGCCTGATTGTGTTTCTGAAGGTTGCTGGTGTCATGAATGCCGGTGTTGCAGCCAAGGTTGCCTGGTAAGTGTTGTAAAGTCTTTTTCGGGTCGGCATAATGGTCGGCCTGATTTTGTTTTAGGTCAGTAGCTCAATTGGCAGAGCGACGGTCTCCAAAACCGTAGGTTGGGGGTTCGATTCCCTCCTGACCTGCCAGATTCACTCGGTGTGTCTGGCTTTCTTTTCACAGGATCTTCATAGATGACTCCTAAAGCTGAAGCTCAAGGCTCTCGTTTCGACCTCCTCAAGTGGCTTGTAGTAGTCGTTCTGGTGGTTGTTGGCGTTGTTGGCAATCAGTACTTTTCTGCTTCGCCGATCCTGTACCGCGTACTCGCATTGCTTGCTATTGCTGCCGTAGCTGCCTTTGTAGGCCTGCAGACGGTCAAGGGCAAGTCTTTCTTTGTACTGGTTAAGGAAGCGCGCACCGAAATTCGTAAAGTCGTTTGGCCAACTCGCCAAGAAACCACGCAGACCACGTTGATCGTTGTGGCTGTTGTCCTGGTTATGGCGTTGCTGTTGTGGGGGCTTGATTCCCTGCTCGGCTGGCTTGTTTCCTTGATCGTCGGCTAAGGGTGTCCCGTGGCTAAGCGTTGGTATGTTGTGCATGCTTACTCCGGTTACGAGAAGCATGTAATGCGCTCGCTGATCGAGCGCGTAAAGCTGGCCGGTATGGAAGATGGCTTCGGCGAGATTCTGGTTCCCACTGAAGAAGTGGTTGAAATGCGCAATGGCCAGAAGCRCAAAAGCGAACGCAAATTCTTCCCTGGCTATGTGCTGGTGCAGATGGATATGAACGAGGGTACTTGGCACTTGGTCAAGGATACTCCTCGGGTGATGGGTTTCATTGGTGGTACTGCCGATAAGCCTGCGCCAATCACCGATAAAGAAGCAGAAGCGATTCTGCGCCGCGTTGCCGATGGCAGCGACAAGCCGAAGCCGAAGACGTTGTTCGAGCCGGGTGAGTCGGTGCGTGTCAATGATGGTCCGTTCGCAGACTTTACCGGTGTTGTTGAAGAAGTTAACTACGAAAAGAGCCGGATCCAGGTCGCAGTGCTCATTTTCGGTCGCTCTACTCCGGTGGAGCTCGAGTTCAGCCAGGTCGAAAAGGTCTAGTTGAACAAAAATCCCAACCCCGCAGCCGTAGGCTGTGGGGTTTTGTCGTCACTGGGATAAACGCGCAAGTAACCGGGGAGCCTCTCGAGGCGTTCGAACCCGTAATTGGAGTGCCTCATGGCCAAGAAGATTACCGCTTACATCAAGCTGCAAGTGAAGGCCGCTCAGGCTAACCCAAGCCCACCTGTTGGTCCTGCTCTGGGTCAGCACGGCGTGAACATCATGGAATTCTGCAAGGCTTTCAACGCCCGTACTCAGGGTCTTGAGCCAGGTCTGCCGACTCCAGTGATCATCACTGTCTACAGCGACCGTAGCTTCACTTTCGAAACCAAATCCACCCCTGCTTCGGTTCTGCTGAAGAAGGCGGCCGGTCTGACCAGCGGTTCCGCTCGTCCGAACACCGTTAAGGTTGGCACCGTGACTCGTGCTCAGCTGGAAGAAATCGCGAAAACCAAAAACGCGGATCTGACTGCAGCTGATATGGAAGCAGCCGTGCGTACTATCGCCGGTTCTGCTCGTAGCATGGGCCTTAACGTGGAGGGTGTGTAATGGCTAAGCTGACCAAGCGTCAAAAGGCTATCGCCGGCAAAATCGAAGCAGGCAAGGCCTACAACTTTGTAGACGCCGCTGCCCTGCTGGCTGAGCTGTCGACTGTCAAGTTCAGCGAGTCGTTCGACGTAGCTGTAAACCTGGGTGTTGACCCGCGTAAATCCGACCAGGTCGTTCGTAGCGCTACTGTGCTGCCACACGGCACTGGCAAGACCGTTCGCGTTGCTGTGTTCACCCAGGGTCCAGCTGCTGAAGCCGCTCTGGCTGCCGGCGCTGACCGCGTAGGCATGGACGACCTGGCTGCCGAAATGAAAGGCGGCGACCTGAACTATGACGTAGTGATCGCATCCCCGGATGCAATGCGCGTTGTAGGTCAGTTGGGTCAGATCCTCGGTCCACGTGGCCTGATGCCTAACCCTAAAGTCGGCACCGTAACTCCAGACGTAGCTACCGCGGTTAAAAACGCCAAGGCTGGTCAGGTTCGTTATCGCACCGACAAAAACGGCATCATCCACACTTCCGTTGGCAAGATCGGCTTCGACGCCGTCAAGCTGAAGGAAAACGTTGAAGCCCTGATCGCTGATCTGAAGCGTATCAAGCCAGCTTCCTCGAAAGGCATTTACGTCAAGCGCGTTACCCTGAGCACCACTATGGGCCCAGGTCTGGTCATCGACCAAAGCTCGCTCGACGCGTAAGACACAGATTGGCGCGAGCGATCGCGCCAATTGAAAAATTGGGGTCCCTGCCTGGCGGGGGCTATCCAAGACCGTAGGCGACGCAAGTCTTAAACCACAAGCCTACGCAGATGGTGCTCCCGGTTCCTTACCGAATCAGACACCAAAACGACATCCGGTTTCGACCAGATGAAACGGTAACAAGCAGGAGTTAAACCCGTGGCAATTAAACTCGAAGACAAGAAGGCCATCGTCGCTGAAGTCAACGAGGCTGCCAAAGTCGCTCTGTCCGCTGTCGTGGCTGATGCCCGTGGCGTAACAGTAGGCGCGATGACCGGACTCCGTAAAGAGGCTCGTGAAGCTGGCGTTTACGTACGTGTTGTACGTAACACCCTGCTCAAGCGCGCTGTTGCTGACACTGAATTCAGTGTCCTCAACGACGTGTTCACTGGCCCTACCCTGATTGCGTTCTCCAAAGAACATCCAGGCGCTGCTGCCCGGATCTTCAAGGAATTCGCAAAGGGTCAGGACAAGTTCGAGATCAAGGCAGCTGCGTTCGAGGGCAAGTTCCTCGCAGCTAACCAAATCGACGTACTGGCAACTCTGCCGACCCGTGACGAAGCAATTTCTCAGCTGATGAGCGTGATTCAAGGCGCTACCAGCAAATTGGCTCGTACTCTGGCGGCAATTCGCGACCAGAAAGAAGCTGCTGCAGCCTAAGGCTCGTCAACTTCTCGCGTTTTTTGTTTTTTTCGATGGTCGCGTAGGCCGTCCCCAATATCAGGAATTAGATTCATGTCTATCTCTCAGAACGATATCCTTGAAGCAGTTGGCAACATGTCCGTAATGGAAGTTGTTGAGCTGATCAAAGCTTTCGAAGAAAAATTCGGCGTTACCGCTGCTGCTGCTTCGGCTGGTCCAGCTGCTGCTGCCGCTGTTGTTGAAGAGCAAACTGAATTCAACGTCATGCTGCTGGAAGCTGGCGAGAAGAAAGTTAACGTGATCAAGGCAGTACGTGAACTGACCGGTCTGGGCCTGAAAGAAGCCAAGGCTGTCGTTGACGGTGCTCCTGCCATGGTTCTGGAAGCAGTGACCAAAGATGCAGGCGACAAAGCCAAAGCAACTCTGGAAGAAGCAGGCGCTAAAGTCGAGCTGAAGTAAGCATCGACTTTGCTCCTCCAGCCCGAGCGTTAAGCGACAGGCTGATGGCTGGTGGCTCTTGCCACCGGCCTTTTTCCGTTACTGGCAGCCGATTCGGTCGGTGCCGATAACGTGCTGTAACCACCCGATGCGGTGGCGCAAACCATGGGGTTTGCACGATTTTCTGGCTGCTCCCGTCGGGAGGGGCCAAACAAGCAGGTGACCAAGCTGGGGAACGCTGATGGCTTACTCATATACTGAGAAAAAACGTATCCGCAAGGACTTTAGCAAGTTGCCGGACGTCATGGATGTGCCGTACCTTCTGGCCATCCAGCTGGATTCGTATCGTGAATTCTTGCAAGCGGGAGCGACTAAAGATCAGTTCCGCGACGTGGGCCTGCATGCGGCCTTCAAATCCGTTTTCCCGATCATCAGCTACTCCGGCAATGCTGCGCTGGAGTACGTCGGTTATCGCTTGGGCGAACCGGCATTTGATGTCAAAGAATGCGTATTGCGCGGTGTAACTTACGCCGTACCTTTGCGGGTAAAAGTGCGCCTGATCATTTTCGACAAAGAATCGTCGAACAAAGCGATCAAGGACATCAAAGAGCAAGAAGTCTACATGGGTGAAATCCCCCTGATGACTGAAAACGGTACCTTCGTAATCAACGGTACCGAGCGTGTAATCGTTTCCCAGCTGCACCGTTCCCCGGGCGTGTTCTTCGACCACGACCGTGGCAAGACGCACAGCTCCGGTAAACTGCTGTACTCCGCACGCATCATTCCTTACCGCGGTTCGTGGCTGGACTTCGAGTTCGACCCGAAAGACTGCGTGTTCGTGCGTATCGACCGTCGTCGCAAGCTACCTGCCTCGGTACTGCTGCGCGCGCTGGGTTATACCACTGAAGAAGTGCTGGACGCGTTCTACACCACCAACGTATTCCACGTGAAGGGCGAGACCCTGAGCCTGGAACTGGTGCCTCAGCGCCTGCGCGGTGAAATCGCCGTCCTCGATATTCTGGATGACAAAGGCAAGGTTATTGTCGAGCAAGGTCGTCGTATCACTGCTCGCCACATCAACCAGCTGGAAAAAGCCGGGATCAAAGAGCTGGATGTGCCTCTGGACTACGTCCTGGGTCGTACAACCGCCAAGGTCATCGTGCATCCGGCAACCGGCGAAATCCTGGCAGAGTGCAACACCGAGCTGAACACCGAGATCCTGGCCAAAATCGCCAAGGCTCAGGTTGTTCGCATCGAAACTCTGTACACCAACGATATCGACTGCGGTCCGTTCGTCTCCGACACCCTGAAGATCGACTCCACCAGCAACCAACTGGAAGCGCTGGTCGAGATCTATCGCATGATGCGTCCTGGCGAGCCGCCAACCAAAGACGCTGCCGAGACCCTGTTCAACAACCTGTTCTTCAGCCCTGAGCGCTATGACCTGTCTGCGGTCGGCCGGATGAAGTTCAACCGTCGTATCGGTCGTACCGAGATCGAAGGTTCGGGCGTGCTGTGCAAGGAAGACATCGTCGCGGTACTGAAGACCCTGGTCGACATCCGCAACGGTAAAGGCATCGTCGATGACATCGACCACCTGGGTAACCGTCGTGTTCGCTGCGTAGGCGAAATGGCCGAGAACCAGTTCCGCGTTGGCCTGGTACGTGTTGAGCGTGCGGTCAAAGAGCGCCTGTCGATGGCTGAAAGCGAAGGCCTGATGCCGCAAGACCTGATCAACGCCAAGCCAGTGGCTGCGGCGGTGAAAGAGTTCTTCGGTTCCAGCCAGCTGTCCCAGTTCATGGACCAGAACAACCCGCTGTCCGAGATCACCCACAAGCGTCGTGTTTCTGCACTCGGCCCTGGCGGTCTGACTCGTGAGCGTGCCGGCTTCGAAGTTCGTGACGTACACCCGACGCACTACGGTCGTGTTTGCCCGATCGAAACGCCGGAAGGTCCGAACATCGGTCTGATCAACTCCCTGGCCGCTTATGCGCGCACCAACCAGTACGGCTTCCTCGAGAGCCCGTACCGTGTGGTGAAAGACGCTCTGGTCACCGACGAGATCGTGTTCCTGTCCGCTATCGAAGAAGCTGATCACGTGATCGCTCAGGCCTCGGCCACGATGAACGACAAGAAAGTCCTGATCGACGAACTGGTAGCTGTTCGTCACTTGAACGAATTCACCGTCAAGGCGCCGGAAGACGTCACCTTGATGGACGTATCGCCGAAGCAGGTAGTTTCGGTTGCTGCGTCGCTGATTCCGTTCCTCGAGCACGACGACGCCAACCGTGCGTTGATGGGTTCGAACATGCAGCGTCAAGCTGTACCAACCCTGCGCGCTGACAAGCCGCTGGTAGGTACCGGCATGGAGCGTAACGTAGCCCGTGACTCCGGCGTTTGCGTCGTGGCTCGTCGTGGCGGCGTGATCGACTCCGTCGACGCCAGCCGTATCGTGGTTCGTGTTGCCGATGACGAAGTTGAAACCGGCGAAGCTGGTGTCGACATCTACAACCTGACCAAATACACCCGCTCCAACCAGAACACCTGCATCAACCAGCGTCCGCTGGTGCGTAAGGGTGATCGGGTGCAGCGTAGCGACATCATGGCCGACGGCCCGTCCACCGACATGGGTGAACTGGCACTGGGTCAGAACATGCGCATCGCGTTCATGGCATGGAACGGCTTCAACTTCGAAGACTCCATCTGCCTTTCCGAGCGTGTTGTTCAGGAAGACCGCTTCACCACGATCCACATCCAGGAACTGACCTGTGTGGCCCGTGACACCAAGCTTGGCCCAGAGGAAATCACTGCCGACATCCCGAACGTGGGTGAAGCGGCACTGAACAAGCTGGACGAAGCCGGTATCGTTTACGTAGGTGCCGAAGTTGGCGCAGGCGACATCCTGGTCGGTAAGGTCACTCCGAAAGGCGAGACCCAACTGACTCCGGAAGAAAAACTGCTGCGTGCGATCTTCGGTGAAAAAGCCAGCGACGTTAAAGACACCTCCCTGCGTGTACCTACCGGTACCAAAGGTACTGTCATCGACGTACAGGTCTTCACCCGCGACGGCGTTGAGCGTGATGCTCGTGCCCTGTCGATCGAGAAGTCCCAGCTGGACGAGATCCGCAAGGACCTGAACGAAGAGTTCCGCATCGTTGAAGGTGCTACTTTCGAACGTCTGCGTTCCGCTCTGGTCGGCCATAAAGCCGAAGGCGGCGCCGGTCTGAAGAAAGGCCAGGACATCACCGACGAAGTTCTCGACGGTCTCGAGCACGGCCAGTGGTTCAAACTGCGCATGGCTGAAGATGCTCTGAACGAGCAGCTCGAGAAGGCTCAGGCCTACATCGTTGATCGTCGCCGTCTGCTGGACGACAAGTTCGAAGACAAGAAGCGCAAACTGCAGCAGGGCGATGACCTGGCTCCAGGCGTGCTGAAAATCGTCAAGGTCTACCTGGCAATCCGTCGTCGCATCCAGCCGGGCGACAAGATGGCCGGTCGTCACGGTAACAAGGGTGTGGTCTCCGTGATCATGCCGGTTGAAGACATGCCGCACGATGCCAATGGCACCCCGGTAGACGTCGTCCTCAACCCGTTGGGCGTACCTTCGCGTATGAACGTCGGTCAGATCCTTGAAACCCACCTGGGCCTCGCGGCCAAAGGTCTGGGCGAGAAGATCAACCGCATGATTGAAGAGCAGCGCAAAGTTGCCGAGCTGCGCAAGTTCCTGCACGAGATCTATAACGAGATCGGCGGTCGTCAGGAAAGCCTCGATGACTTCTCGGACCAGGAAATCCTGGATCTGGCTCAAAACCTGCGTGGCGGCGTTCCAATGGCCACTCCAGTGTTCGACGGTGCCAAGGAAAGCGAAATCAAGGCCATGCTGAAACTGGCAGACCTGCCAGAAAGCGGCCAGATGCAGCTGACCGACGGCCGTACCGGCAACAAGTTCGAGCGCCCGGTTACCGTTGGCTACATGTACATGCTGAAGCTGAACCACTTGGTAGACGACAAGATGCACGCTCGTTCTACCGGTTCGTACAGCCTGGTTACCCAGCAGCCGCTGGGTGGTAAGGCGCAGTTCGGTGGTCAGCGTTTCGGGGAGATGGAGGTCTGGGCACTGGAAGCATACGGTGCCGCTTACACTCTGCAAGAAATGCTCACAGTGAAGTCGGACGATGTGAACGGCCGTACCAAGATGTACAAAAACATCGTGGATGGCGATCACCGTATGGAGCCGGGCATGCCCGAGTCCTTCAACGTGTTGATCAAGGAAATTCGTTCCCTCGGCATCGATATCGATCTGGAAACCGAATAACACGTGACGCGAATCGAGAGCGGGGCAGGATTGCCCGCTCTCTGCTCCGCCAGGAGGAAAGGCCTTGAAAGACCTACTGAATTTGCTGAAAAACCAGGGTCAAGTCGAAGAGTTCGACGCCATCCGTATCGGATTGGCATCGCCTGAGATGATCCGTTCGTGGTCGTTCGGTGAAGTTAAAAAGCCGGAAACCATCAACTACCGTACGTTCAAGCCTGAGCGTGACGGCCTGTTCTGCGCCAAGATCTTTGGCCCGGTAAAGGATTACGAGTGCCTGTGCGGTAAGTACAAGCGCTTGAAGCACCGTGGTGTGATCTGCGAGAAGTGCGGCGTTGAAGTCGCGCTGGCAAAAGTTCGTCGTGAGCGCATGGCGCACATCGAACTGGCCTCGCCAGTTGCCCACATCTGGTTCCTGAAATCGCTGCCGTCGCGTATCGGCTTGCTGATGGACATGACCCTGCGTGATATCGAACGCGTTCTCTACTTCGAGAGCTACGTCGTTATCGATCCAGGCATGACCACCCTTGAAAAAGGTCAGCTGCTGAACGACGAGCAGTACTTCGAAGCGCTGGAAGAGTTCGGCGACGATTTCGATGCCCGCATGGGTGCCGAAGCTGTCCGCGAACTGCTGCACGCTATCGACCTGGAACACGAGATTGGTCGTCTGCGTGAAGAGATTCCGCAAACCAACTCCGAAACCAAGATCAAGAAGCTGTCCAAGCGTCTGAAGTTGATGGAAGCCTTCCAGGGTTCCGGCAACCTGCCAGAGTGGATGGTGCTGACCGTTCTGCCGGTTCTGCCGCCAGATCTGCGTCCACTGGTCCCGCTGGATGGCGGTCGCTTCGCGACTTCCGACCTCAACGATCTGTATCGTCGAGTGATCAACCGTAACAACCGCTTGAAGCGCCTGCTTGATCTGTCCGCTCCGGACATCATCGTGCGCAACGAAAAGCGTATGTTGCAGGAAGCTGTCGACGCACTGCTCGACAACGGTCGTCGTGGCCGCGCTATCACCGGTTCCAACAAGCGTCCTCTGAAATCCCTGGCTGACATGATCAAGGGTAAACAAGGTCGTTTCCGTCAGAACTTGCTCGGTAAGCGTGTTGACTACTCCGGTCGTTCGGTAATTACCGTAGGTCCGACCCTGCGTCTGCACCAGTGCGGCCTGCCGAAGAAAATGGCTCTCGAGCTGTTCAAGCCGTTCATTTTCGGCAAGCTGGAAATGCGTGGTCTGGCTACCACCATCAAGGCTGCCAAGAAGATGGTCGAGCGCGAGTTGCCTGAGGTTTGGGACGTTCTCGCTGAAGTGATCCGTGAACACCCGGTTCTCCTGAACCGTGCACCGACCCTTCACCGTCTGGGTATCCAGGCGTTTGAACCGGTACTGATCGAAGGTAAGGCTATCCAGCTGCACCCTCTGGTCTGTGCTGCGTACAACGCCGACTTCGACGGCGACCAAATGGCCGTGCACGTACCGCTGACGCTGGAAGCCCAGCTCGAAGCGCGTGCGTTGATGATGTCGACCAACAACATTCTGTCGCCAGCCAACGGTGAGCCAATCATCGTTCCGTCGCAGGACGTTGTATTGGGTCTGTACTACATGACGCGTGAAGCGATCAACGCCAAGGGCGAAGGTCGTGTGTTCGCGGATCTGCAGGAAGTTGACCGTGTGTTCCGTGCCGGCGAAGCCGCACTGCACGCCAAGGTCAAGGTGCGGATCAACGAAACCGTCAACGACCGTGATGGCGGCAGCGTGAGCAACACCCGTATCGTCGACACCACTGTCGGCCGTGCTCTGTTGTTCCAGGTTGTGCCAAAAGGTCTGTCGTACGACGTCGTCAACCTGCCGATGAAGAAAAAGGCGATCTCCAAGCTGATCAACCAGTGCTATCGCGTGGTTGGTTTGAAAGAGACTGTGATCTTCGCTGACCAGTTGATGTACACCGGTTTTGCTTATTCGACCATTTCCGGCGTTTCCATCGGTGTTAACGACTTCGTTATCCCGGATGAAAAAGCCCGAATCATCAATGCTGCTACTGATGAAGTGAAAGAGATCGAAAGCCAGTACGCCTCCGGCCTGGTAACCCAGGGCGAGAAGTACAACAAAGTGATCGACCTTTGGTCGAAAGCGAACGACGAAGTCTCCAAGGCGATGATGGCCAACCTCTCGAAAGAGAAAGTCATCGACCGTCACGGCAACGAAGTCGACCAAGAGTCTTTCAACTCGATGTACATGATGGCTGACTCGGGTGCGCGGGGTTCCGCAGCACAGATTCGTCAACTGGCCGGTATGCGTGGCCTGATGGCCAAGCCGGACGGTTCCATCATTGAAACGCCGATTACTGCGAACTTCCGTGAAGGTTTGAGCGTACTTCAGTACTTCATCTCCACTCACGGTGCTCGTAAGGGTCTTGCGGATACTGCGTTGAAAACCGCTAACTCCGGTTACCTGACTCGTCGTCTGGTAGACGTTGCACAAGATCTGGTTGTAACCGAGATCGATTGCGGCACCGAACACGGTCTGCTGATGACTCCGCACATTGAAGGCGGTGACGTTGTAGAGCCGTTGGGTGAGCGCGTATTGGGTCGAGTTATCGCCCGTGACGTATTCAAGCCAGGTACCGAGGACGTCATCGTTCCTGCCGGCACCCTGGTAGACGAGAAGTGGGTCGAGTTCATCGAGCTGAACAGCATCGACGAAGTGATCGTGCGTTCGCCGATCAGCTGCGAAACCCGCTTCGGTATTTGCGCCAAGTGCTACGGCCGCGATCTGGCTCGTGGTCACCAGGTGAACATCGGTGAAGCGGTCGGCGTTATCGCTGCCCAGTCCATCGGTGAGCCGGGTACCCAGCTGACCATGCGTACGTTCCACATCGGTGGTGCGGCAAGCCGGACCTCCGCAGCCGACAGCGTTCAGGTGAAGAATGGCGGTACCGTCCGTCTGCATAACCTGAAGCACGTTGAGCGAGTGGATGGTTGCCTGGTTGCTGTGTCCCGTTCCGGTGAGTTGGCGATCGCTGACGACTTCGGTCGTGAGCGCGAGCGTTACAAGCTGCCGTACGGTGCCGTGATTTCGGTTAAAGAAGGTGACAAGGTCGAAGCTGGCGCTATCGTGGCCAAGTGGGATCCGCACACTCACCCAATCGTTACCGAAATGAAAGGTACCGTGACCTACGTGGGCATGGAAGAAGGCATCACGATCAAGCGTCAGACTGACGAATTGACCGGTATGACCAACATTGAAGTACTTGACGCCAAAGATCGTCCAGCTGCCGGTAAGGACATCCGTCCTGCCGTGAAGATGGTCGACGACAACGGCAAGGATCTGTTGCTGCCAGGCACTGACGTTATCGCTCAGTACTTCCTGCCAGCCAACGCCCTGGTCGGTGTGGCGGATGGTGCGAAGATCGCGATCGGTGATGTTATCGCTCGTATCCCGCAAGAGACTTCGAAAACTCGCGACATTACCGGTGGTCTGCCGCGTGTTGCCGACTTGTTCGAAGCCCGTCGTCCGAAAGAAGCGTCGATTCTGGCTGAAGTCAGCGGCACCATCGCGTTCGGTAAAGAGACCAAAGGCAAGCGCCGTCTGGTCATCACCCCGAACGACGGTACCGATCCGTACGAAGAGCTGATTCCGAAGTGGCGTCACCTGAACGTGTTCGAAGGCGAACAGGTAAACCGCGGCGAAGTTATCTCCGACGGTCCGAGCGATCCACACGACATCCTGCGTCTGCTGGGTGTGAGTGCGCTGGCCAAGTACATCGTTAACGAGATCCAGGACGTTTACCGTCTGCAAGGCGTGAAGATCAACGACAAGCACATCGAGACCATCCTGCGTCAGATGCTGCGTAAAGTTGAGATCGCTGAATCCGGCGATTCCAGTTTCATCAAGGGCGACCAGATGGAATTGACTCATGTACTGGTAGAGAACGAGCGTCTGAGCGGCGAAGACAAGTTTGTCTCCAAGTTCACTCGCGTTCTGCTGGGTATCACCAAGGCGTCGTTGTCCACCGAATCGTTCATCTCGGCGGCTTCCTTCCAGGAAACCACTCGCGTACTGACTGAAGCGGCGGTAACCGGCAAGCGCGATTACCTGCGCGGCCTGAAAGAAAACGTGGTCGTGGGTCGTCTGATCCCGGCCGGTACCGGCTTGGCTTATCACAGCGAGCGTAAGCGCCGCCGTGAAGCAGACAAGCCGTTGCGCGTAAGCGCCAGTGAAGTGGAAGCTGCACTGACCGAAGCGCTGAACTCGAGCGGTAACTGAGTTCTGCGGTAAATGAGTGTGAGGCCCTGGTCGCTCCGTTCATCGAATCGAGACAATTTGTCGAGATTGGATGAGCGGGGAGGGCGGGGCCTTGCCTTGACTGGGGACAAGATCCTCTTTAGACTCTTGTACCCCTAAATTTGGCGGGAACTCGTTCCTGCCATTTTGCTTTTCTTGCAAGACAATAGCGTCGCAAGACAACAGTGGAGCTAGTAGATGGCAACTATCAACCAGCTGGTACGTCAGCCGCGTAAGCGTATCGTCGAGAAATCCGACGTGCCTGCGCTGCAGAACTGCCCGCAACGCCGTGGCGTGTGCACCCGTGTGTACACCACCACGCCGAAAAAACCTAACTCGGCACTGCGTAAAGTATGCCGTGTGCGTCTGACCAACGGTTTCGAGGTTTCCTCGTACATCGGCGGTGAAGGCCACAACCTGCAAGAGCACAGCGTGGTACTGATCCGCGGCGGTCGTGTAAAAGACTTGCCAGGTGTTCGTTACCACACCGTTCGCGGTTCGTTGGATACTTCCGGTGTTAAAGGTCGTAACCAGGGTCGTTCGAAGTACGGTACCAAGCGTCCGAAGTAATCGGCCGTTTTGCAGTTTTTAATTTTATTGAGTCGATAAGAGTAAGGTCGGGCACGCATCCATAGGAGCTGTCCCGGGCTAACCTGAAGACCGTTTGAGGGCTTATCAATGCCAAGACGTCGCGTAGCAGCCAAGCGTGAGATTCTGGACGATCCGAAATACGGAAGCCAAATCCTCGCCAAATTCATGAACCACGTAATGGAAAGCGGCAAGAAAGCCGTTGCCGAGCGTATCGTTTATGGTGCCCTGGATACCGTGAAGGCTCGTAAGGCCGGCACCGATCCCCTGGAACTCTTCGAAAAAGCACTCGACGCCATCGCTCCGCTGGTCGAAGTGAAGTCGCGCCGCGTTGGTGGTGCTACTTACCAGGTTCCGGTCGAGGTTCGTCCTTCCCGTCGTAACGCTCTGGCAATGCGCTGGTTGGTAGACTACGCCCGCAAGCGCGGCGAGAAGTCTATGGCTCTGCGTTTGGCTGGCGAACTGTTGGACGCTGCCGAAGGTAAAGGTGCTGCAGTTAAGAAGCGTGAAGACGTTCACCGTATGGCTGAAGCCAACAAGGCTTTCTCGCACTACCGCTTCTAATTTTAGCGTCACTCATTTTGCGAGGGCTTTATGGCTCGTACAACACCGATTAATCGCTACCGTAACATTGGTATCGTTGCACACGTGGATGCTGGTAAAACCACCACCACTGAGCGCGTCCTTTTTTACACTGGCAAAAGTCACAAAATGGGCGAGGTGCATGACGGCGCCGCGACCACAGACTGGATGGTGCAGGAGCAGGAGCGTGGTATTACCATTACTTCTGCTGCCATTACCGCCTTCTGGCAGGGTTCTGCGAAGCAGCACAAGGACCAGTACCGTTTCAACGTCATCGATACCCCGGGCCACGTAGACTTCACTATTGAAGTTGAACGTTCCCTGCGCGTACTCGACGGCGCGGTCGTTGTGTTCTGCGGTACTTCCGGCGTTGAGCCGCAGTCCGAAACCGTATGGCGTCAAGCCAACAAGTACGGTGTTCCACGTATCGTTTACGTGAACAAGATGGACCGTGCCGGTGCGAACTTCCTGCGTGTGATCGCTCAGATCAAGCAGCGTCTGGGTCACACTCCGGTGCCTATCCAGCTGGCTATCGGTTCCGAAGACAACTTCCAGGGTCAGATCGATCTGATGACCATGGAAGCGGTTTACTGGAACGATGCCGACAAGGGTATGACTCCTCGTCGTGAAGCTATCCCTGCTGAATTGCAGGAACTGGCTGAAGAGTGGCGCAACAACATGGTTGAGGCTGCGGCCGAAGCCAGCGAAGAGCTGATGAACAAGTACCTTGAAGGTGAAGAACTCACCATCGAGGAAATCAAGGGTGCTCTGCGTCAGCGTACTATCGCTGGTGAGATCGTTCTGGCTGTTTGCGGTTCTTCCTTCAAGAACAAGGGTGTTCCCCTGGTTCTCGACGCCGTTATCGACTACCTGCCGGCTCCAACCGACATTCCTGCCATCAAGGGTACTGACCCGGATGACGAGGAAAAGCAGATGGAGCGTCATGCAGACGACAACGAGCCGTTCTCGGCTCTGGCGTTCAAGATCGCTACCGACCCATTCGTGGGTACCTTGACTTTCGTCCGTGTTTACTCGGGCGTGTTGGCCTCCGGCGACGGCGTGATCAACTCGGTCAAAGGCAAGAAAGAGCGCGTGGGCCGTATGGTGCAGATGCACGCAAACGCCCGCGAAGAGATCAAGGAAGTACGCGCTGGTGACATCGCGGCCCTGATCGGCATGAAGGACGTCACCACTGGTGAAACCTTGTGCAACGCTGACAAGCCAATCATCCTGGTTCGCATGGACTTCCCGGAGCCGGTTATTTCGGTTGCCGTTGAGCCTAAGACCAAGGATGACCAGGAAAAAATGGGTATCGCTCTGGGCAAACTTGCTCAGGAAGACCCGTCTTTCCGCGTCAAGACTGATGAAGAGACTGGTCAAACGATCATCTCTGGCATGGGCGAGTTGCACCTGGACATCCTGGTTGACCGGATGCGCCGTGAGTTCAACGTCGAAGCCAACATCGGCAAGCCTCAGGTTTCGTATCGTGAGCGCATCACGAAGAATTGCGAAATCGAAGGCAAGTTCGTTCGTCAGTCCGGCGGTCGTGGCCAGTTCGGCCATTGCTGGATCCGTTTTGCTCCTGCTGACGAAGGTCAGGAAGGTCTGCAATTCGTGAACGAAGTAGTGGGTGGTGTGGTTCCTAAGGAATACATCCCGGCTATCCAGAAGGGTATCGAAGAGCAGATGAAGAACGGCGTAGTTGCCGGCTATCCGCTGATCGGCCTGAAGGCTACCGTGTTTGATGGTTCTTACCACGACGTCGACTCGAACGAGATGGCGTTTAAGGTGGCTGCTTCCATGGCGACCAAGCAACTGGCCCAGAAGGGCGGTGGTGAGTTGCTCGAGCCGATCATGGCGGTAGAGGTTGTTACGCCTGAAGACTATATGGGTGACGTGATGGGCGACCTTAACCGTCGTCGCGGCATGATTCTGGGTATGGAAGACACGGTCTCCGGCAAGGTGATCCGTGCTGAAGTTCCGTTGGGCGAGATGTTCGGTTATGCGACCGACGTTCGTTCGATGTCCCAGGGGCGCGCAAGCTACTCTATGGAATTCAAAAAATACAATACAGCTCCGTCGCACATCGTCGAAACTGTAACCAAAAAACAAGGCTGATTCAGTCCTTTAGGCAAGGAGTTAATTGTCGTGGCTAAAGAAAAATTTGATCGTTCCCTACCGCACGTCAACGTTGGCACCATCGGTCACGTTGACCACGGTAAAACCACTCTGACCGCAGCTCTGACTCGCGTTTGCTCCGAAGTTTTCGGTTCTGCAATCGTTGATTTCGATAAAATCGACAGCGCTCCAGAAGAAAAAGCTCGTGGTATCACCATCAACACCGCGCACGTCGAGTACAACTCGAAGATCCGTCACTACGCTCACGTTGACTGCCCAGGTCACGCTGACTATGTGAAGAACATGATCACCGGTGCTGCCCAGATGGACGGCGCGATCCTGGTTTGCTCGGCCGCTGATGGTCCGATGCCACAAACCCGTGAACACATCCTGCTGTCCCGTCAGGTAGGCGTTCCGTACATCGTGGTTTTCCTGAACAAGGCTGACCTGGTAGACGACGCTGAGCTGCTGGAACTGGTCGAGATGGAAGTTCGCGACCTGCTGTCCACCTACGACTTCCCGGGCGATGACACTCCAATCATCATCGGTTCGGCTCGTATGGCGCTGGAAGGCAAAGACGACAACGAAATGGGCACCACTGCCGTTCGTAAACTGGTTGAAACTCTGGACAGCTACATCCCAGAGCCAGAGCGTGCTATCGACAAGCCATTCCTGATGCCAATCGAAGACGTATTCTCGATCTCKGGTCGTGGTACTGTTGTGACGGGTCGTATCGAGCGCGGTATCGTTCGCGTTCAAGATGCTCTGGAAATCGTTGGTCTGCGTGACACCACCACCACCACCTGCACCGGTGTTGAAATGTTCCGCAAACTGCTCGACGAAGGTCGTGCTGGCGAGAACTGCGGCGTTCTGCTGCGTGGTACCAAGCGTGACGACGTTGAGCGTGGCCAGGTTCTGGTTAAGCCGGGTTCGGTTAAGCCGCACACCAAGTTCACCGCAGAAGTTTACGTTCTGAGCAAGGAAGAAGGCGGTCGTCACACTCCGTTCTTCAAAGGCTACCGTCCACAGTTCTACTTCCGTACTACTGACGTGACTGGTAACTGCCAGCTGCCAGAAGGCGTTGAAATGGTAATGCCAGGTGATAACATCCAGATGGAAGTTACCCTGATCAAGACCATCGCGATGGAAGACGGCCTGCGTTTCGCTATCCGTGAAGGCGGTCGTACCGTCGGCGCTGGCGTCGTAGCCAAAATCATCGAGTAAGCATCTCTTTTGAGATAGCTTCGATGCTTTGAAAAGCCCCCGCTCAGCGGGGGCTTTTTTATTGGGTTGACACCTATCTGGGGCGTCTATAGAATTGCGCCTCCTTTTAACGGGCGTATTGCGCTCGCTGGGAATAGCAGCCGGAGTCTGAAATCCAATGCAAAATCAGCAAATCCGTATCAGGTTGAAGGCTTTTGACCATCGCCTGATCGACCAATCCACCCAGGAAATCGTGGAAACCGCGAAACGTACTGGTGCACAAGTGCGTGGTCCAATTCCACTGCCTACCCGTAAAGAGCGGTTCACCGTTCTGGTCTCCCCGCACGTCAACAAAGACGCGCGTGACCAGTACGAGATCCGTACTCATAAGCGCGTACTGGACATCGTCCAGCCAACGGATAAAACCGTTGATGCACTTATGAAGCTTGATCTGGCGGCCGGTGTGGAAGTACAGATCAGCCTCGGCTAAGACTCGGTCTTAGTCGTGTAACGCTCTGAAATGGGCGGCCATAGCGGGTGAAAGCCCCGTACACTCATGAGGTTTACAACATGACTATTGGTGTAGTCGGTCGTAAATGCGGTATGACCCGTATTTTCACCGAAGAAGGTGTCTCCATTCCGGTCACGGTCATTGAGATCGAGCCGAATCGCGTCACCCAGTTCAAAACTGAAGAGACCGATGGCTATCGTGCAGTGCAAGTCACTGTCGGCGAGCGTCGTGCTTCGCGTGTAACAGCAGCTCAGGCTGGCCACTTCGCTAAAGCGAACGTTGCCGCTGGTCGTACCGTAATGGAATTCCGCCTTGAAGAAGGCGAGTACCAGGCCGGCGATCTGATCAACGCTGAAATCTTCGCCGCTGGTCAACTGGTTGATGTAACCGGTCAGTCCAAGGGTAAAGGCTTCCAGGGTACGATCAAGCGTTGGAATTTCCGCGGGCAAGATAACACCCACGGTAACTCCGTATCCCACCGCGTTCCAGGCTCTATCGGCCAGTGCCAGACTCCTGGTCGTGTATTCAAGGGCAAAAAAATGTCCGGTCATATGGGCGCTGAGCGCGTGACCGTGCAGTCCCTCGAAGTAGTGCGCGTGGACGCTGAACGCAATCTGTTGTTGGTCAAGGGCGCTGTTCCTGGCGCTACTGGCGGCAACTTGGTTGTACGTCCAGCAGCCAAGGCTCGCGGTTAAGGGGAAGCTGACATGCAATTAAATGTAAATGACGCTCAAGCGATCGAAGTTTCCGAACTGACATTTGGCGGCGAATTCAACGAGACGCTGGTTCACCAAGCAGTCGTAGCCTACATGGCTGGCGGCCGTCAGGGTTCCAAGCAGCAAAAGACCCGTTCCGACGTTCGTGGTGGCGGTAAGCGCCCATGGCGTCAGAAAGGTACTGGCCGTGCTCGTGCCGGTACTATCCGTAGCCCAATCTGGCGTGGCGGCGGTACCACTTTCGCAGCTCGTCCTCAGGATCACTCCCAGAAGCTGAACAAGAAGATGTATCGCGCAGCAATGCGTTCCATCCTTGCTGAGCTGGTGCGTACTGATCGTCTGGTCGTGGTTCAGGATTTCGCCGTTGAAACGCCGAAAACCAAAGACCTGCTGGGCAAACTGAACAACATGAGCCTGACCGACGTTCTGATCGTGTCCGACGCTGTTGATCAGAACCTGTACCTGGCTGCTCGTAACCTGCCACACGTAGATGTACGTGACGTGCAAGGTTCCGATCCAGTTAGTCTGATCGCATACGACAAGGTGTTGATCACCGTGTCGGCCGTGAAGAAATTCGAGGAGCTGCTGGGATGAACCAGGAACGCGTATTTAAAGTTCTGCTTGGCCCGCACGTTTCCGAGAAGGCTACGGTTCTGGCAGACAAGAAAGGCCAGTTCGTTTTCAAGGTTGCTACCGACGCAACCAAGCTGGAAATCAAGAAGGCCGTCGAAAGCCTGTTCAGCGTGAAAGTAGAGCGTGTTACTACCCTGAATGTTCTGGGTAAGAGCAAGCGCACTGCTCGCGGTCTGGGCAAGCGTAATGACTGGAAGAAGGCAGTTATCTCCCTTCAGCCAGGCCAAGATCTCGATTTCAGCAGCAGTGCTGAGTAAGGAAGGGGTGCATCATGGCAATCGTTAAATGCAAACCGACTTCCCCTGGCCGCCGTTTTGTGGTCAAGGTGGTCAACCAGGAGCTGCATAAAGGCGCTCCTCACGCACCGCTGCTCGAGAAGAAATCGAAGTCTGGTGGTCGTAACAACAATGGCCGTATTACCACTCGTCACATCGGTGGTGGTCATAAGCAGCATTATCGTCTGGTCGACTTCCGTCGCAACGACAAAGATGGCATCGCTGCCACTGTCGAGCGTATCGAATACGATCCAAACCGTACTGCTCACATCGCTCTGCTGCTGTACGCAGATGGCGAGCGTCGCTACATCATCGCCCCTAAAGGCGTGAGCGCTGGCGACCAGCTGATCGCAGGTGCCCTGGCACCGATCAAGCCGGGCAACGCTCTGCAACTGCGCAACATTCCAGTTGGTAGCACCGTACACGGCATCGAATTGAAGCCAGGTAAAGGCGCTCAGATCGCTCGTTCCGCTGGTGCTTCGGCTCAGCTGATCGCTCGTGAAGGCGTGTACGTTACCCTGCGTCTGCGTTCCGGTGAAATGCGTAAAGTCCTGGCTGAATGCCGTGCGACCCTGGGCGAAGTCTCGAACTCCGAGCACAGCCTGCGTTCGCTGGGTAAAGCTGGTGCCAAACGCTGGCGTGGCGTTCGCCCAACCGTTCGTGGTGTTGCCATGAACCCGGTTGACCACCCACATGGTGGTGGTGAAGGTCGTACCTCTGGTGGTCGTCATCCGGTATCGCCATGGGGCTTCCCGACTAAGGGCGCGAAGACTCGTGGTAATAAGCGTACCGACAAAATGATCGTCCGTCGTCGCAAGTAAATAGAGGGATACGACAGTGCCACGTTCTCTGAAAAAAGGTCCTTTTATCGATCTTCACCTACTGAAGAAGATCGAAGTGGCGGCGGAAAAGAACGATCGCAAACCGGTGAAAACCTGGTCGCGTCGTTCGATGATCCTGCCACAAATGGTCGGTCTGACCATCGCAGTACACAACGGTCGTCAGCACGTCCCAGTTCTCGTGAACGAAGACATGGTCGGCCACAAACTGGGCGAGTTCGCCGGTACCCGCACTTATCGCGGGCACGTGGCAGACAAGAAAGCCAAGCGTTAAGGGGTTAGGAAATGGAAGTAGCCGCTAAGTTGTCGGGCGCTCGAATCTCCGCCCAGAAAGCCCGCTTGGTCGCCGACCAGATCCGCGGGAAGAAGGTGGGCGAAGCGCTCAACCTGTTGGCTTTCAGCAGTAAGAAAGCCGCCGAGATCATGAAGAAAGTGCTGGAGTCGGCCGTAGCCAACGCCGAGCATAACGAAGGCGCAGACGTTGATGACCTGAAGGTCAGCACCGTTTTCGTCAACGAAGGGCGTTCGCTGAAGCGCATCATGCCACGTGCCAAAGGCCGTGCTGATCGCATCGTCAAGCGGTCTTGCCATATCACTGTCAAGGTTGCTGACAAGTAACGGAGTCGAAGAGATGGGTCAGAAAGTACATCCCATTGGCATTCGCCTGGGAATCGTCAAGGAGCACACCTCCGTCTGGTACGCAGACGGTCGGACTTATGCGGACTATTTGCTCGCAGATCTGAAGGTGCGTGAGTATCTCCAAGACAAACTAAAAAGCGCGTCCGTAAGCCGTATCGATATCCATCGTCCGGCCCAAACTGCACGTATCACCATCCACACCGCTCGTCCAGGTATCGTTATCGGGAAGAAAGGTGAAGATGTTGAGAAACTGCGTCAGGACCTGACCAAGCAAATGGGTGTGCCTGTGCACATCAATATCGAAGAGATCCGCAAGCCGGAGCTCGACGGTATGCTGGTTGCGCAGAGCGTAGCTCAGCAGCTGGAGCGTCGCGTAATGTTCCGTCGCGCTATGAAGCGCGCCGTACAGAACGCCATGCGCATTGGTGCCAAAGGCATCAAAATCCAAGTGAGCGGTCGTCTCGGCGGTGCTGAAATCGCACGTACTGAATGGTATCGCGAAGGTCGTGTGCCACTGCACACCCTGCGTGCCGACATCGACTATGCCAACTACGAAGCTCACACCACTTACGGTGTGATCGGTGTAAAGGTTTGGATCTTCAAAGGCGAAGTAATTGGTGGTCGCCAAGAAGAACTGAAACCACAAGCACCAGCGCCTCGTAAAAAAGCTGCTAAGTAAGGGGTACGCCAAATGTTGCAACCAAAGCGTACGAAGTTCCGCAAGCAGATGACAGGCCACAACCGTGGTCTGGCTCAGCGCGGTAGCAAAGTCAGCTTCGGCGAGTTCGCGCTGAAGTCTGTAGCTCGTGGTCGTCTCACCGCTCGTCAGATCGAGTCAGCGCGTCGTGCACTGACCCGTCACGTTAAACGTGGCGGCAAGATCTGGATCCGTGTATTCCCGGACAAGCCTATTTCCAAGAAGCCACTCGAAGTTCGGATGGGTAAAGGTAAGGGTAACGTCGAATACTGGGTTGCCCAGATTCAGCCAGGCAAAGTCCTGTATGAAATCGAGGGTGTTTCTGAAGAGCTGGCGCGTGAGGCTTTCGCCCTGGCTGCTGCAAAGCTGCCGCTCGCCACCTCCTTTGTTAAACGGACGGTGATGTGATGAAAGCGAATGAACTTCGTGAAAAATCCGCACAGCAGCTGAACGAGCAACTGCTCGGCTTGCTGCGCGACCAGTTCAATCTGCGTATGCAGAAAGCAACTGGCCAGTTGGGGCAGTCTCATCTGCTCTCGCAAGTTAAGCGTGACATCGCTCGCGTGAAGACTGTGCTCAACCAGCAGGCAGGTAAGTAATCATGGCTGAAGCCGAAAAAACTGTCCGTACGCTGACTGGCCGTGTTGTCAGCGACAAGATGGACAAAACCATCACCGTTCTGATCGAGCGTCGCGTTAAGCACCCGATCTACGGTAAATACGTTAAGCGTTCGACTAAGCTGCACGCGCACGACGAAACCAATCAGTGCCACATCGGCGACAAAGTCACTATTCGTGAAACTCGTCCTTTGGCCAAGACCAAGTCTTGGGCGCTGGTTGATGTTCTCGAACGCGCTGTGGAAGTCTAAGGACTAGGGGTCGGAGAAATTATATGATTCAGACTCAATCCATGCTCGATGTGGCCGATAACAGCGGCGCTCGCCGCGTTATGTGCATCAAGGTGCTGGGTGGCTCCCATCGTCGTTACGCTGGTATCGGTGACATCATCAAAGTTACCGTCAAGGAAGCAATTCCTCGCGGTAAAGTGAAAAAAGGCCAAGTGATGACTGCTGTTGTAGTCCGCACTCGTCACGGCGTACGTCGTGCTGATGGCTCCATTATCCGCTTTGATGGCAACGCTGCTGTTCTGTTGAACAACAAGCAAGAGCCGATCGGCACCCGTATCTTTGGGCCAGTGACCCGTGAACTTCGTACTGAGAAGTTCATGAAGATCGTCTCGCTCGCCCCAGAAGTGCTGTAAGGAGATCCGACATGCAAAAGATTCGTCGTGACGACGAGATCATCGTGATCGCCGGCAAAGACAAAGGTAAGCGCGGTAAGGTGCTTAAGGTTCTCGCTAACAACCGTTTGGTTATTGGTGGTCTGAACCTGGTCAAGCGTCATACCAAGCCTAACCCGATGTCGGGCGTGCAGGGCGGTATCGTCGAAAAAGAAGCTCCACTGGATGCTTCTAACGTCGCCATTTTCAACGGCGAAACCAACAAGGCTGACCGCGTTGGTTTCAAAGTAGAAGACGGCAAGAAAATTCGTGTCTTCAAGTCGACCCAAAAAGCGGTTGATGCTTGAACACTGCTAGGTAGATGAGACCATGGCACGACTAAAAGAGATTTACCGGAAGGAAATTGCTCCGAAACTTAAGGAAGAACTTAAGCTTTCGAACGTGATGGAAGTTCCGCGCGTTACCAAAATCACCTTGAACATGGGTCTGGGCGAAGCGATCGGCGACAAAAAAGTCATCGAGCACGCTGTTGCTGACCTGGAAAAGATCACCGGCCAGAAAGTCGTTGTGACCTACGCTCGCAAATCCATCGCTGGCTTTAAAGTCCGTGAAGGTTGGCCGATCGGCGTCAAAGTGACCCTGCGCCGTGAGCGTATGTACGAGTTCCTGGATCGTCTGCTGTCGATCTCCCTGCCTCGGGTTCGCGACTTCCGCGGCCTGAATGCCAAGTCCTTCGATGGTCGTGGCAACTACAGCATGGGCGTGAAAGAGCAGATCATCTTCCCGGAAATCGACTACGACAAGATCGATGCTCTCCGCGGTCTGGACATCACCCTGACCACCACTGCCAAGAACGATGATGAAGGCCGCGCTCTGCTGCGTGCGTTCAAATTCCCGTTCCGCAACTGATTGGAGTAGGACCATGGCCAAGATGAGCATGAAAAACCGCGAGCTGAAGCGTCAGCTCACGGTTGCCAAGTACGCCAAGAAGCGTGCAGCACTGAAAGCTATCATCGTTGATCTGAACGCAAGTCCAGAAGCGCGTTGGGAAGCTACAGTAGCCCTGCAGAAGCAGCCACGTGACGCAAGCGCTTCGCGCATGCGTAACCGCTGCCGCCTGACCGGTCGTCCACACGGCGTTTACCGCAAGTTCGGCCTCGGCCGTAACAAGCTGCGTGAAGCTGCCATGCGTGGTGACGTACCGGGTCTGGTTAAAGCCAGCTGGTAAGTACTGTCAAAGTCTCGGTGTCCAGGATCGCAAGATCCTGACCACCGGTGGCCTTGAATCTGGATCAAGCCCCTTTTGGGGCTTGATTCATTTCTGGGGTGTGTCTAGAATACCCGGCTCGCCTGAGCCCGTGTTTTTCATGCTCGGAGATTCTCGGCGACACGTAATAGCCGCAAGGCTAATTTTTTTGTATTAGGAGCGTCTAGCCCATGAGTATGCAGGACCCGTTAGCGGACATGCTAACTCGTATCCGTAATGCCCAGATGGCTGAAAAGTCCGTCGTAAGCATGCCATCTTCCACGTTGAAGGTAGCTGTTGCCAAAGTCCTGAAGGACGAAGGTTACATTGCGGGTTATCAGATCAGCAGCGAAATCAAACCACTGCTGTCCATCGAGCTGAAGTACTTCGAAGGCCGTCCGGTTATCGAAGAAGTGAAGCGCGTTAGCCGTCCAGGCCTGC
This sequence comes from Pseudomonas sp. P4_B3, assembly GCF_056402295.1. NCBI lineage: Bacteria > Pseudomonadati > Pseudomonadota > Gammaproteobacteria > Pseudomonadales > Pseudomonadaceae > Pseudomonas > Pseudomonas sp. P4_B3. The sequence continues at coordinate 27,023 of NZ_JBFUHR010000011.1, forward strand.
GTCAGTACAAGTCCGTCGATGATCTGCCAAAAGTTCGTGGCGGTCTCGGTGTGTCTATCGTCTCCACCAACAAGGGTGTGATGACTGATCGTGCTGCGCGCGCTGCCGGTGTCGGCGGCGAAGTTCTTTGCACTGTGTTCTAAGGGGGGATAAGCATGTCTCGCGTCGCTAAGAACCCCGTTAAGCTGCCAGCCGGTGTCGAAGTAAAATTCGCAGGCCAACAGCTTTCGGTGAAGGGTGCCAAGGGCACTCTCGAACTGAACATCCATTCGTCCGTTGAGATCGTTGAAGAAGCCGGTGAGCTGCGTTTCGCTGCTCGCAATGGCGATCAACAGACTCGCGCAATGGCTGGTACCACTCGTGCGTTGGTAAACAACATGGTCCAAGGCGTAAGCCAAGGCTTCGAGCGCAAGCTCCAGCTGGTCGGTGTTGGTTACAAAGCGCAAGCAAAAGGCACAGTGCTGAACCTGGCTCTTGGCTTCTCGCACCCAGTGGATTACGAACTGCCGGAAGGCATCACCGCTGAGACTCCTAGCCAGACCGATATCCTGATCAAGGGCATCGACAAGCAGCTGGTAGGTCAAGTGGCCGCCGAGATCCGCGACTTCCGTCCACCAGAGCCGTACAAAGGCAAAGGTGTGCGCTACGCGGACGAAGTCGTCCGTCGTAAAGAAGCCAAGAAGAAGTAGGGCATAGCAAATGACCGACAAAAAAGTTACTCGACTGCGTCGCGCTCGCAAAGCACGCCTGAAAATGCACGAACTCGAAGTCGTGCGTCTCTGCGTGTTCCGCTCTTCGCAGCACATCTACGCCCAGGTCATTTCGGCCGACGGCAACAAAGTCCTGGCAAGCGCCTCGACTTTGGATAAAGAACTGCGTGATGGTGCCACCGGCAACATCGACGCGGCCACTAAGGTTGGCCAGCTGGTCGCTACGCGTGCTAAGGCCGCTGGCGTCTCGCAAGTGGCTTTCGACCGCTCTGGCTTCAAGTATCACGGCCGCGTTAAAGCGCTGGCTGATGCTGCTCGTGAAGCTGGGCTGGAGTTCTAAGTTATGTCAAATAACGACCAAAAGCGCGACGAAGGCTACATCGAGAAGCTGGTTCAAGTTAACCGCGTAGCCAAAACCGTTAAAGGCGGCCGTATCTTCACTTTCACCGCGTTGACCGTGGTTGGTGATGGTAAGGGCCGTGTTGGCTTCGGCCGTGGCAAGTCGCGTGAAGTGCCTGCTGCGATCCAGAAGGCAATGGAAGCTGCTCGCCGCAACATGATCCAGGTTGATCTGAACGGCACCACTCTGCAGTACGCAATGAAGTCCGCTCACGGCGCTTCGAAGGTGTACATGCAGCCTGCTTCTGAAGGTACCGGTATCATCGCTGGCGGCGCTATGCGTGCTGTCCTCGAAGTTGCGGGCGTTCAGAACGTTCTGGCCAAGTGCTACGGCTCGACTAACCCGGTAAACGTGGTTCACGCCACTTTCAAGGGTTTGAAAGCAATGCAGTCTCCTGAATCCATTGCCGCCAAGCGTGGCAAAAGCGTCAAGGAGATCTTCTGATCATGGCTACCGTAAAAGTAACGCTGATCAAAAGCATGACCGGCCGCATCCCTAACCACAAGCTGTGCGTTAAGGGTCTGGGTCTGCGTCGCATCGGTCACACTGTAGAAGTCCTGGATACTCCCGAGAATCGCGGGATGATCAACAAGGCTTACTACATGCTGCGTGTCGAGGGTTAATCGATGAAACTCAATGATCTGAGTCCAGCGCCGGGTTCCCGTCGCGAAAAGCATCGTCCGGGCCGTGGTATCGGTAGCGGTTTGGGTAAGACTGGTGGCCGTGGTCACAAAGGTCAGACCTCCCGCTCCGGTGGCACCATTGCTCCAGGCTTTGAAGGCGGTCAACAGCCGCTGCATCGTCGCCTGCCGAAGTTCGGTTTCGTTTCCCTGAAAGCCATGGACCGCGCAGAAGTGCGTCTGTCCGAGCTGGCTAAAGTGGAAGGCGACATCGTCACCGTGCAGTCCCTGAAAGATGCCAACGTGATCAACGTCAACGTACAGCGTGTGAAAATCATGCTGTCCGGTGAAGTGACTCGCGCTGTCACTATCGGCAAGGGAATCGGCGCCACCAAAGGTGCGCGTGCGGCTATCGAAGCAGCTGGCGGCAAGTTCGAGGAATAAATGGCTAAGCAAGGTGCTCTCTCTGCGCTCGGCAAAGGCGGTATGTCTGAACTCTGGGCTCGTCTGCGTTTTCTGTTCCTGGCGATTATCGTCTACCGAATAGGCGCACACATCCCGGTTCCAGGTATCAACCCGGACCGACTCGCGGACCTGTTTCGACAGAATGAGGGGACCATTCTTAGCTTGTTCAACATGTTTTCCGGCGGCGCGCTGGAACGGATGAGCATCTTTGCACTGGGGATCATGCCGTACATCTCGGCATCGATCATCATGCAACTGATGACCGCCGTCAGCCCGCAGCTGGAGCAGTTGAAGAAGGAAGGTGAAGCTGGCCGTCGCAAGATCAGCCAGTACACCCGCTACGGCACTGTCGTCCTCGCTCTCGTCCAGGCCATTGGCATGTCCATTGGTCTGGCGGGGCAGGGCGTTGCGTTCACTGGTGACTTTGGCTTCCATTTCGTCGCGGTATCCACGTTTGTGGCTGGTGCGATGTTCATGATGTGGCTGGGTGAGCAGATTACTGAGCGTGGTGTTGGCAACGGTATCTCGATGTTGATTTTTTCGGGTATCGTCGCCGGTCTTCCGAGAGCGATCGGGCAGTCTTTCGAGTCTGCACGTCAGGGTGATATCAACATCTTCGCCCTGGTTGCCATCGGTTTGCTGGCAGTAGCGATTATCGGTTTCGTGGTGTTCATTGAGCGTGGTCAGCGTCGTATTGCTGTTCACTACGCCAAGCGTCAGCAGGGCCGCAAGGTCTTCGCTGCGCAGACCAGCCACTTGCCGCTGAAGGTGAACATGGCCGGTGTTATTCCGGCTATTTTCGCGAGCAGCATTTTGCTGTTCCCGGCTTCGTTGGGTGCCTGGTTCGGTCAGTCTGAAGGTATGGGCTGGTTGCAGGACATCTCGCAGTCGATCGCTCCTGGTCAGCCGTTGAATATTCTGCTGTTTAGTGCAGGGATTATTTTCTTCTGCTTCTTCTATACGGCGTTGATGTTCAATCCGAAAGACGTAGCGGAAAACCTGAAGAAGTCCGGTGCCTTTATTCCGGGCATCCGTCCAGGTGAGCAGTCTGCGCGCTACATTGATGGCGTTCTGACTCGCTTGACCATGTTCGGTGCTCTTTACATGACGGCCGTCTGCCTGTTGCCCCAGTTCCTGGTGGTTGCAGCCAACGTACCGTTCTACCTTGGCGGGACCTCGTTGCTGATCGTCGTCGTGGTTGTGATGGACTTCATGTCCCAAGTACAATCGCACCTCGTTTCGCACCAGTACGAATCCCTGATGAAGAAAGCCAACCTGAAGGGTTACGGCAGCGGCATGCTGCGCTGACCTATAAGGTTCGAGGAGTTGGTGATGAAAGTTCGTGCATCGGTGAAAAAGCTGTGCCGTAACTGCAAGATTATTCGCCGCGAAGGTGTTGTTCGAGTAATTTGCAGCGCGGAACCGCGTCACAAACAGCGCCAAGGCTGAGTGTGATTGTGCTTCAAGCCCGGCAGCTAGTGCGCTGCCGGGTTGATTATTTGTTATTACAGCGATATTATCTCGCGCCCTATTTCTTGGCTTCCGGGGCGTAGGTAGCTGTCAATTGGAGTCCCACTGAATGGCCCGTATTGCAGGCGTTAACATTCCAGATAACAAGCATACTGTTATCTCGCTGACCTACATCTATGGTGTTGGTCGCACTACTGCACAGAAAATTTGTGCAGAGACTGGGGTAAACCCAGCAGCAAAGATCAAAGATCTGAGCGACGAGCAAATTGAACAGCTGCGTGGCGAAGTGGCGAAGTTCACCACTGAAGGTGACCTGCGTCGCGAAATCAACATGAAAATCAAGCGCTTGATGGACCTCGGTTGCTATCGCGGTCTGCGTCATCGTCGCGGTCTTCCAGTACGCGGTCAGCGTACCAAGACCAACGCGCGTACCCGTAAAGGTCCGCGTAAGCCGATCCGCAAGTAATCGCCCCAGCGAATCGACAGGAATTTAATCATGGCAAAACCTGCTGCTCGTCCTCGTAAAAAAGTTAAAAAGACAGTGGTTGATGGCATCGCCCACATCCATGCATCTTTTAACAACACCATCGTGACCATCACCGACCGTCAAGGTAACGCTCTTTCCTGGGCTACCTCCGGTGGTTCGGGTTTCCGCGGTTCCCGCAAGTCCACCCCGTTTGCTGCTCAAGTAGCTGCTGAACGTGCTGGTCAAGCTGCGCTGGAATACGGCCTGAAAAACCTCGACGTCAACGTCAAAGGTCCAGGTCCAGGTCGTGAATCCGCAGTCCGCGCTTTGAACGGCTGTGGCTACAAGATCGCCAGCATCACCGACGTGACGCCAATCCCGCACAACGGGTGCCGTCCGCCGAAGAAGCGCCGCGTGTAATCCAGGAGATTGTAAAGAATGGCTCGTTACATTGGTCCAAAATGCAAACTCGCTCGTCGCGAAGGCACCGATCTCTTCCTGAAGAGCGGCGTGCGCGCGATCGAATCGAAGTGCAACATTGAAGCAGCACCTGGTATCCACGGCCAACGCCGCGGTCGCCAGTCCGATTACGGCACCCAACTGCGTGAAAAGCAGAAGGTCCGTCGTATCTACGGCGTTCTCGAGCGTCAATTCAGCGGCTACTACAAAGAAGCTGCTGGCAAGAAAGGTGCAACCGGTGAAAACCTGCTGCAACTGCTCGAATGCCGTCTGGACAACGTTGTATACCGTATGGGCTTTGGTTCGACTCGTGCCGAATCCCGTCAGCTGGTATCGCACAAGTCGATCAGCGTAAACGGTCAGACCGTTAACGTTCCGTCCTACCAGGTTCGTGCTGGTGACGTGGTCGCTGTTCGCGAGAAAGCAAAAAATCAACTTCGCATTGTCCAAGCTCTCGATCTGTGTGCCCAACGTGGCCGCGTAGAATGGGTAGAAGTAGACACTGAGAAGAAGTCGGGCGTTTTCAAGAACGTTCCAGCTCGCAGTGATCTGTCCGCCGACATCAACGAAAGCCTGATTGTCGAGCTCTACTCCAAGTAAGGGCTAGAAAATAGGTGCATCCATGCAGATTTCGGTAAATGAGTTCCTGACACCCCGCCACATTGATGTGCAGGTTGTCAGTCCAACCCGCGCCAAGATCACTCTCGAGCCTCTCGAGCGTGGCTTTGGCCATACCCTGGGCAACGCGCTGCGCCGCATCCTGTTGTCCTCAATGCCCGGCTGTGCAGTAGTCGAGGCCGAGATTGACGGTGTGCTCCACGAGTACAGCGCCATCGAAGGTGTACAGGAAGACGTCATTGAAATCCTGTTGAACCTTAAAGGTCTGGCTATCAAGCTGCACGGTCGTGACGAAGTTACGCTGACCTTGTCGAAGAAGGGTTCGGGGGTGGTTACCGCTGCCGATATTCAGCTGGATCATGATGTCGAGATCGTTAATCCCGATCACGTAATCGCTAACCTGGCGTCTAACGGCGCCCTGAACATGAAGCTCGTAGTAGCTCGTGGTCGTGGTTATGAACCGGCAGATTCGCGTCAGAGCGATGAAGACGAAAGCCGCAGCATCGGTCGCTTGCAGCTTGACTCTTCGTTCAGCCCGGTTCGCCGTATCGCATACGTGGTGGAAAACGCCCGTGTCGAGCAGCGTACTAACCTGGACAAGCTGGTTATTGATCTGGAAACCAACGGTACTCTGGATCCTGAAGAGGCAATTCGCCGCGCTGCAACCATCCTGCAACAGCAGTTGGCTGCGTTCGTCGACCTCAAGGGTGACAGTGAGCCAGTGGTTGTCGAGCAGGAAGACGAGATCGATCCGATCCTGCTTCGCCCGGTTGACGATCTGGAACTGACTGTACGTTCGGCTAACTGCCTTAAGGCGGAAAACATCTACTACATCGGTGACCTGATTCAGCGTACCGAAGTAGAGCTGTTGAAGACTCCGAACCTGGGCAAGAAATCCTTGACTGAAATCAAGGACGTTCTGGCCTCCCGCGGTCTGTCCCTCGGCATGCGCCTCGACAACTGGCCGCCTGCAAGTCTTAAGAAGGACGACAAGGCGACTGCCTGATCGTCGTAATCACCGAACGTAGTGTTTGGTAAGGAATGAACCATGCGTCATCGTAAAAGTGGTCGTCACCTGAGCCGCACCAGCTCGCACCGCAAGGCCATGTTCCAAAACATGGCGGTGTCGCTGTTCGAGCACGAGCTGATCAAAACTACTCTGCCAAAAGCTAAAGAACTGCGCCGCGTTGCCGAGCCGCTGATCACTTTGGCCAAGATAGATAGCGTTGCTAACCGCCGTCTGGCTTTCGACCGTACTCGTTCGAAAGCTATCGTTGGTAAGCTCTTCAACGACCTGGGCAAGCGTTACGCTACCCGTGAGGGTGGCTACCTGCGCATCCTCAAGTGCGGTTTCCGCGCTGGCGACAACGCGCCTATGGCGTACGTCGAGTTGGTTGATCGTGCTACTGCTGGCGAAGCTGTATCTGCCGAGTAAGACGTCAGTCTGAAACAAAGAACCGGGCCTAGTGCCCGGTTTTTTGTGCCTGTAAGAAACGCGCCTTTTGTACAAGCGTTTCCTTCGTCTGTGTCGTCATCATGTGACGGGGATGATCATTAGTATTTTTCTATCGATGTCTGCAAGTTAATGAATTTGTAGGTGTCATATTGATGATCAATACTCCTTCTCAGCCGATTAGCCGGCAGTTCAAGACCGACAGAGGAAGGAAGATCGCATGAGCCAAAACACAACGCTTACCACCGCCAGTGGCGCTCCTGTTGCCGATAACCAGAATTCCCGTTCCGCCGGCCCTCGTGGCCCGCTGCTGCTCGACGACTTTCACCTGATCGAGAAGCTTGCCCACTTCAACCGTGAAAACATCCCTGAGCGCCGTGTACACGCCAAAGGCTCGGGTGCCTACGGTACGTTCACCGTGACGCGCGATATCACTCAATACACCAGTGCGAAGCTGTTTGAGGCAGTCGGCAAGCAAACCCCGACTTTCCTGCGGTTTTCCACCGTGGGTGGCGAGCGTGGTTCGGCCGATACCGAGCGTGATCCGCGCGGCTTTGCCTTGAAGTTTTACACCGAGGAAGGCAACTGGGACATCGTTGGCAACAACACCCCTGTGTTCTTCATTCGCGATCCACTGAAGTTTCCGGACTTTATCCACACCCAGAAGCGTTTGCCGCAAAGCAACCTGAAGAGTGTCCAGATGATGTGGGACTTCTGGTCGCATTCGCCCGAGGCGCTGCACCAGGTCACCATCCTGTTCTCCGACCGGGGTATTCCTGACGGATACCGCCACATGCACGGCTTTGGCAGCCACACTTATAGCCTCATCAACGCTCAAGGTGAGCGTCATTGGGTGAAGTGGCACTACAAGACCAAACAGGGGATCAAGAACCTTGCTCCTGCCGAGGCTGCGCGCCTTGCGGGTACTGATCCGGATTACGCCCAGCGCGACCTGTTCAATGCCATCGAGCAGGGTGATTTCCCGAAATGGCGCGTGTGCATTCAGATCATGAGCGAGGCTCAGGCGGCGGCGCACTACGAGAACCCGTTTGATGTCACCAAAACCTGGTCGCAGAAAGAGTTTCCACTGATTGAAGTTGGAGAACTTGAGCTCAATCGCAATCCGCAGAACTACTTCGCGGAAGTTGAGCAAGCCGCGTTCGGTCCCAGCAATATGGTCCCTGGTGTTGGTCTGTCGCCGGATCGTATGCTGCAAGGTCGGGTCTTCGCCTACGCGGACGCTCATCGCTACCGTGTCGGCACCAATCACCAGCAATTGCCAGTCAACGCTCCGCGGAGTCCGGTCAATACTTACCAGCGCGATGGCTCGATGGCTTTTGGCAGCAATGGTGGTGCGACACCGAACTACGAGCCGAACAGCTATGTCGAGTCGCCGAAGCAGGCGCCTCGTTACGCAGAGCCGGCATTGGCCCTCGGTGGTGCTGCCGATCGTTACGACCACCGTGAAGATACTGATTACTACAGTCACGCCGGCGCGTTGTTTCGCTTGATGTCTGAAGAGCAGAAATCACTGCTGGTCAGCAACATCGCCGGTGCGATGGCGGGGGTGTCGAGTGATGTGGTTGACCGTCAGTTGCAGCATTTCTACAAGGCTGACCCGGCGTATGGAGAAGCAATCGCAAAGCTGCTCAACGTACAGCTTAACGAAGTCTAAATGAGAAGCAGAACCGCCCTTGTTTGGGCGGTTTTTTGCGTTATTTCAGCCGCTTTTCTCAGAATATCTTCGCTTTTATTGCGTCTTGCGAGTGACGATAAGGGCATGTTGGTTCAAACTACAACTTTCAAGCAGGGAGATGTAGGGCGATGCAAGGCCACCCAGATGTGATCGATTACCTCAACACGTTGCTGACCGGCGAACTGGCCGCGCGTGATCAATATTTCGTCCACTCGCGGATGTATGAGGACTGGGGTTTCACCAAGCTCTACGAACGAATCAACCACGAGATGGAAGAGGAAGCAGGGCACGCTGATGCCCTGATGCGCCGGATTCTGATGCTCGAAGGCACGCCGCGCATGCGTCCGGACGATCTCGATGTCGGCACCACGGTGACCGAGATGCTCGAAGCGGATTTGCGCCTGGAATACAAGGTCCGTGCTGCGCTGTGCAAGGGCATCAAGCTCTGCGAGCAGCACAAGGACTATGTCAGCCGCGAAATGCTGCGGGTTCAATTGCATGACACCGAAGAAGATCACACCTACTGGCTCGAGAAGCAGTTGGGTCTGATCAAGTTGATCGGGCTTGAGAACTACCTGCAATCCCACACCTGATTGCATAGGGGAAGCCCCAGCGTCTTTTGTAGGAGCGAGCTTGCTCGCGAAAAATCTGAAGGCGCTGCGTTATCGTTTACGACCTTCGTCGGAACGCCGCCCGGAGCAAGCTCGCTCCTACAGATACAAAAAAGCCCCTGTCACTGATGAAGTGACAGGGGCTTTTTCATGGGTCCCGGTTAAGCCCTGTCACGCTCCAACAGCGGCTTGAGGTAGTAACCGGTATGGGATTGCTTCATCTCTGACACTTCCTCGGGCGTGCCGACGGCAATGATCTGCCCGCCCTTGGAACCACCCTCCGGACCCAGGTCCACCAGCCAGTCAGCGGTCTTGATCACGTCCAGGTTGTGTTCGATCACCACCACGGTGTTGCCGTGGTCGCGCAGGCGATGCAGCACGTCCAGCAGTTGCTGGATATCCGCGAAGTGCAGCCCGGTGGTCGGTTCATCGAGGATGTACAGGGTCTTGCCGGTATCACGCTTGGACAGCTCGCGGGACAGCTTCACCCGTTGGGCTTCACCGCCGGACAGCGTGGTCGCCGATTGCCCCAGCTTGATGTACGACAGACCGACGTCCATCAACGTTTGCAGCTTGCGCGCCAGGGCCGGTACGGCATCGAAGAACTCCCGTGCTTCCTCGATGGTCATCTCGAGGGTTTCGTGGATGCTCTTGCCCTTGTACTTGATCTCCAGGGTCTCGCGGTTGTAGCGCTTGCTCTTGCACACGTCGCACGGCACATAGATGTCCGGCAGGAAGTGCATCTCGACCTTGATCAGTCCGTCGCCTTGACATGCCTCGCAGCGGCCGCCCTTGACGTTGAAGGAGAAGCGCCCCGGCCCATAGCCCCGGGAGCGGGACTCCGGTACGCCGGCGAACAACTCGCGGATCGGTGTAAACAGCCCGGTGTAGGTCGCCGGGTTGGAGCGCGGTGTGCGACCGATAGGGCTCTGGTCGATGTCGACGACCTTGTCCAGGTGCTCCAGGCCCTTGATGCTGTCGTGGACGGCCGCTTCGAGGGTAGTGGCGCCATTCAGCGCCGTGGCGCTCAGCGGGAACAGGGTGTTGTTGATCAGCGTCGACTTGCCGGAGCCGGACACGCCGGTGACACAGGTCAGCAGGCCGATCGGAATCTCCAGGTCGACATTGCGCAGGTTGTTGCCGCGCGCGCCCTTGAGCGCCAGCGTCAGCTTCTTGTTGCGCGGTGTGCGTTTGGCCGGGACTTCGATCTTCACCCGGCCCGACAGGTATTTGCCCGTCAGTGAGTCCGGATGCGCCATGACCTCGGCCGGTGTGCCTTCGGCGACGATGTGCCCGCCGTGGACGCCAGCGCCCGGGCCGATGTCCACCACGTAGTCGGCCAGACGAATCGCGTCTTCGTCGTGCTCGACCACGATCACCGTGTTACCGATATCGCGCAGGTGCTTGAGGGTGCCCAGCAACCGGTCGTTGTCGCGCTGATGGAGGCCGATGGAGGGTTCGTCAAGGATGTACAGAACGCCCACCAGGCCGGCGCCAATCTGGCTGGCCAGACGAATACGCTGGGCCTCGCCACCGGACAAGGTGTCCGCGCTGCGATCCAGCGACAGATAGTCGAGGCCGACGTTGACCAGGAACTGCAGGCGTTCGCGGATTTCCTTGAGGATCTTGTCGGCAATTTCGCCACGCCGGCCGGTGAGCTTGAGCCCGCCAAAATAATCGGACGCATCGCCGATCGGCAGGTTGGTTACCGCCGGCAGGGTTTTCTCGCCGACCCACACGTGCCGCGCCTCACGCCGCAGGCGGGTGCCGCGGCAGTCCGGGCAGGACTGGGTGCTGAGGAACTTGGCCAGCTCTTCACGCACCGACGCGGATTCGGTTTCGCGGTAGCGTCGCTCCAGGTTCGGCACGATGCCTTCGAACGGATGCGAGCGTTTGACGATATCGCCACGGTCGTTCAGGTATTTGAAGTCGACGTTTTGCGAACCGCTGCCGTGCAGGATGAATTTCTGCTGATCGGCCGGCAGTTCGTTGAACGGTACTTCCAGGCTGAACTTGTAGTGCGAGGCCAGCGAGCCGAGCATCTGGAAGTAATAGACGTTGCGTCGATCCCAACCGCGAATCGCCCCTTCGGCCAGGGTCAGTTCGCCGTTGACCAGGCGCTTGATGTCGAAGAACTGCTTCACCCCCAAGCCATCGCAGGTCGGACATGCGCCGGCCGGGTTGTTGAAGGAGAACAGTTTTGGCTCAAGCTCGCTGATGGCGTGGCCACAAATCGGGCAGGCGAAGCGTGCGGAGAAGATCATCTCTTCACCCGGCTCGTCGTCCATCGGTGCCACCAGGGCGATGCCGTCCGCCAGTTTCAGCGCGGTCTCGAAGGATTCGGCCAGGCGTTGTTGCAGGTCGGCGCGAACCTTGAAGCGGTCGACCACGACATCGATGGTATGTTTTTTCTGCTTGTCGAGCTTGGGGGCTTCGTCCAGCTCATAGAGCTTGCCGTTGATTCGGGCGCGGACGAAGCCCTGTGCGCGCAGCTCTTCGAAAACCGACAGGTGCTCGCCTTTGCGCTCGCGGATGACCGGCGCCAGCAGCATCAGCTTGCTGCCCTCCGGTTCGGCGAGGACCAGATCGACCATCTGGCTGACGGTCTGCGCTTCCAGCGGGATGTCGTGATCCGGGCAACGGGGAATACCCACGCGAGCATATAGCAGGCGCAGGTAGTCGTAGATTTCGGTGATGGTGCCGACCGTCGAACGCGGGTTGTGCGAGGTGGACTTCTGCTCGATGGAGATCGCCGGCGACAGGCCTTCGATGGTGTCGACGTCGGGTTTTTCCATCATCGACAGGAACTGCCGGGCGTAGGCCGACAGCGATTCGACGTAGCGGCGCTGACCCTCGGCGTACAGGGTGTCGAAAGCCAGGGATGACTTGCCGGAGCCGGACAGGCCGGTGATGACGATCAGCTTGTCCCGTGGCAGGGTCAGGTCGATGTTCTTCAGGTTGTGGGTTCGAGCCCCACGAATCAGGATCTTGTCCAAGGTGGCCTCGCTTGGCGGGCGTCGAAAACGTAGGAGTATACGGCCAAATACTGGATGGATGCACACTATCAAACGAGAGGGTTACCGTCTTACATGAAGAGTGTGTCAGCAATGCGCGTCAAAGCGTCGCGATATACCCTGCCAATCGATGGGACTGGTAGAATCGCCGCCGGTTCACATGAGGTTTTTCCATGCACGATCCCCACAGCGAGCGCATGAGTGGCAGCGAGACCCGCGCAGCAAGCGGTCTGGCCCTGGTGTTCGCCTTCCGTATGCTTGGCATGTTCATGGTGTTGCCGGTACTGGCGACCTATGGGATGGATCTGGCCGGAGCCACGCCGGCCCTGATCGGTCTGGCGATTGGCGCTTATGGCCTGACCCAGGCAGTGTTCCAGATTCCTTTCGGTTTCATTTCCGACCGCATCGGTCGCCGCCCGGTGATTTACCTGGGCCTGATTGTGTTTGCCCTCGGCAGTCTGCTGGCAGCCAATGCCGACTCGATCTGGGGCGTGATTGCCGGCCGGATCCTGCAGGGCGCCGGGGCGATTTCCGCGGCGGTCATGGCCTTGCTGTCCGACCTGACCCGCGAGCAGCACCGGACCAAGGCCATGGCCATGATCGGCATGACCATCGGCCTGTCGTTTGCGGTGGCCATGGTGGTCGGCCCGCTGCTGACCCGCGCCTTCGGACTGTCCGGATTGTTCCTTGCCACCGGCGGTATGGCACTGTTCGGCATCGTGATCGTGATGTTCATGGTGCCGCGCTCCACCGGCCCGTTGCAGCATCGCGAGTCCGGTGTCGCGCGCCAGGCGCTGATACCGACCCTCAAGCATCCGGACCTGCTGCGCCTGGACCTGGGCATTTTTGTGTTGCACGCGATGTTGATGTCCAGCTTCGTCGCCTTGCCACTGGCGCTGGTCGAGAAGGCCGGGCTGCCCAAAGAGCAGCACTGGTGGGTGTACCTGACCGCGCTGCTGATTTCTTTCTTCGCCATGATCCCGTTCATTATCTACGGCGAGAAGAAACGCAAAATGAAACGAGTTTTACTCGGCTCCGTCGTGACGCTGATGCTCACTGAGCTATTCTTCTGGCAGTTCGGCGACAGCTTGCGGGCTCTGGTGATCGGTACGGTGGTGTTCTTCACCGCGTTCAATCTGCTGGAAGCTTCGTTGCCATCGCTGATCAGCAAGGTTTCACCGGCCGGCGGCAAGGGCACTGCGATGGGGGTTTATTCCACCAGCCAGTTCCTCGGGTCGGCATTGGGCGGCATTCTTGGCGGCTGGCTGTTCCAGCATGGCGGTCTGTCGGTTGTGTTCCTCGGATGCGCCGGTCTGGCTGCCCTCTGGCTGGCCTTTGCTGTTACCATGCGCGAACCTCCCTACGTCACGAGCCTGCGCTTGCCGTTGTCGCCCGAGGCGATCCGCGAAGCGGGTCTGGTCGAGCGCCTGAAGGCGGTCGTAGGGGTAACAGATGCAGTCATCGTCGCAGAAGAGGCGGCGATTTACATCAAACTGGACACCGAACTATTGGATCGCACCACCCTTGAGTGCCTGGTGAACAACCCGGCCGGGGCAGCGTGCGTAGCCTAGGAGAACGTTATGGCCCGTGGGGTTAACAAAGTCATATTGGTCGGCACTTGCGGCCAGGATCCCGAAGTTCGCTACTTGCCTAACGGTAACGCCGTGACCAACCTGAGTCTGGCGACCAGCGAACAGTGGACCGACAAGCAAACCGGTCAGAAAGTCGAAAAGACCGAATGGCACCGTGTGTCGATGTTCGGCAAAGTTGCGGAAATCGCAGGCGAATACCTGCGTAAAGGTTCGCAGGTGTACATCGAAGGCAAGCTGCAGACCCGCGAGTGGGAAAAAGACGGTATCAAGCGTTACACCACCGAAATCGTGGTCGACATGCAAGGCACCATGCAACTGCTGGGCGGCCGTCCACAGGGCGACCAGCAAGGCCAGGGCGGCGGTAACAACTACCAGCAACCCGCTCCGCGCCAGCAGGCTCCGCGTCCACAGCAGTCGGCGCCGCAACAGTCGCGCCCGGCTCCACAGCAGGCTGCTCCTCAGCCGGCCCCGGATTTCGACAGCTTTGATGACGATATCCCGTTCTAAAACAGTTACAAGCGGCAAGCTGACAAAACAAAACCCGCACTTCGGTCTGAAGTGCGGGTTTTTTTATGGGCGGTGAAATTTATTTGAAGACTCAGGCCGCGAGGAACTCGTTGGTCGACACCACACTGGCATACGCAAACGCCAGGGCCGCCATGAACGCCGCATGAACCTGCGCCGCCGGAACCGCCACGCCATTGAATTCCAGGTCGCGGGTGGCGCAGGCGTCGTGGATCACTGTCACCTTATAGCCAAAGTCCGCCGCCGCACGGGTGATGGCGTCCACACACATGTGGCTCATGCTGCCCACGACCACCAGCTCCTTGATGTCTTGCTCATCGAGGATCGATTTCAGCCCGGTTTCGCGGAACGAATTGACGAAGTGCTTGAGCACCAGCGGTTCGTCGGCACGGTTGAGCACTTTCGGGTGCAGCTTGGCGCCTTCGGAGTTCGGGGTGAAAAACGGTGCCTCTTCGGAGGTGAATTCGTGGCGGATGTGCACCACAGAATCACCGGCGTCGCGGAAGGTCTTGATCAGGCGTGCGGCGTTGTCGGCGGCGGCGTCGGCGCCGACCAGTGGCCACTTTCCTTGGGGGAAGTAGTCGTTCTGGATATCGACTACGATGAGCGCTTGCTTGGCCATGACTGTTTCCTCGAAGTGTGTGTTGGGTGTGGAATGAAGTATTGGCGCTGGCAGGCGGTCCGGGGATTGGCCGCACCGACAATAAGAGGGGGAAAACTGACAATGGATGCAGAAAGGGCAATCGCCGAGCTCGGTGTGTTGATCTATCCCGGCGCGCAGATGGCGGCGGTGCATGGCTTGACCGACCTGTTCGGGGTGGCCAACCGGATCGCCACCGAGCATCAGTCTGCGCAGTTGCCGCTGCTGCGGGTCAGCCATTGGCAGGTCGAGGGTGATCAGCCGCCAGTTCGGGTCTTCGACAGCCATCCCGGCCCGGAGCGCACCCTGGTGGCCGTGTTGATTCCGCCATCGATCGGCGGTTTTTCCGAAGGCCAGGCGCCACAGGGATTGATCCGCTGGTTGCGTGAGCAACATGCCAGCGGCGCGACACTGGGCGGTGTTTGCGTGGGCTCTATCCTGTTGGCTGAAAGCGGTCTGCTCGACGGTCGTAGCGCCACCACCCACTGGACCTCGGCCAAAGCCTTCGCCGAACGTTACCCGGCGATCAGGCTCAAGGCCGACACACCGATTGTCGATGACGGCGATCTGATTACCACCGCTGGGCTGATGGCCTGGTCCGAACTGGGTTTGCGGCTGGTCAACCGGTTGCTGGGACCGAGCATTGCCACCAATACCGCACGTTTTCTGGTGGTGGAGCACTGCGACAGCGCCAGCGAGTGCGGCAGTAATTTTGCGCCGATTCTCAGCCATGGCGATGCGGCGATCCTCAAGGTGCAACACTGGCTGCAAAGTACCGGGGCAACCGATGTGTCGCTGGCGGCGATGGCCGAAAAGGCAGGCCTGGAAGAGCGCACCTTCCTGCGACGCTTCCGCGCGGCCACCGGGCTCAAACCCACCGAATACTGCCAGCATCTGCGAGTCGGCAAGGCCCGGGAAATGCTTGAGTTCACCAACGGCACCATCGACCACATCGCCTGGACCGTCGGTTATCAGGACCCCGGGGCGTTTCGTGCGACGTTCAAGAAAATCACCGGGCTGGTGCCGAGTGATTATCGGTCGAGGTTTGGTGTGACGCCGGGTGCTGCTGTGCGGTAGTCGCTGTACTGCCAATAACCTGTAGGAGCGGGCTTGCCCGCGAACGCGGTGTGTCAGGCTACATCAATGTTGATGGTGTTGGCCTGATCGTCGGAACGCCGCCCGGAGCAGGCTCGCTCCCACAGAGAGTCGTGCAAAATGCCGGAATATCAAAGGGCGTCGTGCAGAATAAAACAGGCCCCATGCCATCACTTTTTGCGCAACGGGCTGATTTAAAACCCCCTTTTCCCGCACCGGGCCTTGGCCTGATCTCTGCACCCCTTCAGCTACATTCATCAAGCGTCGATTGAAAGGGGGATGCATGACCCCAACAAACCGCAGGAAACTGGTGGTCGCCCATTCGGTGCTCGCCGACGCGCCAGTGCACGAAGTTGAAACCAACCGTGCACTGGCCCGCTGGCTGGCGCAGATACTGGGGCTCAAGTACGGCGGCAGCTACGACCCGCAGTTGCATGAAGGACGGGACCTCTACCTGTTGCCGACCCAGACCCTGGTGGGCGCTGCGGCTGCCCGGCAACTAGGGGTCAAGGGGCCGGAGGATTTTTGGGGCGGTTATGTCGACCACGACTTCATGTGCACCAAAGCCATCAGTCATGGATTGCTCAACCACCACGCCCATGCACCGCAAGGCTGGACACCATTGTTTTCCGAGCGGGTGCGCAGTGTCGTGCTCGACGGTCTCAGCGTGTTCTCGCTGGAGGATGCACGGCCAGCGGCGAAGCATCTGCTCTATACCGGCCCGATCCGCCTCAAGCCGATTCACGCCTGCGCCGGGCGGGGTCAGGAAGTGATCGACAGCCTCGACCGGTTCGACGAAATCCTCGCCCGGCCCGAAGCCAAAACGCTGTTCACGGAAGGCGTGGTGTTGGAGCAGGACCTGGATCAAGTGATCACCCACAGCGTCGGTCAGAGTTTCATCGGCGACAAGGTGCTGAGTTACTGCGGTGAACAATACTTGACCAAGGACGCAAGGGGCGAAGAGGTGTATGGCGGCTCGAACCTGTTGGTGGTGCAGGGCAGCTACGTCGATTTACTGAAGCTGGACCTGGCCGATGATGTGCGGGTGGCTATCAAGCAAGCGCAGGTGTTCGACAGCGCTGCGGATGAAGCCTATCCGCGTTTCTACGCGTCACGGCGCAACTACGACATCGCTCAGGGCATCGATAGCGACGGCAAACAGCGCAGTGGTGTGCTCGAACAGTCCTGGCGCATGGGCGGTGCCAGCAGTGCCGAGGTGGCGGCCTTGCAGCGTTTCGTCAACGATCCGGGGATGTGTGCGATTCGTGTGTCTTCGGTGGAAACCTACAGCGATCAGCCGCTGCCGGCGGACGCCATCGAGGTGTACCGCGGGCGGGCGCAGACCAGTGACTTTCTCCTCAAGTACGTGACGGTCAAATCCTATGACGGCTAGAAGCGAATCCATTCAGATCGACATCGACGACGAACAGATGAGTGGGACCTTCCTGAGCCCCAAATCGAAGGTCCCCGGCGTGCTCTTCGTGCACGGTTGGGGCGGCAGTCAGGAGCGGGACCTGGAGCGCGCCAAAGGCATCGCCGGGTTGGGCTGTGTCTGCCTGACCTTCGACCTGCGCGGGCACACCAGCGGCACCGGCATTCCATTGTCCCGGGTGACCCGCGAAGACAACCTGCGCGACCTGCTGGCAGCCTATGACCGATTGCTCGCGCACCCGGCTCTCGATACGTCGGCGATTGCGGTGGTCGGCACCAGTTACGGGGGGTATCTGGCCTCGATTCTGACCTCGCTCAGGCCAGTGCGCTGGCTGGCGCTACGGGTGCCGGCGTTGTATCGCGACGAGCAATGGCACACGCCGAAACGCGATCTGGACAAACTGGATCTGCGTGATTACCGAGGCACCCTGGTGCGTGCCGACAGCAACCGTGCCTTGCATGCTTGCTCGCAATTCACCGGGGACGTGCTTCTGGTGCAGTCCGAGACCGACGAATACGTGCCCCACGCGACGATCATGAGCTATCGGGCAGCCTGTCAGCAGACGCACTCGCTGACTCACCGCATCATCGACGGTGCCGACCATGCGCTGAACGACCCGGTTTCGCAGCAGGCCTACACCTCGATCCTCGTCGGCTGGATTACCGAGATGGTGGTGGGGGAGCGGTTGAGCATTATTCAATCATCTTGAAATTTGCGGTGATCTTGCTACCAATCGCGAGCAGGCTCGCTCCCACAGTAGTTCAGTGGTGAATACAGTTTTTGTGGAACTCCTGAGATCCAATGTGGGAGCGAGCCTGCTCGCGATAGCGTCCTCACAACCACCCCGTCACTTGGGTTTTTTCTCGATCCGCAACGCCTTGGCCTTGGCCTCCACCAGCAAATACATCACCACGGTAATCAACAGCGGCAAAATGAAATAAATCGCCCGATAGGCCAGCAGTCCCGCCACCAGGCTGCCCCGTGAAACCTCGTGTTGCAGCAGCGCCACGAACACCGCCTCGAGCACGCCGAGCCCGGCCGGGATGTGGGTAATGACTCCGGCGATGGCGCTGATCAACAACACGCCAAGTACCAATGGATAGTCCAGTTTGCTCGGCAGCAAGGTGAAAATCACCGCCGCCATCAGCGACCAGTTCAGAGCCCCGAGGGTCAGTTGCAGCACCGCCATGCGCAGCGACGGCAGATCAATTTCCACGCCGCGAGTCGCCCACTCCCGACGTTTGGCAAACCGGCACGCCGCCAGGTACCCGGCGCTCAGCAGCAATAACAAACCCCCCACGCCTTGCAGCGCACTACTGCTGAGTTTCCAGCCCGGTGGCATGTGCACCAGCCCGCTGCTGAACACGGCGCCGGCAATTATCATGTAGCCGAACCAGTTGGTCGCCAGGCTCAGGCCAAGGATTTTCGCGATGTTGCTCTTGCTCACCCCGAGCCGCGAATACAACCGGTAACGCATGGCGATGCCGCCGACCCATGCGCTCAGATTCAGGTTGAAGGCGTAGCTGATGATCCCCACGGGCAGGATCTGCTTCCAGGTCAGGTTCTGGCGGATGTAGGTGCGACCAATCAGGTCGAAGCAGGCGTACACCAGAAAACTCACCAGGGTCAGCCCCGAAGCAATGATCAACGTGCGCACCTTGAAATCGGCCAGGTTATCGAACACTTCGTTCCACTCGATGCGCTGGGCGAGCGTCGTGAACAGCACGATCAGCATCAGGAAAAACAGCATCGTCAGCGGTCGTTTCCAGCGACGCCAATGGGACTTGCCGGAGCTTTTGCCCTGAGAGGCCGGGTGGGTCTCAGCGCGGTTCATGGTCAGCGCTTCCGGTTGGCGGGTGGAAGGGTTTCAGGCGAGGTTTATGCGCCGGCAACCAACCGGCCCATGCCGGGAAATGCCGCAGGAAGTGAAACACCAGAAAACCGATGGTCATGTGCCAGACACGCCCGCGTGGCGCGATGTCGGGAGACATGGCCTTGCAATGGTTATCGCTGAGGTCTTCCAGGCGATCGAACAGATGACGATTGAAGGCCTGGTCGCGGATCAGCACGTTGGCTTCCAGATTCATCGACAGGCTCAACGGGTCGAGGTTGCTGGAGCCAACGGTGCTCCAGTCCTCGTCCACCAAGGCGACCTTGCCGTGCAGCGGGCGGTCGCAATATTCGTAGATCTTCACCCCGGACTTGAGCAGGTAGTCATAGGTCATGCGCGCGGCGAGCCTGGCCACCCGCATGTCTGGCTGGCCCTGCAGGATCAGCCGCACATCCACGCCTCGGCGGGCCGCGTTGCGGATCTCGCGCAGCAAGCGGAAACCGGGAAAGAAGTAGGCGTTGGCGATCACCACTCGGCGCTGCGCCTGGCGCAACACCAGGCGGTAAACCTCCTCGATGTCGGTCGGGTGTTCACCGTTGTCGCGGTACACCAGCCGCACCTGGCCGTCGTGATCGCTGAAGGCGAGTTCCGAACGCCGCAGCCGACGGCGTTGCCACCAGTATTTGGCGTGCACCGGGCGACCGCATTGCAGCAGGGCGAAGTGATGGATATCGGCCACTGCCGGACCCTCAATTTCTACCGAATAATCCTGTTTGGCCTCGGGGCCGAAGTCGACCAGATGATCGGCGGAAAAGTTGATCCCGCCGACGAACGCGACGGTGCCATCCACCACCACAATCTTGCGGTGCAGGCGCCGGAACCAGTTGGTGCGGATGCCCAGGCGTTTCGGTGCCGGGTCGAATATTTGCAGTTGCACCCCGGCCGCGGTCAGTGCGGTGAGGAACCCGGTACTCAGCTCGCCGCAGCCAAAGCCGTCGAGGCTGACGGTGGTGCGTACGCCGCGCTGAGCGGCTTCGATCAGGATCTGTTGCAGCTCATTGCCAACCTTGTCCTCGAACAGGATGAAGGTTTCCAGCAGTATTTCACTTTGCGCCCGGCGCAAGGCTTCAAATACCCGGGGAAAGTACGCCTCGCCGTTTTCCAGCAACTCGACGCGATTGCTGCCTTGCCAGCCGTATTCGACATCGACTGCTGTCGGCTCGCGGATCGATGGGGCGGGAATGTCTGCCAGCGTGTTTTTTTCCATCGATTGGCTGCTCATAGCTCGATTTCCACCGACAGCGGGGCGTGGTCGGAAAGATGCGACCAGGGCCGGGTGGTCAGCACTTGCGGATGGCTGGCCTTGAGGTTGCGCACGTAGATGCGGTCCAGGCGCAATGCCGGCAAGCGCGCGGGGAAACTGCGCGCCGGTTTGCCATGCAGCGCGGCGAAGACTTCATGCAGACCGCTGGGCTTGAGAAACGCATCGGCGCGCTGGCGCCAGTCGTTGAAGTCCCCGGCGACAATCACCGGGGCGTCGCCGGGCAGGGCGTCCAGGCGCTGGGTGAGCAGCTTCAGTTGCGCGGTGCGATGGGTTTCGCGCAGCCCCAGATGAACGCAAATGGCATGCACCTCCTGGCCGTCGCCGGGCAAACGCAACACGCAATGCAAGAGCCCGCGGTTCTCGTGGCCGCTGATGGATACGTCGAGGTTGTCGTGGCGGATGATCTGGAACTTCGACAACAGCGCATTGCCGTGATCGCCCGCCGGATACACCGCATTGCGGCCATAGGCGAACTGCGGCCACAGGCTGTCGGCAAGGAATTCGTATTGCGGCATCGCCGGCCAGTTGGTGTAGCGCCGGGGATGCTGTTCGTGGGTGCCGTGGACTTCCTGCAAAAACACCACATCGGCAGACACACTGCGCACCGCTTCACGCAGTTCCGGCAGGATGAAGCGCCGGTTGAGCGCGGTGAAACCTTTATGGGTGTTGACCGTCAGTACCGTGAAACGACAAGTGACGGACGAACCCTGTACCCGCATGTCGGTTGCGTTTGAGTGTGCGGGAATATCGGTGTGATTCGCTGTCATGTCGCCTCCCGCCTGACGGCTCCTGTCCTTGGATGACTCTGGGGCGGCGGCGAAAGTTTCGATGGGGCTACGGACGGTACCGAATGGCGGTGACGAGTGGCATGGTGAAGACAGTTGCTCCCACCGGGTCCCTCAGTGACCAGCAACTATCCGGGTCGTCCCTTCTGCCGGTTCGGCATAGACCGGGCCGAGGCGATCAAGACGTCCACTCCACGCGGTCAATGCCAGCGCCAGCAACACCACCAGACCGCCGATCCACGCGGTGTGAATCAACCCCATGTGGGCGACGATCAGGCCACCGCCCCACGCGCCACCGGCAATGCCGAGGTTGAATGCCGCGATGTTCAGGCCGGATGCCACGTCCACCGCCTGCGGGGTGTGATGCTCAGCCTGACGTACCACATACACCTGCAACCCCGGCACATTGCCAAATGCCACGGCGCCCCACACCAGCACGGTAGCCAGCGCCAGCCAAGGATTGCCGGCCGTGAAGGTCAGCACGAACAGCACGGCGGCGAGCAGGGCGAAGATGATTTTCAGGGCGCTGATCGGGCCGCGCTGGTCCGCCAGTTTGCCGCCCCAGATGTTGCCGACGGCCACGGAGATGCCGTAGACCAGCAACACCAGGCTGACGGTGCTGGCGCTGAAGCCGGAGAGGTCCTGAAGAATCGGCGCGAGGAAGGTAAAGGCGATGAACGAACCGCCGTAGCCGACGGCTGTCATGGCATACACCAGCAACAGGCGCGGTTGCTTGAGCACCTGCAATTGCTGCAACAACGACGCGGGTTTGGTGTGGGCGATAGTGTTCGGTACGTAGAGCAGGCTGCCGATGAAGGCGATCACGCCCAGTGCCGAAACGGCGAGGAAGGTTTCACGCCAGCCGAAATGCTGGCCGATGAGTGTCCCCAGCGGCACGCCGGTGACCAGCGCCACGGTCAGGCCGGTGAACATGATGGCGATCGCGCTGGCGGCTTTTTCCTTCGGCACTAGACTGGTGGCGATGGTCGAACCGATCGAGAAAAACACCCCGTGGGCCAGGCCGGTGACGATCCGGGCGAGGATCAACGACTCGTAGCCCGGTGCTTGCCAGGCCAGCAGGTTGCCGAGGGTGAACAGCACCATCAGCGACAACAGCAGCAATTTGCGTGGAACCTTGCCGGTGAGGGCGGTCAGCACCGGGGCGCCGACGGCAACGCCCAGGGCATACAGGCTGACCAGCAGGCCGGCGGACGGCAGGCTGATGCCGAGGTCGGCGCCAATGGTGGGTAACAGGCCAACGATGACGAACTCGGTCGTCCCGATGGCAAAGGCGCTGAGGGTCAGCGCGAGCAGGGCAATGGGCATGGCTGCAACTCCGGAGGTTGATTCGATGGAGCGCAGTGTCGGGGTTCGGGTTGTGCGGAAAAATACAGGGACGGACATTTGATATTTGCGTGCAGATCAAATATCGCTGTCCTGCTATCTGCGGGCAATGTCCGAACTTGCCCGGCATTTCTCGATCAGTTCCTTACACACACACACAGCCAAAGGAGTGGGTGCTTTGATCAGGCTCAAGACCGCGATACTGCTGGGCGCGTTGCTGTTGCTGGGCAGCGAGCAACTGGAAGCCGCCGCGATACCGGGGCTGCCGGCCACCGCGACGCCGCTGGCGCACCCCGAACCCTTGGTGCAAGGCGGATTACTGGGGGCCATCAGTACAAGCATCGACGAGGTCCAGACCAAACTCGATCTCAACGAGAACCTGGTCGACGCCTGGCGCCTGCGTGCCGATCTCGCGGCCGATGAAGTGGATCAGTTGGTCAATCAGCCATCGGCGCGTTCGCCCTGGAGCGTCGCCGGCGATTTCCTGCTGCTGACCTGCGTGTGGACGGTGGTGTTTGCCTGTCTTTGGCTGCTTGGGCGGATGGCCGCCAGGCGCCTGTGCGAGCATCGTCTGCTGCTCAGTCGTGAACGGGGCCAGGCGTTGCTCGGTTACGTGCTGCCCTACACCCTTCCGGCGGTGGTCAGCCTGCCCCTGACGATTTATGCCAGCCAGTTTTTGCCGATATCGGCGGGTCGGGTGCTGGCGCTGTGTCTGGCTTATGCCGCTAGCGCGGGGATATTTGCCGCGTCATTGGTGCTGTCGCTGGTGGTGGTGTTCAATGCCGGCCACAAGCGGCGGGCGGTGCAGATCATTCGCGAGAAGAGTCCCCGGCCGTTATTCGGTATCGGCTTTCTGGTGGCATTGAGCGATGCCCTGACCAGCCCGCAGATCGCCCATCAACTGGGCAACAATCTCACCAGCAGCATCGCCGTGTTCACCGGGTTGGCAGCGTCGGTTTCCTTCGGCTTGCTGGTGATCCGCATGCGTCGCCCGGTCGCCCATGTGATCCGTATTTTGCCGCTGGCTCAGCGCCTCAGGCAGCCGGCGTTGCGTGAAACCCTGCGGATATTTTCCGGGCTCTGGTATTGGCCGATTCTGTTGATGGTACTGGTTTCGATCATCAACCTGATCGGCGCCGGGGCGGACAACCAGAGAGTGCTGCGCAGCGCCTTGTTCACCACGGTGTTGCTGATTGCCACGGTGTTTCTCAGCACCACGCTGCACCATTTGTTCAAGGCCCGCAGCGAAGCGGACCTGCGCCGCAGCAGCGCCTACAAGGAACGCTTTCTCAATCTGTCCCACGCCTTGCTGCGCATCGGCATGGCCATCGTGTTCATCGATATCCTCGGACGGGTCTGGGGCGTGTCGCTGTTCGAATTCGCGGTGAGCAATGCCGTGGGCCGGGCGATCAGTGATTCCCTGAGCCACATCGGCCTGATCCTGCTGGTGACCTGGATGGTCTGGGTAGTGCTCGACACGGCGATTCAGGAAGCCCTGAAGCCACCGACCAACAAGCGTTCGGAGCGCCAGCCGAGTACGCGGGTGAAAACCATCCTGCCGCTGCTGCGCAACGCGATCAAAATCATCCTGGTGGTGATTTGCGCGATCACCACCATGGCCAACCTGGGAATCAACGTCGCGCCTTTCCTGGCCGGTGCCGGGGTGATCGGCCTGGCGATCGGTTTCGGTTCCCAACAACTGGTGCAGGACGTGATTACCGGGCTGTTCATCATCATCGAAGATACCCTGTCCATCGGCGACTGGGTGGTGCTCGATTCCGGACATGCCGGCACGGTCGAAGGTCTGACCATCCGCACCTTGCGCTTGCGCGACGGCAAAGGCTTCGTGCACTCGGTGCCGTTCGGGCAGATCAAGGCCGTGACCAACCAATCGCGGCAATTCGCCTATGCGTTTTTCTCGGTGCAATTCACCTACGACACTGATGTCGACAAGGCCATTGAACTGATCCGCGAGGCCGGGCATTCCATCAGCAACGACCCATTCCTGCGCTACAACCTGCAAGGACCGCTGGACGTGTTTGGCGTCGACAAGATGGACCTCAACGGTGTGGTGCTGACCGCGCAATTCCGCACGGTGTCCGGTGGCCAATATGCGGTGAGCCGCGCCTTCAACCAGCGTTTGAAAAAGCTTGTGGATAACTGCCCGTGGGTGAACTTCGCGCAGACTTATCCACAGCGGGCGCTGGTGCCGCGGCATCCGGTCGAAGCGCCACCCGAGGCAGGGCATGAGCCGGATCACTCGGCGGTGCTGATGCCGGATCGGCCGCGGTCTCAATAGCAACACCTTTGTAGGCGCTGGCTTGCCAGCGAAGGCGCATGGTCAGGCAACATTGATCTTGAACCTGAAGGCCTCTTCGCTGGCAAGCCAGCTCCTACAGATAACTGTGTTGAATCAGTTTTTTATGTATTTCAGCGCCCATCTGCTGATCCAGTTCCACCCAGAACTGCTGCTTGCCGGCAATCTCGGCAGCGACCGGCAACCCGTCGCGATACACCAGTCGATTGCTCGCCAGTGCCGGGACTTTCGAGCTGGGCAACAGCGTGCCGGTGAGGTTCAACGGATCAACCCCGCACACCGCGACCAGGCTGCCGTCATGGGGCCGACGCCGAACTTCGCGCAACGACGGAATCGCCTCGGGAAGGGCGAATTGCTCGCCCGCCAGGCCACTGACAAACCGCCCGCCGCGAATCTCGCCGCGAGCCTCCAGGCGATGGAAAGTACGCAGCAGTTCGCGCCAGCTCGGCAACCAGTCCGCCTCACGTTCCAGCAAGCGCCAGAACACCACACCGTAGCGGCGCAGCAAGGTCATGGCGATGTGTTCAAGGGTTTCGGCAGGCGTCCGCTGGTTTTCCACCACCGGCGCGGCAGGTTCGCGTCGCAACAGGGCCCAGCGCCCGGCGTCGTCCATGCCACCGATAAATGCCCCGCGCCCACGCCGACTGTTGCGCGGCTGGCGCTTGCTGACCGGGGTGATCAGTGCGCGCAATCCGGCGAAGCTGTCGGCATTCACCAACCCCGCGCCCACCAGTTCCTGCAGGGCGATCTCCAGCTCCGAACGCAGCAGGTGGGCCTCATGGATCAGCTCATCGAAAAACAGCGCGCCATGCTGGCTGAGGGCGGCGTGGACCTTTTGCGTTTTCGGCGACAGTTCGCTGACCGGCGTCTGTTCGGTCAAGCCGCTCCAGAGTCCGACCCGGTTGCGCGGCAGCAACACGATCGGCGTGCTGCGCAGGGCGGTGCTGGCGCTTTTGTTGTGCGCAGTCAGGCGCGTCCACACCAGTCTGCCGCTGCGGCACAGATCATCGAGCCAAGTCGCCGAGTAGTCCTTGATCCGCGCCGGCAGGATGTCGCTGTCCCAGGCTGAAGCGGCGGCGGGGTAGCCTTCGAACTGCGCAACGACGGCTGGCAAAACCGCCGCGCCCCGGCCCTGGCTCGCGGCCGACACATGCTGCCAGTCGAACAGGAATCGCATGAAATCCTGCAACGCCACTGGTTCGATTTCCCGGCGCAGGCGCTTGACCGTGTAGCGATGAATCCGCGCCAGCAAATGCCGCTCGCACCATTCTTCCTCAGCGGTGCCCGGGGTGAAGCGACCGCGCAGCACGTAGCCTTCGCGCTCCAGTTGCGCCAGGGCTTGATTCACTTGCGTAGCGGGCAAGCCGAGCGGTTCGGCAATGCGATCGAGCGCAAGAGGTCCGAAGGCACTGAGCCGCACGCGGATCAGTTCGAGGATGGCGTCGTCGGGTTCCCAGACCTCGTCGAAGTCCGGCAGCGCTTGCAGCGATGGCGTCAAATCGGCCTGTGGATAAATCGCCCGCAGGCAGGTCAGGCGCTCCAGTGCCAGCCACAACGATTGCCCGGCGTTGATCTGCAAACGGCTCGCGCGTCCGCTGTCGGCCAGGGTCGTGAGCCAATCGAGCCACTGCGGATTGGCGTCGGCTTCGGTATCGGTGATGCACGCCAGGCTCATCAAGGCCTCGTGCATTTCATCGATACCGGAGGGCGTCGGCCAGGCTTCGTCGCGCACGGCGGCAATCGCTTCGGCGTCCAGCGCGCCGAGATCGTCGGTGGATTGTGGGTCGCTCCAGCGGCGGTTGAGTACGGCTTGGGTGCGGCGTTCTTCCAGTGGCGCATCGTCGAGAAAGGTATAGGGCCGGGCGCTGAGAATCTCCGCCGCCAGTGGCGAAGGTGCCGGCAAATCGCGGCTGATCAGGCGAATGTCGCCGCGTTCCATGCGCCGCAAAAGTGCCAGCCAACCTTCAGTGTCCATGGCTTCGTGCAGGCAATCGTCGAGGGTTTGCTCCACCAGCGGATGGTCGGGAATCTCCCGTTCGCCGGCGAGGTTTTCCACGCAGGCGATCTGGTCGGGAAACACGCTGGCGATCAGGTCTTCGCTTTTCATTCGCTGGATCTGCGGCGGGACTTTGCGCCCGCCGCTGTAGCGCGGCAGCGCCAGGGCCACCCCGGCGTTCCAGCGCCAGCGCACACCGAACAGCGGCGCGTCGAGCACGGCCTGGATCAGGATGTGTTCGGCACTGTTGCTGTGCATGTAACGCCAGACGTCGTCCAGTTCAAAACTGTGGCTGGTGGACAGCGACAGCACGATGGCGTCTTCGCTGGCGGCGGCCTGCAATTCGAAGTTGAAGGTGCGACAGAAACGCTTGCGCAGGGCCAGGCCCCAGGCGCGGTTGATGCGGCTGCCGAACGGCGTGTGAATGACCAGTTGCGTGCCGCCGGACTCGTCGAAAAAACGTTCCATCAGTAGCGTGTCTTGGGATGGCAGGGCCCCCAACGCCTGTCGCGCACGGGCCAGGTAGTCCACCAGTTGATCAGCGCTGGCGAGGTTCAAGCCCAAGGTCTCGGTCAGCCAGTCGAGCGCTGGCTGCAAGTTGCCTGGCGCAGCCCCCAGCAGGTCGTCGAGTTGTGCCTGCAAGCGCGCCACCGCCGCGGACAGTTCGGCGCTGCGCCCCGGTGCTTCACCGAGCCAGAACGGAATGGTCGGCGGCTGGCCTTGGGCATCCTCGACCCGCACCTTGCCGGTTTCCACGCGCAGGATCCGATAGGACGTATTGCCCAACTGGAAGACATCCCCGGCGATGCTTTCCACCGCGAAGTCTTCGTTGACGCTGCCGATGTTCAGCCCTTGAGGCTCCAGCAGCACGCTGTAGTCGGCGTTGTCCGGAATGGTCCCGCCACTGGTCACCGCTGTCAGTTTTGCGCCACGGCGACCGCGCAKGGTGCGGCTCACGGCGTCGCGGTGCAGGTAGGCACTGCGGACGCTCTGACGCCCGTTGTAGCCCTCGGCGAGCATGTGCAGCAGCGCCTGGTAGTGTTTGTCGTCGAGTGCGGCGTAGGGCGAGGCGCGACGCAGCATCTCCAGCAACGCCTGCTCCGGCCACTCCTGGCAACTGACCTCGGCGATGATCTGCTGCGCCAGCACGTCCAGCGGCGCTTGCGGGATCAGCAAGGTATCCAGTTCTCCCCGGCGCACGCAGTCGAGCAGCGCGGCGCATTCGATCAGGTCGTCGCGGGTGGTGGCAAACAAACGGCCCTTGGGCGTGCCGCCGACCTGGTGCCCTGAACGGCCGACCCGCTGCAGAAACCCGGCAATCGAACGCGGCGAGGCGATCTGGCACACCAGGTCGACGTCGCCGATGTCGATCCCCAGTTCCAGCGATGCCGTGGCGATCAGCACTTGCAGGTCGCCGCGCTTGAGACGCTGTTCGGCGTCCAGGCGAAATTCCTTGGCCAGGCTGCCGTGGTGGGCCGCCACGGCATCCTTGCCCAGGCGCTCGCTCAGGTGCCGGCTGAGGCGTTCGGCCAGGCGCCGGGTGTTGACGAAAATCAGCGTCGTCCGGTGTTCCCGGGCGAGGGCGGCGAGGCGGTCGTATACCAATTCCCAGACATCGTTGGCCATCACCGCCGATAGCGGCACGGGCGGCACTTCGATATCCAGATCGCGGGGGCGGGCGTGGCCGATGTCGACGATCTCGCACGGGCGGTCGCGACCCACCAGGAAGCGCGAGACGGCTTCGACGGGTTTTTGCGTGGCTGACAGACCGATGCGCAGCAACGGCTCAGCGCAGAGTGCTTGCAGGCGTTCGAGGCTCAGGGTCAGATGACTGCCGCGTTTGCTGGCGGCCATGGCGTGGATCTCGTCGATGATCACCGTTTGTGTCGTGCCAAGCATCTGCCGACCGGAATCGGAACCGAGCAGCACGTACAGGGACTCCGGTGTGGTCACCAGAATATGCGGCGCCGTCTTGCGCATCGCCGAGCGGTCTTTTTGCGGTGTGTCGCCGGTGCGCACGGCGGTGGTGATCTGCAATTCGGGCAGGCCCATCACGCGCAATTGTTCGGTAATGCCGGCCAGCGGGTTTTGCAGGTTGATCTGGATGTCGTTGGACAGCGCCTTGAGCGGCGAGACGTAGACCACCAGGGTGGCGTCGGGCAAGCCTTCGGGGCTTTCCAGGCCACGGTGCACCAGGTCGTCGATGACGGCGAGAAAGGCGGTGAGGGTCTTGCCGGAGCCGGTGGGCGCGGCGACCAGGGTCGAACGGCGCTGGCGGATCGACGGCCACGCCCGGGCCTGGGCGGCGGTGACCGCTGCGAATGTGTGACTGAACCAGGCGCTGACTGCGGGATGAAAGCCGCTCAGGGCACTGTCTGCAGGAATGGGCAGGTTCATGCAGCAAGTTATGCGGGTGGGTGGCCGAAGATGCAAGTACCACTCAAGATCTTCACCGCCTTCCAGGGCCTCATCGCGAGCAGGCTCGCTCCTACAGTGGATCTTCGGTTCACATAAATCCAATGTGGGAGCGAGCTTGCTCGCGATGAGGCCAGTCCAGGCACCGCAAAAGTCAGACATCTACACTTTACGGGTGACGGTTGCGCACTAAACCCGCAAAATGCAAGGATTCCGGCAATTACCAACGACATCGCCTGGGCGCGGTGTCGATAACGCCATTGTTTCAATCAGACTGGGCCTGCTGACTCTATGCGAATGCGCCTTATGTTACTGGGCGGCGGAAATGCCCTTGGGCAGGCGCTGATTCGCCTCGGTGCGGAGGAAGACATCGGTTTCCTCGCCCCCCGCCCGCCCGAAGACGGCTGGGATGCCGCGAGCCTGACACAACTGCTCGACGACACCCGTCCCGATGCATTGATCAACCTTGCCTACTACTTCGACTGGTTTCAGGCGGAGGCAGTGAGCGAACAGCGTCTGGCCGGCCAGGAGCGTGCGATCGAGCGTCTGGCGGAACTGTGCCAGCACCACAACATCGTTCTACTGCAACCTTCGAGCTATCGAGTGTTCGACGGCTCCCGTGCCACGGCCTACAGCGAAAAAGACGAACCCGTTCCACTGGGCTTGCGCGGTCAGGCGTTGTGGCGGATCGAACAAAGCGTTCGCGCCACCTGCCCGCAACACGTGCTGTTGCGTTTCGGCTGGCTGCTGGACGACAGTCCGGATGGCACCCTTGGCCGCTTCCTCGCCCGTGCCGAACAACCCGAAGAACTGCTGATGGCCGACGACCGACGCGGCAATCCGACGCCGGTCGACGATGCTGCCCGGGTGATCATTTCTGTGCTCAAGCAACTCGATTGCGCCGCGCCGCTGTGGGGCACCTACCACTACGCCGGGCATGAGGCGACCACGCCGCTGGCGCTGGGACAGGCGATTCTGACCGAAGCCCGCAGCCTGCATCCGCTGGCCATTGAGGCCCCGACCGCTCAGGCTCACGCCGCGCGTCCGGATGCTGCCGAAGAACCGCAACACGCGGTATTGGCCTGCAAGAAAATTCTGCACACCTTCGGGATCAAGCCGCGCGCCTGGCGTGCGGCGCTTCCCGGCCTACTGGACAGGTTCTATCGCCATGGCTGACGGTCCCGTTTTGATCACCGGTGGTGCCGGTTTCATTGGTTCACACCTGACTGACGCCCTGCTTGCCAAGGGCCATGCAGTGCGGATTCTCGATGACCTGTCCACCGGCAAGCGCAGCAATCTGCCGCTGGATAATCCCAGGGTCGAACTGATCGTCGGCGACGTGGCCGATGCGGCTTTGGTTGCCCAGGTGATGGCTGGATGCAGCGCCGTGGCGCACCTGGCCGCCGTGGCTTCGGTGCAGGCCTCGGTGGACGATCCGGTGCGCACGCACCAAAGCAACTTCATCGGTACGTTGAACGTCTGCGAAGCCATGCGCCAGACCGGGGTCAAACGCGTGCTGTTCGCCTCCAGCGCGGCAGTGTATGGCAACAATGGCGAAGGTGAGTCGATCGACGAAGACACGCCCAAGGCGCCGTTGACGCCTTATGCGGTGGACAAACTGGCCAGCGAGCATTACTTCGATTTCTACCGCCGCCTGCATGGGCTGGAGCCGGTGATTTTCCGCTTCTTCAACATCTTCGGCCCGCGTCAGGATCCGTCCTCGCCGTACTCCGGGGTGATCAGTATTTTCAGCGAGCGCGCACTAAAGGGCTTGCCGATCACCGTGTTCGGCGATGGCGAGCAGACCCGGGATTTTGTCTACGTCGAAGACCTGGTCGACTTGCTGGTGCAGGCCATCGAGAAACCTCAGGTCGAAGTCGGTGCGGTCAACGTCGGCTGGAACCAGGCGACGACCCTCAAGCAAATGCTCGAAGCGCTGGAAGCCGTGGTCGGCAAGTTGCCTCCGGTGAGCTACGGCCCGGCGCGCTCCGGTGACATTCGTCACTCCCGGGCGAACAACCAGCGTCTGTTGGAGCGCTTCACTACCACAGAGCAGACACCGATGCGTGTGGGGCTGGCGCGGTTGCTCGGGCGATAAATCGCTGCCCTGCGGACATGAAAAAGGCGCCTTTTTACAGGCGCCTTTTTCACGGCCGGAATTTGCGTTAAAGCGGATGCAATCCCTGTGGCGAGGGAGCAAGCTCCCTCGCCACAACGGCCTGGTTCACCACCACGTGAACATTCTTCCAGCGATGTCGCTTAGAACTTGTAACCCAGGCCAACCATGTACACAAACGGATCGACGTCGATGTTGACCTTGGCGCGGGTGCCCGGGGCAATGGCGTTGTTTTCCACTGTGGCGCGGGTATCGATGTCGATGTAGCGCACCTGGGCGTTGAGCATGACATGGTCGGTCAGCATGTAGTCGGCACCGACCTGCCAGGCCAGACCCCAGGAGTTCTTCGCATTGAAGTTACTGAAACCGGCGGACTTGGCTTCGCTGCTGAGGCTTTCGTCGTAGATCCAGGTGTAGTTGATGCCACCGCCGACATAGGGCTGGAAGGCCGACTTCGAATCCAGCGGGTAGTAGACCACGCTCAGGGTTGGCGGCAGGTGTTTCAGGGAACCGAGTTTGCCGTTGGCAGCAGGCAGGGCGGTACCTTTGAGATTCACGTCATGCTCGAACGGAGTGGCGGCAAGCAGTTCGATTCCCCAATTGTTGGTGAGCATGTAGGCGAAGTTCAGGCCCAGCTGCGTGTCGCTGTCCATGGTCGCCTTGCCGCCCAGATTGGTACCGGCCAACGGACCCTGATCGACCTTCACGCTGGAACTGTCGGCTTTCGGGTTAACGGTGATGGCGCCCGCCCGAAGGATGATGTCACCGGCCTCGTGGGCTTGGGCGAGCGGGGCTGCGAGCGCGAAGGCAACCAGCGAAGCGCTGAGCATGGACTTGTTCATGAGGGCTCCAGAGGACGTTAAAAATGTTCGATGTCCAATGGTAAGGTGCCTAACGAATCGGTCTTTTGATGCAGCTCAAGGAAAGTGGTAAGGAATGGATTTTGTAGCGATTTCGATGGCCCCTTCGCGAGCAGGTTCTGTGTCTGTCAGGCGATTGGACCACGCGGGTAGCGCTTGAGCTTTTCGATCAGCTCATTGCCCGGGATCGGACGATCGAACAGGTAGCCCTGGCCGACGTCGCAGCGGTGACGGCGCAGGAACGACAACTGTTCGGCGGTTTCGATGCCTTCAGCCACGACCTTGAGTTTCAGGTTGTGCGCCATGGCGATCACCGCGGAGGTGATTTCCATGTCGTCCTGGTTGTCCGGGATTTCGTGGATGAAGCTTCGGTCGATCTTGATGATGTCGATGGGGAATTTTTTCAAGTAACTGAGCGACGAGTAACCGGTGCCGAAGTCGTCCATGGCCAGGGTCAGGCCCAGGCGCTTGAGTTGGTCGAGTTGCAAGTGGGTGTCTTCGGTGGCTTCCAGCAGCAGGCCTTCGGTCAGCTCCAGCTCCAGCAAATGAGCGGGGAGGGCTTCTTCCTTGAGGATGTTGGCAATGGAGGCCACCAGGTCCGGATCGGAAAACTGCTTGGGCGACAGGTTGATCGCCACTTGCAGGTTGCCCAGGCCGGCGGCGGTCAGCGCTTTGCTCATGCGGCATGCCTGGCGGGCGATCCATTTGCCGATCGGAATGATCAGTCCGGTTTCTTCGGCGACGCTGATGAACTGATCCGGGCGGATCATGCCCTTTTCCGGATGGTCCCAGCGCAGCAGTGCTTCCATGCCCAGCAGGCGACCGCTGCGCAGGCACAGCTTGGGCTGATAGAACACGTCGAGCTCGTTCTGGGTCAGGGCTCGGCGCAGGTTGTTCTCGACGAACAGCTTGTAGCTGGCCTCGGCGTTGAGCGCTTCGGTGAACACTTGCACCTGGTGTTTGCCGTTGGCCTTGGCCTTGTGCAGCGCCAACCCGGCATTGCGCATCAGGGTTTGCGGGTCGCGCCCGTGCAGCGGCGCGCAGGCCAGGCCCACGGAGCCGGTGACGCTGATCAACTGGTTGTCGACGAACATCGGTTTGTCGAGGGTCGCCAGCAATTGGTTGGCCACTTGCTGGCCCGTCGACAGGTCAGTGTTGTCCAGCAGCACGGCGAATTCATTACTGGCGAATCGCGCCAGGCTGCCGCTCGGAACCAGGCTGTTGCGCAGGCGCCGGGCGAGGCTGATCAGCAGTTTGTCGCCGGTCTGGTGGCCGAGGCTGTCGTTGATCCGCTTGAAGTTGTCGATGTCCACCAGCAACAGGCTGATCGGCGCATCGCTGTCCCGGGCAAAGCGTTCATCGAGGTTGCGGATGAACGCCGGGCGGTTGCCGAGGTTTGTCAGGTTGTCGGTGTAGGCCAGGCGCTCGATGCGTTGCTGAGCAAGCTTGGTCTGGGTGATGTCTTCGTATATGCCGATGTAGTGGGTCAACTCGCGGTTGTCGCCGTAAACCTTGGAGATCGACAACTGGCCCCAGTAGGGTTCGAGGTTTTTCCGGCGACTCTTGAATTCGCCTTGCCAACTGTTGCTCTTGGCCAACGCCGAAGGTGCGTCGAACAGCAGTTCACTGAGGTTCTCCAGGGCCGGCAGTTCCGACAGGCGCTGACCGTGCACTTCTTCGGTGGAATATTGGGTGATCGCGGTGAAGCTCGGGTTGACGTATTCCACCACGCCGTCGCAGTTGACCAGCAGAAAGGCGTTGGCACTTTGCTCGACCGCACGCTGAAACAGGTGCAGGGCGCTGGTGGCGGTTCGACGATTGTGGTTACTGATGACCTGGGCAAACTGGTCCGCCAGTTCGCCAGCAAAAGCGATTTCGTCCTGTTGCCAGGCACGGGTCGCACCGGTCTGCTCCAGGCACAGCACGCCGACCACTTGGCCATCGACGCGGATACTGGCGTCGAGCATTGCGTTAACGTCGCGCGGGCGCAGGCTCTCGGCCATCTCCCGGGTACGCGGGTCGCGCATGGCGTTATGGGCGTCGATGGCGCGGCCGGTGTGCAAGGCGTCGAGGTAATCGGGGAATACGCTGACGTCGATCGGTTGCGGCAGCAGGTATTCCTGGTTCGTGCGGTGGTAGGCCGAGATCGGCACCAGCATCGAGCCTTCGAGGTGCCACAGGCTGGCGCAGTCGATTTCGTAAATGTCGCAGGCGCTGCGGGTGATCAGTTCGGCAGCTTCTTGCAGGGAATTGTTGCTGCTGTAGCGTTGCCGGGTCAGCAGCAGGATCAGGTCCTGCTGGGCACGCACCCGGTCCAGATGTAGCAGTTGCTCCTGCTGGGCACGCTGATTGAGTTCCAGGGCGATTTGCAGGCGCGAGTTCTGGGTTTCCAGATCCAGGGCCGGTTGCAGCGGGTCATCCTCGAACAGACCGTCGATGACCAGCAGATAGCCGCGCAACAGGTGGCGGTTGTGTTGTTTGTAGGCTTCGCCCAGTTCCAGCAGATTCAGGGAGCCTGAGGCGGTGTGCAGGGTGTAGCGGATCAGGTAATGCGTGCTTTCAGTCAGCTGTTGCTGGACCGCGTCGTGCAGTTGATAGCGCGCTTGCGGCTCCATCAGGCTGGCGTAGGGCGAGCCCACCAGCGCACACAGCTCCACGGCCGGCAGGCCGAACTGGCGTTCGCAATTGGGATCAAGAAACAGCAGCGCCCAGCTGGGTTCATTAAGCCGTTCGAAACGCAGCATGCCGAGCCGCGAGGGCACAGGCAACTGCGTCACTACCTCGGCCACCATACGGCTGGCGGCATCGGGTTGGCTTTTCATGGAGGGAAACTCGCTTCGAATATGCTGAACGCGCTGGGCTCTCGCCCTCTTGACTGTTGCCTGCGGCAAGGTTGCATCATTGCGACACCGACTGACAAGAGAGATGAAGGCCAAGTGCTATAAGAATATGTCGGCAGGCGACGGGATTTCTTCAGTCGGTGGCAAAAAGTAATGCTGTTCGCCGAAAAGTCGCAGTTTTGCACGTGTTGCAAATGGCTACGATCTGTTTCCGGATCAGCGAAACCGGATGCCAATGGACTGCAATAACTTGCCTTCCCGATCGTGATAATTCACTTGAAGCTGCCCGGCATCGACGACCAGGTGTGCAAAGTTATCCTGGCTGATCACGTTGCTGGTCAGCTCATGGAAATAGTCGCCGGAAGCGGTGCGGACCAGGGGCTGATCGAGGGCGAACGTGGCGGCCGTGGCATAGGGCAACATTCTGCTGTTGCACAGCGGTGACGAGACGATGGTGTGGACTTCGAAATCCGGGTCCTCGCTGTGGGTAAGCCGACTGGTCAGTGAGCCGTGAACATCACCGGAAATGAACACGACGTTCTTGATGCAGTGTGTGCGAATGCTCTCCAGCAGCCGTAGTCGTTGTTCAGGGAAGGCCTGCCAAGCGTCATCACCCAGGCGTTTGCGGTCGGGGTAGAACATGACACTGGTGACCACGAGTTTGACCCGTGCCGGACTGTGGATCAGCCAGTCGCACAAGGCCTGTTCCTGGGCTGCGTCGAGAATGCGTCGGTCAGTGGTCGACAGATTGCGTCGGGTTCGACTGTCGGTAACAAACCATTCGATATCACCTTCAGTAAATTGATACCAGTATTTGTCCAGTCGTTTATTTATCAGTCCATCACTGGTTAGTGCATGAGCTGGGCTATGGCTGGCCTGATACAACTCATAGGCCCTGATTGCGTTTGCATATAAGTAGTCATCGGACCTGCTCTTGTTGGCGGGCCAGTTGTCCTCTATTTCATGGTCGTCAAGGATCATGTAAGTGGGCAGGCTGGACATTAATCTGCCGATATTTATCTGCGAAAACGCCACGCGATATTTTTGCAGGATTTCCTTGAGTTCCCGATCAGGAGCAATGATGTTCAAATCATCGACGTAGATTTGGTCTCCCGTCATCACCAGCGCGCTGACGGGAGGGCTGGCTTGCTCCACCAGGCGTGAAATTGAAGCGAAGATTCTGTCGCCCAAGTGAGGGGCCAAGGCGATACCTGCGGTCATGCGCAGGTATCGGCAAGAGCCGACAATGTAGGCCCTTGGCAGGTTGGCTTCGCTGGAGCGGGTACGCAATTGATAAGTCTGTCGTGGCCATTGCAGCGGCAGTTCCTTCACCGTGTCGACGGTGTGCGCCGGGCTCGTCGGGCTGAACCACCCGGCCTGATATTCATAGTCGGAGTCGGCGGACAGGTTGTTTAGTGCAAAGACTTCGCACATGTCGTGCTCGGGTTCGAGTTTTGTAAAGCTGCCTTTTGACCAGTGATCTTCGCCTTGTCGTCTATAACGAATGCCGGCAAATACCAAGGTGTTTTTATTGTATTCGCCGCGCAAAAAAATACGTGCGTGATTAGTGGTGGTGTGGCCAATAATCGGGCCGACAGTTGGTTTAAGCATGTTTGAGTCCATTCGGCTGCCAACGAATTAGATAGATGGTTGTTTCGGATGTAATAAGTAGTCTTTCAGTCAAGGCTAGTTATTTGGCCCGAAAAAATATCTGGCAGAAATGGATTCGAGTTGTGGGCGATATCAGCCACAAATGTAGGAAGACGTTTTAAGCAGAAAATTCAGGCAAAAAAAGCCCCGCCAAATTGGCGGGGTTGAGGTACGAGCGTGGCGCTCGGAAACGTGGAACGCACTGGCCCTCCGGTGAGGGAGGGCCGGTCGGTGTTACAGGAGCATGGTGCGAATGTCGCCCAGCAGATCGCTCAGACGCTTGGTGAAGCGTGCAGCAGCGGCGCCGTTGATCACACGGTGATCGTAGGACAGCGACAGCGGCAGCATCAGTTTCGGCTGGAAGGCTTTGCCGTCCCAGACTGGCTGGATGGTTGCCTTGGAAACACCGAGGATCGCCACTTCCGGCGCGTTGACGATCGGCGTGAAGCCGGTGCCGCCAATGTGGCCGAGGCTGGAAATGGTGAAGCAGGCGCCTTGCATCTCATCCGACGAGAGCTTCTTGGTCCGGGCTTTTTCAGCCAGGGAAGCAGCTTCGGCGGCCAGTTGCAGCAGGCTCTTCTGGTCGACGTTCTTGATGACCGGTACCAGCAGGCCATCCGGGGTGTCGACGGCGAAGCCGATGTTCACGTATTTCTTGCGGATGATCGCTTTGCCGCTTGGCGCCAGCGAGCTGTTGAAGTCCGGCAGTTCCTTGAGCAGGTGCGCACAGGTCTTGAGCAGCAACGGCAGGATGGTCAGCTTGACGCCGGCCTTCTCTGCAACGGCTTTCTGGGCAACACGGAACGCTTCGAGTTCGGTGATATCCGCCGAGTCGAATTGCGTCACGTGCGGCACGTTCAGCCAGCTGCGGTGCAGGTTGGCGGCTCCGACCTGCATCAGGCGGGTCATCGGCACTTCTTCGATTTCACCGAAGCGGCTGAAGTCCACGACCGGAATCGGCGGGATGCCCGCGCCACCGGTTGCGCCGGCAGCAGCGGCCGGTGCTTCCTTGGCCTTCTGCATCATGGCTTTGACGTAAACCTGCACGTCTTCTTTCAGGATGCGACCGTGCGGACCGCTGGCGCCAACGGCGCTCAGCTCGACGCCGAATTCTCGGGCCAGTTGACGCACGGCAGGGCCGGCGTGAACCTTGGCGCCTGGCTTGGCTGGAGCAGCGGCCGGGGCTGCAACAGGTGCGGCGGCGGCAGGTGCAGCAGCTGGAGCAGGTGCGCTCGGAGCCGCAGCGGCAGGTGCCGGAGCGGCGCCTTTGACTTTCAGCTTGAGGATCAGGTCGCCGGTACCGACTTCGTCATCGAGCTTGATGGAAACGCTTTCCACCACGCCAGCGGCTGGCGACGGGATTTCCATGCTCGCCTTGTCGGATTCCAGAGTGATCAGCGACTGGTCGGCCACAACGGTGTCGCCGGCCTTGACCAGGACTTCGATGATCTTGGCCTTGCCCGCCGAACCGATGTCCGGAACGTGGATGTCCTGAACGCTGTCGGCCACTGGAGCAGTCGGGGCTGCCGCAGGTGCAGGTGCAGCGGCGGGTGCCGGAGCGGCAGCCTGGGCCGGAGCAGCAGCCGGTGCAGCAGCACCCGCCACTTCCAGATCCAGGATCAGGTCGCCGGTGCCGACTTCGTCGTTGAGCTTGACGCTGATGGCCTTGACCACGCCAGCGGCAGGCGACGGGATTTCCATGCTTGCCTTGTCGGATTCCAGGGTGATCAGTGACTGATCAGCCGCGACGGTGTCGCCGACCTTGACCTGGATCTCGATGATCTGGGCCTTGCCCGACGAACCGATGTCCGGCACGTGCACTTGCTGAACGCTGGCAGCAGCCGGCGCAGCAGGAGCAGGAGCAGGGGCGGCGGCAGGTGCAGCAGCCGGTTTGGCTTCAGCCTTGGCCGCCGGCGCAGCGGCAGCCGCAGGAGCCGCAGTAGCGGCACCTTCGACTTCCAGCTCCAGCAGTTCGTCGCCTTCTTTCAGGCGATCACCCAGCTTCACTTTCAGGCTCTTGATGATACCGGCCTTCGGCGCAGGCACTTCCATGCTCGCCTTGTCCGACTCAAGTGTCAGGATGCTCTGATCGGCTTCGATACGGTCGCCGACCTTCACAAACAGTTCAATTACTTCACCTTCACCGCTGCCGATGTCAGGTACGCGAATGAGTTCGCTCACAGAATCTCTCCTCAGCAGTCCAGTGGGTTGCGTTTTTCCGGGTTGATACCGAACTTGGCGATGGCCTCGGCCACCACTTTAGGTTCGATGTCGCCACGGTCAGCCAGTGCTTCCAGGGCTGCCAACACCACGAAATGACGGTCGACTTCGAAGAAATGACGCAGTTTCTTGCGGCTGTCGCTACGGCCGAAACCGTCGGTGCCCAGGACTTTGAATTCCTTGGACGGTACCCACTGACGGATCTGCTCGGCGAACAGTTTCATGTAGTCGGTAGACGCGATGACCGGACCTTTACGGCCGTTCAGGCACTCTTCGACGTAGCTCAGCTTAGGCTTCTGGCCAGGGTGAAGACGGTTGGTGCGTTCAACGGCCAGGCCGTCGCGACGCAGTTCGTTGAAGCTGGTAACGCTCCACACGTCGGCGCCGACGTTGAACTCTTCGCGCAGGATCTTCGCTGCTTCACGGACTTCACGCAGGATGGTGCCGGAGCCCATCAGCTGAACGTGGTGCGCCGCTTCGCGGGTGTCTTCTTCGAGCAGGTACATGCCTTTCTTGATGCCTTCTTCGGCACCGGCCGGCATGGCTGGCTGCTGGTACGACTCGTTCATTACGGTGATGTAGTAGAAGACGTCCTGTTGCTCTTCGGTCATCTTCTTCATGCCGTCCTGAATGATCACCGCCAGCTCGTAGCCGTAGGTTGGATCGTAGGTGCGGCAGTTCGGGATGGTCGCGGCCAGCAGGTGGCTGTGACCGTCTTCGTGTTGCAGGCCTTCACCGTTCAGGGTGGTACGGCCGGCGGTGCCGCCGATCAGGAAGCCACGGGTGCGGCTGTCGCCAGCGGCCCAGGCCAGGTCGCCGATACGCTGGAAGCCGAACATCGAGTAGAAGATGTAGAACGGCAGCATCGGCTGGTTGTGGCTGGAGTACGAAGTACCGGCAGCGATGAAGGAGCTCATGGCGCCCGCTTCGTTGATGCCTTCCTCGAGGATCTGACCCTTCTGGTCTTCCTTGTAGAACATCACCTGGTCTTTATCGACTGGCTCGTAGAGCTGGCCGACGGAGGAGTAGATGCCCAGCTGACGGAACATGCCTTCCATACCGAAGGTACGGGCTTCGTCCGGGATAATCGGCACGATGCGCGGACCGATTTCCTTGTCCTTGACCAGTTGCGCGAGGATCCGCACGAAGGCCATGGTGGTGGAGATTTCGCGGTCGCCCGAGCCGTCCAGGATCGCCTTGAGGGTGTCCAGTGGCGGAGTCGGGATGTTGAAGCTCTTGGCGCGACGCTGAGGTACGAAGCCGCCCAGTGCGGTACGGCGCTCGCTCAGGTAACGGGCTTCGGCGCTGCCTTCTTGCGGTTTGAAGAATGGCAGGTTTTCCAGCTCATCGTCCTTGACCGGGATGTCGAAACGATCACGGAACAATTTCAGGCTGTCGACGTCGACTTTCTTGGTGTTGTGCGCAGTGTTCTTCGCTTCGCCGGCACCGGTGCCATAACCCTTGATGGTCTTGGCCAGGATGACGGTCGGTTGTTCTTTGTGGTTGACCGCTTCGTGGTACGCCGCGTAGACCTTGTACGGGTCGTGGCCGCCACGGTTGAGTTTCCAGATCTCGTCGTCGGACAGGTCTTCGACCATTGCCTTGAGTTCAGGCGTGTTGAAGAAGTGTTCACGCACGAACGCGCCGTCTTTGGCCTTGTAGTTCTGGTACTCGCCGTCGATGACTTCGTCCATGCGGCGTTGCAGGATGCCGTCGACATCCTTGGCCAGCAGTGGGTCCCAGAAACGGCCCCAGATGACTTTGGTCACGTTCCACTGGGCACCGCGGAACACGCCTTCGAGTTCCTGGATGATCTTGCCGTTGCCGCGAACCGGGCCGTCGAGGCGTTGCAGGTTGCAGTTGATGACGAAGATCAGGTTGTCCAGCTTCTCGCGGCCGGCCAGGGAGATCGCACCCAGGGATTCCGGCTCGTCGCACTCGCCGTCGCCCAGGAAGCACCAGACTTTCTGTTTGCCCGGCTGAATGAAGCCACGGTGTTCCAGGTACTTCATGAAGCGTGCCTGGTAGATCGCCTGGATCGGCCCCAGACCCATGGATACGGTCGGGAACTGCCAGAAGTCAGGCATCAGCCAAGGGTGCGGGTAGGACGACAGGCCCTGACCGTCGACTTCCTGGCGGAAGTTGTTCATCTGGTCTTCGGTGATGCGGCCTTCCATGAATGCGCGGGCGTAAACGCCTGGCGAGGTGTGGCCCTGGAAGTAGATCAGGTCGCCGCCGTGTTCGTCGCTCGGGGCCTGGAAGAAGTAGTTGAAGCCGATGTCATACAGGGTCGCACTGGAAGCGAAGCTGGAGATGTGACCGCCGAGGTCAGAATCTTTCAGGTTTGTACGCATTACCATGGCCATCGCGTTCCAGCGTACCAGCGAGCGAATGCGGCGTTCCATGAACAGGTCGCCAGGCATGCGTGCTTCGTGGGTAACGGGGATCGTGTTGCGGTAAGGTGTGGTGATGGCGTAAGGCAACTGCGAACCGCTGCGGGTCGCGAGTTCACCCATACGGGTCATCAGATAGTGAGCACGGTCTTCGCCTTCTTTGTCGAGAACCGATTCCAGGGCGTCCAGCCATTCCTGGGTTTCGACGGGATCGAGGTCTTGCATGGCTTGCTCCAGGGCGGAAAGGCTACCAGAATCGGTTGCCTGAGTTAGCGACTGGCCTTGTGGGCAGACGTTATGAATTCTTGGATTGCCGACAGGTTGTTCCGGCGGCGTGTAGTTTTACTACAAATCTTCCGGCATTTCAGCCCGTCTAATGTATATACGAGTAGTAAAACTACAGATGAGCGGCTTGTCGCCCCCGGCTGCGTTGTGAGAATAATCGTTAAGGTTGGTCTTTTTCCAACTACAGAAGGTAAAAGCTTGATGCTGGCTGCCAAAATTAAAGAAATCTCAGCTATTTCTAACTTTTGTTCGACAGTCCCTCAGGTAGTGAGTTTTCGAAAACCACTACATGCAGTCCGTTGTACGCCGATCAAGGATAGACCATGAGCCTCCCTTCGCTTGCCGAACTGCCCGCCATTCTCCTGCCGTTGGTCTCCCGCGCCGAGCAGTCGTTCCGGGCTGCCGTCGCTGCCCTGGACGATGACCACGGGCTGTCCACCTGGACGCCGGAACGCTGGGCGCAATTTGCCCGCGTCACCGCCGCCAGCGATTTCGTGATTGAACAGTGTGCTCGTGACCCTTTGATGTTGCTGGAGCTGGTGCAGTCCGGCGAACTGGATCGCCGCTTCGCTCCCGGCGAGTTGTGCGGGCAGATCGCGGCCGCCGTGAGCGAGGCCGAGTCCGACGATCAGCTTGGCCGCGCCTTGCGCCGCCAGCGTGCACGCCATCAGGTGCGGATCATCTGGCGCGACCTGACCCGCCAGGCCGATTTGATCCAGACCTGTCGCGACCTTTCGGACATGGCGGATGCCAGCATCGATCAGGCCTATCAATGGTTGTATGTGCGGCATTGCCAGCAGTTCGGCGTGCCGACCGGGCGGCGCAGCGGCGAGCCGCAGCAGATGGTCATTCTCGGCATGGGCAAGCTCGGTGCCGTGGAGTTGAACCTGTCGTCGGACATCGACCTGATTTTTGCCTACCCCGAGGGCGGCGAAACCGTCGGCGTGAAACGCCCGCTGGATAACCAGGAGTTCTTCATTCGTCTGGGCCAGCGGCTGATCAAGGCCCTGGACCCGATGACCGTCGACGGCTTTGTATTTCGCGTCGACATGCGCTTGCGACCTTACGGTTCGTCCGGCGCTCTGGTGCTGAGCTTCAACGCGCTGGAACAGTATTACCAGGACCAGGGTCGCGACTGGGAACGCTACGCGATGATCAAGTCGCGGGTGGTGGCCGGCGATCAAGTAGCCGGCGCGCAACTGCAGGAGATGCTGCGGCCGTTCGTTTACCGGCGCTACCTGGACTTCTCGGCCATCGAAGCGCTGCGCACCATGAAGCAACTGATCCAGCAGGAAGTACGGCGCAAGGGCATGGCCGACAACATCAAGCTCGGTTCCGGCGGTATTCGTGAAGTCGAGTTCATTGCCCAGGCGTTCCAGCTGATTCACGGCGGCCGCGATTTGAGCTTGCAGCAACGCCCGCTATTAAAAGTGCTGAGCACGCTGGAAGGTCAGGGTTACCTGCCGCCGGCCGTGATCGGCGAGCTGCGTGAAGGTTACGAATTCCTGCGTTACACCGAACACGCGATTCAGGCGATTGCCGATCGCCAGACGCAAATGTTGCCCAGTGGCGAGCAGGATCAGGCGCGCATTGCCTTTATGCTGGGTTTCGCCAACTGGACGGCGTTCCACGAACAACTGATGTATTGGCGCGGCCGCGTGGCCTGGCACTTCGGGCAGGTGATCGCCGATCCCGACGAAGAGCAGGGCGCCGAAAGCGAAGTGGTGGTCGGCGGTGAGTGGTTGCCGCTGTGGGAAGAGGCTCAGGACGATGAGGCCGCTTGCCGCCAACTGGAAGAGGGTGGCTTCAAGGATGCCCCCAAAGCCTTGAAAGCCTTGGCCGGCTTGCGCAGCAGCCCGCAATTGCGGGCGATGCAGCGTCTGGGCCGCGAACGTCTCGATGCTTTTATTCCGCGTCTGCTGGCACAGGCCGTGGAACATGACAATCCGGACCTGGTACTGGAACGGGTGCTGCCGCTGGTTGAAGCCGTGGCCCGTCGCTCCGCGTATCTGGTGTTGTTGACCGAGAACCCCGGTGCGCTGCGGCGTTTGTTGACGCTGTGTGCGGCAAGTCCGTGGATCGCCGAGCAAATCACCCGTTTCCCGTTACTGCTCGACGAACTGCTCAACGAAGGCCGGCTGTTCAAACCGCCATTGGCGCCAGAATTGGCGGCCGAGTTGCGCGAGCGCCTGACGCGGATTCCCGAGGACGACCTCGAACAGCAAATGGAAGCCCTGCGCCACTTCAAGCTGGCGCACCGCTTGCGAGTGGCCGCTTCGGAAATCG
This sequence comes from Pseudomonas sp. P4_B3, assembly GCF_056402295.1. Taxonomy (NCBI): domain Bacteria; kingdom Pseudomonadati; phylum Pseudomonadota; class Gammaproteobacteria; order Pseudomonadales; family Pseudomonadaceae; genus Pseudomonas; species Pseudomonas sp. P4_B3. The sequence goes on from NZ_JBFUHR010000011.1 coordinate 70,951, forward strand.
CCGGCAGTCTGCCGCTGATGAAAGTCAGCGATTACCTGACCTGGCTCGCCGAAGCGATCCTGGAGCAAGTGCTGGCATTGGCCTGGCGCCAGACCGTGGCCAAGTACGGCACGCCACTGCGCACCGATGGCACCTTGTGCGATCCCGGCTTCATCATTGTCGGTTATGGGAAAGTCGGCGGCCTGGAACTCGGGCATGGTTCGGACCTGGACCTGGTGTTCATCCACGATGGCGATCCGCAGGCTGAAACCGACGGACCCAAACCCATCGATGGCGCGCAATTTTTCACCCGTCTGGGGCAACGGATCATTCACTTGCTGACAGCGCAGACCAACTCCGGGCAGCTGTATGAGGTGGACATGCGTCTGCGGCCGTCCGGTGCGTCGGGGTTGCTGGTGAGTTCCCTCGGGGCGTTTGCCCGTTATCAGGAGAACGAAGCCTGGACTTGGGAACATCAGGCGCTGGTGCGTGCGCGGGTGTTGGTGGGCAGTCAGGATGTCGGCCAGGCATTCGAGAAAGTCCGCGCCGCGATATTGGGCAAAACCCGTGATCTACCGACCCTGCGTCAGGAGGTCAGCGAGATGCGCGCCAAGATGCGCGATAACCTCGGCAGCAAGAGCACGGCGGCCGGCACCGGGGCAAATGCCTTCGAAGCCACGGCGCCGTTCGATATCAAGCAAGATGCCGGAGGTATCGTCGATATTGAATTTATGGTGCAATACGCGGCCCTGGCGTGGTCCGAAACACACCCGCCATTGCTGCGCTGGACGGACAATATCCGCATTCTGGAAGAGCTGGAGCATGAAGGGCTGATGCCCGTCGAAGATGCCAGTCTGTTGCGTGAAGCGTATAAAGCCTACCGCTCCGCCGCCCACCGGCAGGCCTTGCAGAAGGACCCCGGGGTGATACCGGGCGACCAGTTCGCAGACGAACGGCGGCAGGTCATGCGGATCTGGCGTGAGTTGGGGCTAAGCTGATTCTCGAGGCGGGGAGGCGTAAAGCCTCCCCGGTTCGTTTATGGAAACCACATGAAAATTCTGATCGTTGGGCCCAGTTGGGTCGGTGACATGGTGATGGCGCAGACACTTTTCCAGTGTCTGAAACAACGCCACCCGCAATGCGAAATCGACGTGCTGGCCCCCGAGTGGAGCCGGCCGATTCTTGAGCGGATGCCCGAAGTTCGCCAGGCCTTGAGCTTTCCGCTTGGTCACGGTGTTCTGGAACTGGCGACGCGTCGGCGCATCGGTAAATCCCTGGCCGGCCAGTACGACCAGGCGATCCTGTTGCCCAACTCCCTGAAGTCGGCGCTGGTGCCGTTCTTTGCCGGCATCCCGAAACGCACCGGCTGGCGTGGCGAGTTCCGCTACGGCCTGCTCAATGACGTGCGCACGCTGGACAAGGATCGTTACCCGCTGATGATCGAGCGCTTCATGGCCTTGGCGTTCGAGCCGGGCGTTGAGCTGCCAAAACCCTATCCGCGTCCGACGCTGCAGATCGACCCGGTAACTCGCGAGGCGGCGCTGGCCAAGTTCGACCTGGCCCTCGACCGTCCGGTGTTGGCCTTGTGCCCCGGCGCCGAGTTCGGCGAGTCCAAGCGCTGGCCGTCCGAGCATTACGCCAAAGTCGCCGAAGCGAAGATCCGCGAAGGCTGGCAAGTCTGGCTGTTCGGTTCGAAAAACGATCACACCGTAGGCGAAGACATCCGCGCGCGGCTGATTCCCGGCCTGCGTGAAGAATCGGTCAATCTCAGTGGCGGCACCTCGCTGGCCGAAGCCATCGACCTGATGTCCTGTGCAGATTCTGTGGTGTCCAACGACTCCGGCCTGATGCACGTCGCCGCCGCGCTGAACCGCCCGCTGGTCGCGGTCTACGGTTCGACGTCGCCGGGCTTCACGCCACCGCTGGCCGAGCACGTGGAAATCGTACGCCTGGGCATCGAGTGCAGTCCGTGCTTCGATCGCACCTGCCGTTTCGGCCATTACAACTGCCTGCGCCAGCTCATGCCGCAGGCCGTGAACGAAGCCTTGCAGCGGTTGCAAGGCACTGTGGTCGAGGTCAAATAGCTTGCGGGTTCTGTTGATCAAGACTTCTTCGCTGGGCGACGTCATTCACGCGTTACCGGCGTTGACCGACGCGGCGCGGGCGATTCCCGGCATCAAATTCGACTGGGTGGTGGAAGAAGGCTTTGCCGAAATCCCGACCTGGCATCCGGCGGTGGGCAAGGTGATTCCGGTGGCGATCCGTCGCTGGCGCCAAAACATCTGGCAGACCATTAAGAGCGGCGAGTGGAAGCGCTTCAAACAAAGCGTTCGCGCCACCAGATATGACTTGGTGATAGACGCCCAGGGCTTGCTGAAAAGCGCCTGGCTGACCCGTTACGTCAAGGCTCCGGTGGCCGGCCTCGATAAAAGCTCCGCACGCGAGCCCATTGCTGCGCGCTTTTATGATCGACGTCTGGCCGTTGCCCGTGGGCAGCACGCGGTGGAGCGAGTGCGTCAGTTGTTCGCCATTGCGTTGGGCTATGACTTGCCCAAAGGTCTGGGCGACTACGGACTGAATATCGAGCGCCTGGTGGAGTTGCCGCGCAAGAATCCTTACGTGGTGTTTTTGCACGGCACCACCTGGGACACCAAGCACTGGCCCGAAGCCTACTGGCGCGAGCTGACCGAACGGGTTGGCTACCTTGGCGTCGGGGTGAAGTTGCCCTGGGGCAATGCCCTGGAGAAAGCCCGGGCCGAGCGTATCGCCGCGGGTTTCAAGCACGCCGAAGTGCTGCCAAAACTGAACCTGGCGGGTGTCGGCAAGGTGCTGGCCGGCGCGCAAGCCTGCGTGGCGGTGGATACTGGCCTGGGCCATCTGGCCGCCGCACTGGATGTGCCGACGCTGTCGCTGTTCGGTCCGACCAATCCGGGCCTGACCGGCGCCTATGGCAAAGTGCAGATTCACATGGCCAGCGACTTCCCTTGTGCACCGTGCCTGCAAAAGAAATGCACTTATCAGCCGACGGCTGAAGATGCCCGTCAATTTGACTTGAAACGCGAGTGGCCGTTGTGCTTCACGCGTCTGAATCCCGAGCGTGTCGCCAGCCGACTGAGCACGTTGTTAATGGCTGAGGAGCTGCGCTGATGCAATTGGCATTTGTCCTGTACAAATATTTCCCGTTCGGCGGCTTGCAGCGCGATTTCATGCGAATCGCCCTGGAGTGCCAGAAGCGCGGTCATCAGATTCGCGTCTACACGCTGATCTGGGAGGGTGACGTGCCGCCGGGTTTCGAAGTGCTGGTGGCGCCGGTCAAGGCGTTCTTCAACCATCGCCGCAACGAGAAACTCAGCGAGTGGATGGATGCGGACCTGGCCAAGCGCCCGGTCGACCGCCTGATTGGCTTCAACAAGATGCCGGGCCTGGACGTCTACTACGCCGCCGACGGCTGCTTCGAAGACAAGGCGCAGAACCTGCGTAACTCGCTGTATCGCCGTTGGGGCCGCTATCGCCACTTCGCCGAATACGAGCGGGCGGTGTTCGCCAGGGACGCCAAGACCGAAGTGTTGATGATTTCCGAGGTTCAGCAGCCGTTGTTCATCAAGCATTACGACACGCCGCTGGAGCGCTTCCACCTGCTGCCACCGGGCATCGCCCAGGACCGTCGCCGGCCGGCGGATGCCGATGAAGTTCGCGCAGGGTTCCGCGCTGAATTCGATCTCAAGGACGACGAACTGCTGCTGGTGCAGATCGGCTCCGGGTTCAAGACCAAGGGCGTGGACCGTAGCCTCAAGGCACTGGCAGCATTGCCTGCCGAGTTGAGGAAACGCACCCGGCTGTTTGTAATTGGCCAGGATGACCCCAAATTATTCCAGATGCAGAGTGCGACATTAGGGCTGGGCGACAATGTCACGTTCCTCAAGGGGCGCAGTGATATCCCGCGGTTCCTGTTGGGTGCCGATCTGTTGATCCACCCGGCGTACAACGAAAATACCGGCACCGTGCTGCTCGAAGCGCTGGTGGCCGGTTTGCCGGTGCTGGTGAGCGCGGTGTGCGGGTACGCCCATTACATTGCCGAGGCCGACGCCGGCCTGGTGCTGGACGAACCGTTCGATCAGGCACAGCTGACGCAGTACCTGACCGGCATGTTGAACGACGCTCAAGCAAGGGCGGCCTGGAGCCGCAATGGTCTGGCCTACGCCGGGACGGCCGACCTCTACAGCATGCCGCAGCACGCGGCCGATGTGATTCTGGCGGAGCACGCTTAAATGAAGTTGATGCTGGCTGAACCGTTCAAGAGCCTCTGGGCCGGACGCGACCCGTTCGCCGAAGTCGAGGGGCTCAAGGGCGAGGTGTACCGCGAGCTGGAAGCGCGCCGGACCTTACGCACGGAAGTCGATGGCAACGGATTTTTCGTGAAAATCCACCGTGGCATCGGCTGGGGCGAAATTTTCAAGAATCTGCTCACTGCCAAGCTTCCAGTATTGGGGGCCGGTCAGGAGTGGCAGGCCATTCAACGCCTGCAGCAAGTTGGCGTGCCGACCATGACCGCCGTCGCGTATGGCGAGAAGGGCAGCAACCCCGCCGACCAGCACTCGTTCATCGTCACCGAGGAGCTAGCGCCGACGGTCAGTCTCGAAGATTTCAGTATCAACTGGATCAAGCAGCCACCGGAGCCAAAGCTCAAGCGCGCGCTGATCGCCGAAGTCGCACGCATGACCGGCATGATGCACCGCGCCGGGGTCAATCACCGCGACTGCTACATCTGCCATTTCCTGCTGCATACCGACAAACCGGTGACCGCCGACGACTTCAAACTCTCGGTGATCGACCTGCACCGCGCCCAGACCCGCCCGGCGATCACCTCGCGCTGGCGCAACAAGGACCTGGCCGCGCTGTACTTTTCCGCGCTGGACATTGGCCTGACCCGCCGCGACAAGCTGCGTTTCCTCAAAGGCTATTTCCAGCAGCCGCTGCGTAAGATCCTGATTGAAGAGGCGTCTTTGCTGGCATGGCTCGACGGCAAGGCCAACAAGCTCTACGAGCGTAAACAGCGATACGGGGATGCGCTCTGATGTCGGGTTGGAAACTGGAACCGGCCTACAGCGAACTGGCCGATGACTTTGGCAGCCTCGAGGCTGTGTTTGCGCTGCAAGGCGAGCGTTTGACCAGCGATCTGCTTTCGGAGGTCATCCGGGTCGAGCGCAATGGCGTCAACTATTACGTCAAGCGGTATGTGGGCGCTGGCAAAGGCTTGCGGCGTTACCTGGGCAAGCCTCGGGTGAAGATGGAATGGCAGAACCTCAAGCGCTTCGCCAAGTGGGGCATCCCCACGGCCGAAGTGGTGGCCTGGGGGCTGGAACGACGCGGTGTGGCCTACGCTCGCGGCGCGATGATTACCCGGGAGCTGCCTCGTACCGAAGACTTGTCGGCACTGGCCGAGCGTCGCGACCCGAAACTTTCGGATCGCGCCTGGGTCGATACCGTCAGTCGTCAGCTGGCCGAATATACCCGGACCATGCACGACCACCGCTTCACCCATAATGATTTGAAGTGGCGCAACCTGCTGATCGACGATGAGGCTCGAGTGTTTTTGATCGATTGCCCCAACGGCGATTTCTGGCGCGGTTTCTGGCTCAAGTACCGTATTACCAAGGATCTGGCGTGCCTGGACAAGGTCGCCAAGTATCAACTGTCGGCAACCCAGCGCCTGCGCTTTTACCTGCAATACCGCAATCGGACCCGGCTCAACGCTGCGGACAAAAAACGTATCCGGCACGTGGTGAGATTTTTCGAGGGGCGTGAATGACTGATTTTCTGGCCGCTGAAGACCGAGCGCTGCTTGAGCGCCACGGCCTCGGCACATTCGAAGCACTCTGGGCCAAGCAACTCGATGCGGTGGACGAGCCCAACACCGGTCGCGGCGGCTGGAGCAGCGTGTTTCGGCTGGATCTGGAAGGTCATGGTTTCTACCTCAAGCGTCAAAGCAACTACCTGACCCGCACCTTGCGTGCGCCGTTCGGCGAGCCGAGTTTCGCTCGCGAGTTTCGCAACATCTCCCTCTACCGGAGGATGGGCATTCCGGCGCTGGAAGCGGTGTTCTACGGGGAGCGCAAGGTCGATGGCGAAGTCCGCGCGATCCTGCTGACCCGTGCCCTGGATGGTTGGGACGATCTCGACTCGCTGTTGCAGCGCTGGGCTGAATTGAGCCCTGAGCAGCACTCGGAAATCCTCAAGGCCATTGGCGAACTGGCCAGGCAGTTGCACGCCGCACGCCAGGTGCATGGGTGCTTCTATCCCAAGCATATTTTCATGCGCGCCACCGGCAACGGCTATCAGGCTCAATTGATCGACCTGGAAAAAACCCGACCACTGCTGTACGGGCAGCGTGACCGAATCAAGGACCTGGAACCGCTGACGCGTCGCGCGCCAGAGTGGGGAGAGTCGCACCTGCGGCAATTGCTGGCCGCCTATCTGGATCAACCACAGGACAGCTCGTTGATCGACAGCTGGCTGGGGCGTTTGACGACGCGGCGCAGCCAAAAGGGACCACGCTGATGCGTTTATCCGAGTTGAAGTCCGCCGGCCGCAACCCGGCGTTGCCATTGAGCGTTTCGCTGGCTGATGCCGCAGGCCCCGCCGAGCTACAACTGCTGAGCCTGTTGCGGGTGTTGCCGGGGCAGCGTTATGTCGGTGCCGGCGTCTGGCGTGGCCGGCCGGTGTTGGCCAAGTTGCTGGTCGGCAGCAAGGCTTCGCGGCACTTCCAGCGTGAGCTGGACGGCGTGCGCTTGCTTGCCGCTCAAGGATTGACCACGCCGCAGCTGTTGGCCGATGGCCTGAAAGAGGGTGAGGGTGGTTGGCTGCTGTTCGAGTTTCTGGAAGGCGCCGAAAGCCTGGGTGATACCTGGAAGCAGGTTGAGCAGCAGCCCGTGCTGTCCGATGGGCAAGGAGCGGTGCTGGCCGAGGCGTTAGGTGCCATCGGTCAAATGCACCGCAAAGGCCTGTGGCAGGAAGATCTGCACCTGGACAACCTGCTGCGTCAGCGTGGTCGTCTGTACTTGATCGACGGCGCCGGGATTTGCTCCGAAACACCTGGCCAGCCGCTGTCGCGGCAGAAGGTCCTGGAAAACCTCGGGGTGTTCTTCGCCCAGTTGCCGAAGTCGATCGAGCCCTTCATTGAAGAGTTGCTGGTGTATTACCTGCTCAGCAACGGCGAGCACGCCTTGCCCATGGAGGCGCTGCAGAAGCAGATCGACAAGGTCCGCAGCTGGCGCCTCAAGGACTTCCTGATCAAGGTCGGCCGCGAGTGCACGCTGTTCAGCGTCCAGCGCGGTGCCTTCGGATTGCGGGCGATTCGCCGCGAGGAAGAGCCGTCGATGGTGCCGGTGCTGGAGCAGGCCGATACCCTGCTCGATCAGGGGCATCTGTACAAGACCGGGGGCGCGGCGAGCGTCGGTAAGGTCGAGGTGGATGGCCGCACGCTGGTGATCAAGCGCTACAACATCAAGGGCTTCGCCCACTGGCTCAAACGCTTCTGGCGTCCGAGCCGGGCCTGGCATTCATGGCGCGAAGGCAATCGCCTGGCGTTCCTCGGGATTGCCACGCCCAAGCCGCTGGTGTTGCTGGAAAAGCGTTTTCTGTGGCTGCGCAGCCGGGCGTACCTGATCACCGAGTATCTGTCGGGGCCGGACATCATCGAGCGTTTTGCGCCGTATGTTGAAAGCGGTGATGCACCGGAAGCCGAGCTGGCGGCGCTGGATCATTTGTTTGCCGAGCTGATTCGCGAACGCATCAGTCATGGCGACTTCAAGGGGCATAACCTGTTCTGGCAGCAAGATCGCTGGGCGTTGATCGACCTCGATTCGATGTGCCAGCACGGTTCTCTCGGCAGTTTCGCCCCGGCGTATGCCAGGGATCGCGCACGGTTCATGCGCAATTGGCCTGAAGGCAGCGCCCTTTACCGGGTCATCGATCAGCGGTTGCCCAAAGACATCTCCAGCGCTGGCTGAATCAGGACCTTCGGTCCTATCGCGGGCAAGTCGGATCGCCGCACCGCCGCTCCCACAGGGATTTCTGAACGACCGGAACTACTGTAGGAGCGGCGGTGCGGCGATCCGACTTGCCCGCGAAGAGGCCGGAACTGCCAACCGAGAAAGCAGACAAGTTCTTGTGATCCGTCCTACGCGATCTTGGGAAGTCATGAACTGTGGCTGAAATTGCCCCGATGCTAGTTTGCCTGACGCTCTCGGAGGTCAGGCTGTGACGATCAAAATGGCAGTTTCAGCAGGTGTTTTATCAGTGTCGCTAATGGGCTGCGGGACCGCCGCCACCGTCCTGCAGGATGAAGCCGAAGCAGCGCAGGGGCTGCGCAGGCAAAAGACCTATTGCCAGTCCATCCCGCGGGTCTACAGCGGCCTGGCTTATGACTTCTGTGTATTGAATGCGCCGCCAGACCCTACGGGTTTCCTTGTGCCACTCGTATTGCTGGACTTGGCCGTGTCTGGCGCGCTGGACACCGTTGTCTTGCCGTACACGATTTACCGGCAAAGCGTGGACGGCAATATTTCCATCTATTGGCGACCTGCGCGCGGATAAAAAATGTCGCGAGGCCCCGGCCGTAGTTGCATGCCGCTTGCGGCTAGAGGTTTGCCGCTGCTTTTACGCTATAATCCCGCCCTTTAGCTGTCTCTCGCCCCTTGCGAGGGCACATTAATTTTTGAGGCGCTTGCGCCTGCATGCAGACTAAAGAGGCTAGACCCCTGTGGCATTGACGATTCTTGGCCTGTCCGGCGCCCTTAGCCATGATCCTTCCGCAGCCCTGTACATCGACGGCAAGCTGGTCGCGGCGGCTGAAGAGGAACGCTTCGTACGCGATAAACATGCAAAGAACCGCATGCCCTACGAATCGGCGAAATTCTGCCTGGAACAGGCTGGCATCAAGCCGTCCGATGTCGACGTGGTAGCGATCCCGTTCGCCCCGATCAGTCTGTTCGGCAAGGCCCGCTGGCAGTACGCCAAGCGTTACTGGTACGCCCCGGACCGCGCCCTCGACGCGATCCTGATGGGCAACCGTCGCTACAAGCGCTATCGCAACAAGATCGTCTGGTGCCTGGAGCAACTGGGCTTTGATCCGAAGAAGATCAAGATCGAGCCGGTCGAGCACCACCTGGCCCACGCCTCCAGCGCTTATCACTGCTCCGGTTTCAAAGAGAAAACCGCGATCCTGGGCATCGACGGCAAGGGCGAGTACGCCACGACCTTTTTCGGTTACGGCGAAAACGGCAAGATCCACAAGATCAAGGAATTCTTCGATCCGGACTCCCTCGGCGGCCTGTACGGCGCGATCACCGAGTTCCTCGGTTTCGATATGCTCGATGGTGAGTTCAAGGTCATGGGCATGGCGCCGTACGGCGACGCCAGCAAATACGATTTTTCGCGACTGGCTTCGTTCGAAAACGGCGAGTTGGTAATCAACACCGACTACGCCAACGTCATCGGCCTGCGTCGCTACAAAGAGAAGGGCAAGGGTTACTACTTCTCGCCGAAGCTGATCGAGTGGCTGGGTCCCAAGCGAGAAGGCGACATCGCCGACGAGCCTTACATCCACTACGCCGCGAGCATTCAAGCGCTGTTCGAAAAAATTGCGCTGCAGATGATCGACTACTACCTGGGCGACGTGCTCAAGGAAACCGGCAAACTGGCCTACGCCGGTGGCTGTGCGTTGAACGTCAAGCTGAACCAGAAAATCATCGCCCGCGACGACGTCAAGGAGCTGTTTGTTCAGCCTGCCTCCGGCGACGCCGGTACCGCGGTGGGCGCGGCAGCCTATGTGTCCCACGCCCGTGGCGTACCGGTCGAGAAGATGGAACACGTCTACCTCGGCCCGTCGTACAGCAACGAAGATGTGATCGCCGCGTGCGCCCGTCACGCCAACAAGCCGACGTGGCGCAAGCTCGACAACATGCCGGAGCAGATCGCCAAAATCATGGTCGATGGCAACCCGGTGGCCTGGTTCCAGGGCCGCATGGAGTTCGGTCCGCGTGCATTGGGCGGTCGTTCGATCATCGGTTGCCCGAGCATTGCGGGCGTGGCGGACCGGATCAACCACCAGATCAAGTTCCGCGAGCGCTGGAGGCCTTTCTGCCCGTCGATGCTCGACACCGTGGCGCCGCAGATGATCAAGATCGATCACCCGGCTCCGTTCATGACCTTCACCTTCGAAGTGGCGGAAGAGTGGAAAACCCGCGTGCCGGAAGTCGTCCACGAAGACGGCACTTCCCGCGCCCAGGTACTCAAGCGCGAATACAACCCGCGCTACTACGACATGATGAAAGCGCTGGAAGTGCTCACCGGCAACGGCGTGTCGCTCAACACCTCGCTCAACCGTCGCGGCGAACCGATGATCTGCTCGCCGACCGACGCCCTGAACATGTTCTTCGGTTCGGATCTACAGTATCTGATCATGGAAGACATCCTGGTGGTCAAAGAGGGCGCGAACGCCTATGACACGTTCGGCTGAACGCCATGTGCTGCAGTTCTGCCACGGCTATGACGGGCCGTTCCTGGACTGCGCACGGCAGTACGCCAGCCTGTTCGCGGGGACCGGTTATCGAGTGACCACGGTGTTTCTCACCGGGGTTGCCGATGCCGAAGTCGCCGCGGGTTGTGCTTCCGATGAAGTGCTATTCATGGAGTACAGCTCCAAGGCCATTCGTGGCCTGAAGCTGGGTGCCATCGGCGATCTGCGCAAGATCGTCGCGTCGCGCAACTTCAGTTTCTGCATTGCTCACCGCTTCAAGCCGATCTATATCGCCTTGCTCGGCACGTCGTTGCCGGTGATTGGCGTGCATCACGCTTTTGACGATTACAAGCGTGGTAGCCGCAAACTGTTCGCGCATATTTTCCGCAAGCGTTTGAGTCTGCTCGGTGTGTCCGACGCCGTGCGCGACGACATGCGCAATTGCCTGCCGAAGTGGCCGGCTTCGCGGATCCAGACCATATACAACCGTATCGACGTAGATGCCTTGCAAGCCTCGCAGGTGTTGGCTCGCGAGGCCCGGGAAACCCTCGGGCTGGCGGCGGATGCCTGGATCGTCGGCAACGTCGGACGGCTGCATCCGGACAAGGACCAGGCCACGCTGTTGCACGGTTTCGCCGAGGCGTTGCCGGGGTTGCCGGCCAACAGTCAACTGGTGATTCTCGGTAAGGGGCGTCTGGAGGAAAACCTCAAGGCTCAAGCCCGGGAGCTGGGTATCGGTGACCGGGTTCTGTTTCTCGGTCAGGTGCCGGATGCGCGCAACTACTTCCGGGCCTTCGATGTGTTTGCCCTGAGCTCCGATCACGAACCGTTCGGCATGGTGCTGCTGGAGGCCATGGCCGCTGGTGTACCTTTGCTCGCAACGGCGTGCGGCGGAGCGAAAGAAGTGGTCGAAGGCGTGGGCATCCTGTTCCCGTTGGGCGATGCCGAGCGTCTGGCCCAAGGGCTGCAACATCTGGCTGGCATGGATGATCAGCAACGCCGACAGTGTGCCGAGTTAATGCTCGAGCGCTTGCGCGAACGCTTCTCCGATTGCGCGGTACGCGATGCTTTCTGGCATTTGCCGCATGTTACCGAACTGGCACAGAGGGGCTGATGCTCAACCGATTTCAAGGCTGGCGCGAGCGTGGCTGGGCGGTAGTCGACGGCTCGACATACGCCGAAACCTGGCAACGTTATGGCGGCAGTGTCGCGACTCATCCCATGGTGGTCGAGCGGCTGGCGCAACTGGCTGACATTCCGGTGCGTTACCTGGCCTGGGTGCAGGGCGATGAGGTCAAGGCGGCGATCCCGACCTGGGGCCGCGACTTGGCCTTGTCCAAGGACGTGCTCAAGCGTCGCGGCAAAAAAGGTCTGTTCGATCTGGGCAACGCCGAGATCATCCTGCCGGCCGCTGCCGATGCCCAGGTGCCTTTGCGCCATCGCGCGCGGTATCTGTCGGCGCTGAACGAAGGCCGTTTCACTGGCATCAGGTTGCAGACCGAGCAACTGGCCATGGCCCGTACCCCCGAAGAGCTGTCGAAAAAGTTTCGCTATAACCAGCGCCGCGAGTTGCGCTTGCTGGAAGAGGCCGGTGGCGTGGTTCGACCGGTGTCCGAATTTTCCAGCTTCGATCTGGCGGCGATTTACTGCGACCTGTTCCAGCGCCGCTGGGGTTTCCCGGCGACGGGTGCCGAGCGCATGGCTGATGTCATCGAGTTGCTGCGCGAGTTGCTGATCGGTTCGGTGATTTTCCTCAACGATGCGCCGATTGCGATTCAACTGGTGTACCGCGTAGAAACCACGCAGTGGATCAGTGTCGAGTACATCAACGGCGGGGTCGATCCACAAACCCGTGAGTTCAGCCCCGGCAGCGTGCTGAGTTTCCTCAATACGCAAAGCGCCTGGGAGCATGCCCGGGCGCAGGACAAACCGTTGCGCTTTTCCTTCGGTCGCGCCGACCGTGAATACAAGGATCGCTGGTGCAACCCCGTGCCGGTCTTCACTGTATGAGCCAAGCCATGAGCCGCAAACAGCAACTGCTCAAGCGCCATCGGCGCAATAAACGCATAGGCCTGTTGATTGCGCTGGCGTTGTTGATCGTCATCGGTGTTCTGGTGGCCTGGTGGTTGCCGCTGGTGCTGGCGGTTCTGGGCTGGATTGCCCACGAAGCCTGGTTTGCCGACCATCTGTTCTACTCAGCGAAAGACGATTACCAGTACAGCTTTCCCCCGTACACGCCACAACCCAAGGTGCACCTGAGCGGTGAACATTTGCGGCTGGACGAGGGCGTGATGCTGGTCGACGACGCGACGCTGGTGCTGGCCCTGCGGGTAAAGAGCACCTGGCTGGGACGATTTATCGATCCGGTGGTGGAGTTGGCGGGTGGCGAAAACCCTGACCGACAAACCTTCGAACGGGGCGTGAACGGCCTGCGTTACCTCAATCTCAGTGGTCAGGCTCAGGCGTTGTCGCGCGGTGACCTGCGCTTGCGCGGGCGCTTCTGTCGCGTGTTTGGTGAGCCCGTGCTGTGGGCGTTCGAACATCCGGATTACCGGCGTCAGCGGGTGATGGTCATCGCCCCCCACGCCGATGACGCCGAGCTGGCGGCCTACGGTTTGTACAGCCAGGCCGACGAAACCTGGATCGTCACGCTGACAGCGGGTGAAATCGAAGCCGAACACTATCAGCAGATGGGCCTGAACAAGGTCGATGCGGCCCGCTTGAAAGGCCGTCTGCGCACCTGGGACAGCATCGCCGTGCCACGTTGGGCCGGTGTGCCCGAGGCTCACTGCGTACAACTGGGTTACTTCTGTCTGCAACTGGCGAACATGCAGGCCGCGCCTGCCGTGGCGGCGGGATCGCGGGAGGCGGATATGAGCGACACCCGGCTGTTCCGCCGGTTGAATCCTTTCGCGCTGCCTGGCGATGCCGATGGCGCGCCGACCTGGAACAATCTTCTGGCGGATCTGCGTGAGTTGCTGCTGCGGGCCCGGCCCGAGGTCATCGTCCTGCCGCATCCGACCCTCGATCCGCATCCCGATCATGTCTGCGCCCAGGCGGCAGTCCTCGAAGCCTTGCAAGGCCTGGACTGGCAGCCGGCCACGCTATTGGGCTATGCCAACCACCTGCACGACAACGACCGCTGGCCGATGGGCGATACCGGTGATGGCATCGCCTTGCCGCCTGCCTTCGATTCGGCCCGGCCGATGCAGCCTTATTGCCTGCCGATGCCGCTGGAGCAACAGCGAGACAAAGCCATGGCGTTGGGCATGATGCACGACCTGCAACCGGCGATGCCGTTCAAACGTCGCTTGCGTCGGCTGATCCAACGGTTGTTGGCCGGCCGCTTGCTGCCCACCTATGGCCAGAACGAGTTCTTTCGCAAGGCAGTCCGGCGCCACGAGCTTTTGTGGTCCCTCAAGCACACACCAGGCAATGTTTCTCAGCGGGGAGAGTTATGAGTCAGCGGTCAAAGGTCCTGCAGCTGCAGCCTGACTACAACGTCAAAGCCCATGATTTCGCCGACCTCGCGGAGCAAATCGTCAAGGCCCTGCCCAGCGATCGCTATGAAGTGACCGCCGCGTTTCTGCGTGGCAAACCCGGGCCGGGCGAAGCAGTGAGCCGAGCCGACCGTTCGGTGTACTTCGAGTTTTCCGACAAGTCCCTCAAGGGCATGCGCCTGCGGGCCATGTGGCAGCTGTACAAGTTCTGCCGCCGGGAAAAATTCGATGTGGTGATCTGCAACCGCTTCAAACCGGTGAACATGATGCTGGCGCTCAACCGCTGGTTGAAAGTGTCGTTGTGCATTGGCATTTCCCACGGCTTTGGCGAGTACGACCGCTTTTACCGTCGCCGCCAGACCCAGCGCCTGATTGATCGTCACTGGCGCTTCGTTGGCGTGTCGCCTGCAGTGAAACAGTATCTGCTGGACTGTGACTGTGGCTTCACCGACCAGAATACCTACGCCATCACCAACGCCATCGACATCGAGCAAGCCGAAGGTCTGCAACACAGTCGTGAAAAGGCCCGTGAACTGTTGGGCATCGATCTGTCGGTGCGGTTGATCGGTGCGTTGGGGCGACTGGTGCCGGTCAAGGGCCATATCTATTTGCTGCAGGCCTTTGCCGCGCTCAAGGACAAATACCCGAATACCCAACTGGCGATCATCGGTGCCGGCCGCGAAGAGTCGCGCCTGGCCGCGGAAATCGACCGCCTCGGCCTCAGCGGTCGTGCCCATTTGCTGGGGTTCAAGGAAATCGCCCTGCAGTACATTCGCGCTTTCGATATCTGGACCATGCCCTCCCTGGCCGAAGGCCTCGGGCTGGCGCTGCTTGAAGGCATGAGCGGGCATTTGCCGGTGATTGCCTCGAACGTGCCGGCCATGTTGCCGCTCATCGAGGGCGCCGGTGGCCTGGCGATTACACCGAAGGATGTGCCGACGCTGCAGGCGGCGCTGGACACCTACCTCGGGCTGTCGGATGACGAGCTCAAGGCCAAGGGTGAGCAGGCCTTCCGTTATCTGCAGCAACACCATGACATCGAGGAGTTCCGTCGGGAATACCTCAATCTGATCGACTCCGGCCTGGAACAGGCCCGCAAGGAACAGCCATGAACGACGCGCAACCCATCGTCACGGTCATCATCGCGTCGTATAACCATGCCCCTTACATCGAGGAAAGCATTCTCAGCGTCCTCAACCAGACCTATCAGAACATCGAGTTGCTGGTGGTCGACGATGGCTCGAAAGATGACAGCGTCGAGCGGATCAAGGCGCTGCAGGTCATCCATGGTTTCGATTTCCGGGTGCAGGAAAACCAGGGGCTGACCAACACCCTCAATGGTGCGATTGCCCGGGCCAAGGGCAGCCTGATCGTGCCGTTCGGTTCGGATGACATCATGCTGCCGGAGCGAATCGCCACCCAGGTCGCTCATATGGACGGCAAACCCGAGGTCGGCATTTGCGCCGGCAACATCGAACTGATCGATGCCGACGGCAATCTCTACCCCGAGAAGCGCCAGCGCCGGGATGTGCCGTTCCGTCGCCTGGACTTCGATGACATGTTCCTGGAGCGCAAGCCCTATCCACCGGCACCCACGCTGATGATTCGTCGCGAAGCTCTGGACAAGGTGGGCGGTTTCGACCCGACCATTCGCCTGGAAGACTTGCTGATCGAGTTGAAGGTGACCCATGCCGGTTACTTCATCGACGGTCTGAATGTGTTGATGGCGCGTTATCGCAAGCACGCCACCAACTCCTACAAGAACCACCGCTTCATGATCGACAGCATCCTGCGCACCTACGCGCTCTTCAGCGATCACCCGCTGTATGACGAGGTGCGCTACAAGTTTCTCAATTCCATGTTCCTCAAGACCGCCAATCGTGATCGCAAGCTGGCGCGGGAGTTGCTGGCGCAGATTCCGTTCAAGGCCTGGAACAAGAAAACCTGGCGTGGGTTGGGCCGGATGTATTTCTCACGGTTGGAGAAAGACTGAGCCATAGGCTGGATTCAAGGGGGGTGGACGACGTGGCATTGTTCGCGGTGACATGCCTCGACGATTGCTCAACGTTGTTGAACCGTCTCCTCCAAAAGTTCTTTCCTCGGTTTCCTGTTCTGGCGTAACCAGTGCAGGGTTTTCTTGCCGGCATTGATACCGGGCTTTTCGATGTGCAGGTAGGTCAGGCTGCTGATGATGATCAGCAGGCAACTGCACACGGCCAGCAACGGCAGGAAGACCCACACTTCCCGGGCGTCAAGATGCAATACCGGCGGCAGTCGCTGCACCAGTATCCAGAGCACGAAACCGTGCAGCAAATACGTGCTGTAGCTGATTTCCCCTAGCCAGCGAATGCTGCGTGGTCTCAGGGCGCCGAACAAGGTGTTGCCGGACGCCACAATCACAAAAAACAGTGAAAGCAGCAGCAGCGCTCCCGGATTGAATGCCCGGTTGAACGCCGTAAAGGCGATCGCCAATGCGAGCAGGGCGATGATGCCCGCCAGCGGAGAGAGGCTCCAGGCGACCCATTGTGGACGGCGAACCCAGTACGCTGCAGCGATGCCACCGAGGAAACTGGCCAGGTAGTGCTTCTTCAGCGAGTGTTCCCAGCCGACCACCTGGTACAGGGTGTAGATGCCGATCAGGCACAGCACTGTCTGCATCCAGCCGCCGCGATAAATGAACACCATGGCGGCCAGTGGCAGGGCCAGGTAGAAAAACACTTCATACCCCAGCGTCCAGGTGACGTTGGAGATCAGCATGCCGGTCTGGTGGTACTGGTTGACGTCTGGCCGGTCGAAGATCAGCCAGGCCAGGGTCTGGCCAATGAGCTGGGTGCCGGAGTCCTTGAGTTCCCAGTCCTGCAAATAGAACACACAGACAAACACGGTCAACATCAGCGGCAGGTAGAGCGGGTAGAGGCGAAATAGCCGAGATACCGCAAATGCCAGCCAGTCGTGTTGCCGCCCGTGGGTGAGCAAGCGGTCCCAGAACAGAAAGCTGGTGATCATGAAAAAGAGGGCGACGCTACCCTGGCCGAGCTGCGAGTAGAAGTTGCTCGGCGGAAAATCGATCACGCCGGTTTGCAGAAAGATCCAGGTAATGATCGAGTGGTGCACGAACACGCCGAAGGCCAGATACCCGCGTAAGCCGTCGATGCCGGCAAAGCGGCTTTCGCCGCAATGCTCCAGCTGTCGGGTGAATCTCGGCACGCGGTGCAACAGTAGCGCAGCGGTCGCGATGGCGAGCAGGTAGGCCATCATCGCGATAAGGGGGTTGGTTTCTATCATCAGTGAGCCTGGGCCGAAGGACTCCCGGCCAGCACGTGTCTGTGCAAATTATCCACGTCGGCTTTCGAAGCCGCCGCGGCGTATCCCTGCAGCAGCGCTTCGAAGTGATCCTCGAACAGCCAGTGCCGATCTGATGCGTAGCGTTGCATGTGGCGCAGATTACGCCGCCGCAGCGAAGGGCTCAACGATGAAGGGTAAATTCGCAGGTCGGCCAGGTCGATCAGGCCGAACTCGCCGTCCTCCAGCACCAGCACATTGCCCAGGTGCAGGGAGCGGAAGTAGACCCCTTGCTGATGCAGTTGGGCCATGAATTTGCCGAAGCGCTCCACCAGTGCCTGGCGCACCGCCGGGGCGGTGATGCCTTGCAGGATCTGGCGCAGCGTGTTGCCCGGCAAGGGAGAGTAGTGCACAGCGGTGCTGCCGTCTTCGAACCGGTAGAGGTCGAGGATGTGCGGTGTCGGGATGCCCATGCTGCGCAGTTGCACGCTGTTGACGGCAAAACGATCGGAGTAGGGCGTGAAACTGCCCGAGGTGTACCAGCGGCGACGGCGGAACAGCTTGAGAAAGCTGCCATCGGTCAGGCGCAGGACTTTGGGGCCCAAACCATCTTCTTCGATGACCCGGGCATCGACAGTCAGCTGTTGCAGGGCGCTTGGCGTCGCGGTCTTGATTGGCATGTCCAGCAGGCGCCTGGCCCGTTGATTGATGCTCAACGCGGCAATCAGTGCCAACGGGATCCACAGCAGGAACCAGTGCTCCTTGGGGCGAGAGATAATCCCGCCACCTTCGGTCAGGCCTGCACCGATACCGAAGGCCAGCCAGGCGGAGGCAATGATAAACAGCGGTTGCACGCGATGGCGCCGGCTGCTGATGAAGCTCCACGCAAGGAAGAACAGCCATGGCAGCAGGCCGATAATGCCGACGTAGTAGAGCACGCCCAGGGCGAAGCTATGGGGCTCCTGAAGGAGGTAGCCGGCGCCGGGGTCCAGGCTCAGTCCGGCGTTGTAGCCGTGCCCGATCCATGGATGTTCAGCGATCCTGTCCAGGGCCAATTGCCAGAGTTCGATACGGAAGGAACTGCCTCTTTCGAAGATCTTGTCCGCAAACAACGCGAAAGTCGCCGTTCCTGCAATGAGCATGGAACCAAGCATGAAGACCGGGCGTCGATTCCAGCAGATGTAACACAGCCACAGCGCAGCCAGCGTCAGTGCAACCAGTGGGGTCCTGGAGCCGGTGGCCAGGACGGCGGCGAACATGATCGCCATCGCCGGTATGCTCAACCAAAGTACCTGGTGTCGCTTGCAGGTCATGCTCAGGCTCAGCCAGTAGGTACAGAAAAAGCCGAAAACGTGGGAGCTGAGCAGTGGATTGTCGAACGCACCTACTCCGATCAGGCGCATTTCCGGTTGGTAGATCAGACCGAACCTGTACAGGTTGTAGACCGTGGCGACCAGCGCCACAATCGCGGCGCAGAACAGCAGGGGCTGAATGATTTCGCTGCGATAGCGCACCAGCAGGTAGCAGCCAACGAACAGAAACAGGGTATGCAATGGCGGTTTGAACTGACCAAAGTCGATGTCGTTGCCTGGCCCCCAGCACAGGCTGAGCAGTGCCCACGCCAGAAACAACAGGGCTGCAATGACGATCGGTTCGTGCAGCAGTTCTTTGCTGAGCCGCGGACGCAGGCACAGCGCAATCAGTGCCGGAATGCTGAACAGGCCATAGTAAAGCTTGTGATGCACACTGCGCCCTGGCAGGAAAAACAGTGCACAAAGCAGCAATAAATAACCGAGCGGAAGGATCCACAAGCAAATGAAATCGAAGATTCTATTGGACGTGCTGTTCAACGCGTTTAATTGCATGCTGAGTAACTTATTCCTGAATTGAGCGAGCGTACCAAGGCAGGGACATTTGGTGGCTATTTGACGCGCCACAATACACAGACTGTATGCGATTGCCAGAACCCTGGGGAAGCTGTGCTAAAGTCAGCGTCCTTTTTATCGACAATCGCGTGATATGACCGACTCCAGTCTCTGCGCAAGCCCATCGAGCTTGAAAATCTACTTCCGTCTGCTCGGCTATGTCCGGCCGTACATCAGCCTGTTCCTGATCAGCATCGTCGGTTTTCTGATTTTCGCTTCGACACAGCCAATGCTGGGCTACATCCTCAAGTACTTCGTCGACGGTCTGTCCAACCCTGAAGCGGCGCTGTTTCCAACCGTGCCCTACCTGCGGGATCTGCAACTGCTGCAGGCGGTGCCGTTGTTGATCATCCTGATCGCTGCGTGGCAGGGATTGGGGTCGTACCTGGGCAACTACTTCCTGGCCAAGGTTTCCCTGGGCCTGGTCCATGACTTGCGGGTGCAGTTGTTCAACAACCTGCTGGTGTTGCCAAACCGGTATTTCGACAAGCATAACTCGGGGCACCTGATTTCACGTATCACCTTCAACGTGACCATGGTCACGGGGGCGGCAACGGATGCGATCAAGGTCGTAATTCGTGAAGGCATGACGGTGATCTTCCTGTTTGCCTCGCTATTGTTCATGAACTGGCGCCTGACGCTGGTCATGGTCGCCATCCTGCCGCTGATCGCCATCATGGTGCGCACCGCCAGCAAGAAATTCCGCAAGCAGAGCAAGAAAATCCAGCTGGCCATGGGGGACGTGACGCATGTGGCGTCCGAAACGATCCAGGGTTATCGCGTGGTGCGCAGCTTCGGCGGTGAAAAGTACGAAGAGAAACGCTTCTTCGACGCCAGCCAGGGCAACACCGACAAGCAATTGCGCATGACCCGCACCGGCGCCATCTACACGCCGCTACTGCAATTGGTGATCTACACCGCCATGGCCGTGCTGATGTTCCTGGTGCTGTTCCTGCGTGGCGATGCGTCCGCCGGCGACATGGTGGCCTACATCACCCTGGCCGGCCTGCTGCCCAAGCCGATTCGCCAGCTGTCCGAAGTCAGCTCGACCATCCAGAAGGGTGTGGCCGGTGCCGAAAGTATCTTTGAACAACTGGATGTCGCGCCCGAAGTCGATACCGGCACCGTCGAGCGTGACGTCGTCAGCGGTCGCCTGGACGTGCGCAACCTCAGCTTTACGTACCCTGACACCGAGCGTCAGGTGCTCAATGACATCAGTTTCTCGGTCGAGCCCGGGCAAATGGTGGCGCTGGTGGGACGTTCGGGCAGCGGCAAGTCGACCCTGGCCAACCTGATTCCGCGTTTCTATCACCACGACAAGGGCGAAATCCTCATCGATGGCGTCGAAGTGGAACAGTACAAACTGTTGAACCTGCGTCAGCATATCGCCCAGGTGACCCAGCACGTGACCCTGTTCAGCGACACCGTGGCCAACAACATCGCCTATGGCGACCTGGCTGGCGCACCCCGTGAAGACATTGAAAAGGCGGCCAAGGATGCCTATGCAATGGACTTCATTGCTCAGTTGCCTGAAGGCCTGGACACCCAGGTCGGGGAAAACGGCGTGCTGCTGTCCGGTGGTCAGCGCCAGCGCCTGGCGATTGCCCGGGCATTGTTGAAGAATGCTCCGCTGCTGATTCTCGACGAGGCGACTTCGGCACTCGATACCGAGTCCGAGCGGCATATTCAGGCAGCCCTGGATCAGGTCATGAAAGGTCGCACCACGCTGGTGATCGCTCACCGCTTGTCGACCATCGAGAAGGCCGACCTGATCCTGGTCATGGATCAGGGGAAAATCGTCGAGCGCGGCACCCATGATCAACTGCTGGCGCAAAACGGCTACTACTCGCGCCTCAACGCGATGGGCCTCGACGCCCCGGCCGAAGACATCGCCTGACCGCGAAAGGGCGAGCCTGGCTCGCCCTTTCGCGCACCCGACGTGCAACGCGTCCGGTGATTTGTATCCAGACCTTTACGCTTCTTGACCAAGCCGGAATTCATCCCATGGGTTTGTATCGGGCTGCCCGGGAAGGCCGGATCAAGGATTTCACCGGCATCGACAGTCCCTACGAGGCGCCGCTGCATGCGGAGTGTGATATCGATACGCAGGCGATGGAAATGAGCGACGCGTGCCGTCGTCTGGCGTTTTTTTTTTTGCTCAAAAAATGAGCAATAAAGCCCGGCGAATAATCCGGTTGCAGCCACCGCACAAGCCGACACCAACCCTGTGTTAATATCGCGCCCCTGTTCATTCTGTATGTGGGTTGCACCATGAAGTTGTCCATGCCGCGATTCGATCAAGCCCCCGTCTTGGTGGTCGGCGATGTCATGCTCGACCGTTACTGGCATGGTGGTACCTCACGGATTTCTCCTGAGGCGCCGGTGCCGGTGGTCAAGGTCGATCACATCGAGGACCGTCCGGGCGGCGCTGCCAACGTTGCCTTGAACATTGCCGCCCTGGGGGCCCCGGCCTCGCTGGTCGGTGTAACCGGCGACGATGAAGCCGCCAACAGCCTGGTCAACAGCCTCAAGGGCGCCGGCGTGCGGGCCATCTTCCAGCGCATTGCGCACCAGCCGACCATCGTCAAGCTGCGGGTCATGAGCCGTCACCAGCAATTGCTGCGTATCGACTTCGAAGAACCCTTCGCCACTGACGCGCTGGCGCTGGCCGTGCAGGTCGATGAGTTGCTCGAAGGCATCAAGGTGCTGGTGCTGTCCGACTACGGCAAAGGCGCGCTGAAAAACCATCAGGCGCTGATCCAGGCCGCCCGTGCCCGTGGCATTCCGGTGCTGGCCGATCCCAAGGGCAAGGATTTCTCGATCTACCGCGGTGCGAGCCTGATCACGCCGAATCTCAACGAATTCGAAACCATCGTCGGTGGTTGCGCCGATGAGCACGAATTGGTGAGCAAGGGCGCGCAGTTGATGCACGACCTGGACCTCGGTGCCTTGCTGGTGACACGTGGCGAGCACGGCATGACCTTGTTGCGTCCGGATCACCCGGCGCTGCACTTGCCGGCCCGTGCCCGTGAAGTGTTCGACGTGACCGGTGCCGGCGATACGGTGATATCCACTCTGGCGGCCGCGATGGCCGCTGGCGAAGAACTGCCTCACGCGGTGGCTCTGGCCAATCTGGCGGCCGGTATCGTGGTCGGCAAACTCGGTACGGCGGCCATCAGTGCGCCGGAACTGCGTCGTGCGATTCAGCGTGAGGAAGGTTCCGAGCGTGGAGTGCTGGGCCTTGAGCAGCTGTTGCTGGCGGTCGACGATGCCCGCGCGCACAACGAGCGGATCGTGTTCACCAACGGTTGCTTCGACATCCTGCACGCCGGTCACGTGACCTATCTGGAACAGGCACGGGCCCAGGGCGATCGCCTGATCGTCGCGATCAACGACGATGCATCGGTCAGCCGCCTGAAAGGGCCGGGCCGTCCGATCAACAGTGTCGACCGGCGCATGGCGGTACTGGCCGGTCTGGGTGCGGTGGACTGGGTCATCAGTTTCTCGGAAGGCACTCCGGAAAACCTGCTGAGCGCGGTCAAGCCGGACGTGCTGGTCAAGGGCGGCGACTATGGGATCGACCAGGTGGTCGGCGCGGACATCGTGACGGCCTACGGCGGTACCGTGAAAGTGCTGGGGCTGGTGGAAAACAGCTCGACCACGGCGATTGTCGAGAAGATCCGCAAGTCGTAGGAGCTGGCGTAGCCTGCGATCTTTTCCGGTAGCCTGGGGATCGTAAAATCAAAAGATCGCAGCCTGCGGCAGCTCCTACATGGAGTACGCAGGCTGCGATCTTTTGCGTTTAAGAGCTTACCTTTTTACGCGGCACAATTTTCTTCAGCAGTTGCTTGGCCTTGCCGCGCAACCGCGCCAGGCCTGAATCCTTCCCTGGCGGGGTCAGACCCTGCTGCCTCACCCAGTCCTTCCAGCGAATTCGCTCGTCGCGAACCAGCCAGCCTTCCTGTTGGGCGAAACTCTCGGCCAGGTATAGTCCGCGCGTGCTGGCCGGGTACAGCTGATCCTTTTTCAAGGTGTAGAGCTCAGCCATCGGGTGGCCGTCCTGCAAGGGCATCAAGTACAGATCGGGGCGCTTGCGGTCGAGGCGGGCGACGAGTTGATCGCCTTCCAGTCTTTCATCGACATGGAACAGGCTCAGGGATTTGGCTTCCCTGGGAACGTCCAGGCGCAAGTCGTAAATCAGTTGCAGTGACGCCGTTGGCAAATGCACGTAAGCCCGCGGGCGCTCTATCAGCATCAGGTTGGCGCAACGTACCGGCCGCGCCGAGCCGGACAGTGGCGACAAGCGAAACGGCAGGGCTTCACGGTAATGCAGGGCGGCCGAGTAGGGCGTCGGCAGCCAGGTGTCATTGAACCGCCCACCGAGCCAGCCTTCCGGAGTTTCCAGCAGACATTCTTCGGCAATTTCCTGGATCGCCGTGTGCAAGGGCAGGTTCAGCTCATGGGCCGGCACGTAGCCGGAGATCAGCTTGAGCACCACATCGCCACGGTCCTGCCGGCGTTGGCGCACCAGCACCCAATAATCGCGATTCTGCCAATGCAGGGTCAGGCGCACCGAAACCCCGAGGTTGGCCAGCTCCAGGGCAAACCGTTCGCTGTCGCCGACCGTCACCGGCCGACGACGTTGCAGGGTCTGGGAGAAATTCAGCGGCCTGCCGACGCTCTGATAAGTCAGGCCTTCGGGGGTCGCTTCGACGAATAACGGCAGGGTCTTGAAGTTGCTCGGGTTCTTTCTGATGAGCGTACGCGACATGTCGGCTCCTGCTTAAGGCCGCGTGGGCGGCGTCAGTGGCTACGTAGGACCTGGGCAACGGTCGCGACATTGTGGGCGAGGTGCAGCGGATTGATGGTCCCGACAATAGCACTGGCAACACCCGGATGTTCAAACAACAATTCGAAACTGGCGCGCACCGGATCCACGCCCGGACTCAGGCAGACATGACCACTGGCGAGGGCTTTCTTGACCAGAATGGCTTTGCCGTGTGCAGCAGCATAGTCAATGACGGCCTTCTCGTTTTGTTCGTTCAGATTGTAGGTGACCATCGCGCAGTCGCCTTGCTCCAGTGCCTTCAGGCCACCGTCGACGGTTTTGCCGGAAAAGCCGAAACCGCGAATCTTGCCTTCGGCCTTGAGCGCGGCGAGGGTCTCGTAGACTTCGCAGTCATTGAGGATCGCCAGGTCGTTACCATCGGAGTGCACCAGCACCAGGTCGATGAAGTCCGTTTCAAGACGTTGCAGGCTGCGTTCCACCGACATTCGAGTGTGTGCGGCGCTGAAATCGTGACGGGACTGGCCGTTGGCAAACTCTTCACCGACCTTGCTGACAATCACCCAATCCTGACGCTGACCGCGCAGCAACGGGCCGAGGCGTTCTTCGCTGCGACCATAGGCCGGGGCGGTGTCGATCAGGTTGATGCCCAGGTCGCGGGTGAGTTTGAGCAGCATGCGCGCTTCAACGTCATCGGGAATCCGGAAGCCGTTGGGGTACTTCACCCCTTGGTCGCGGCCCAGTTTCACCGTGCCCAGGCCCAAGGGTGAAACCATCAGGCCGGTACTGCCCAGCGGGCGATGCCGGTCGTGCAGGGTCGGTTGGCTCATGGCAGCAGTTGCTCCCAGGCCGGTACGCCCATCGGCGGCTTCGGCAGTTCAGGCAATGCTGCCGGGTGGCTTGGCTGGATACCGTCGCGGGTCAGGCTGGCGATCACGCGGTCGGCGAAGTCCGGCGCCAGGGCGAGCTTGGTCGGCCAGCCCACCAGCAGGCGGCCTTCCTCGGCCACAAAGGCGTTGTCGGGACGCGTCAGGCCTGATTGCAGCGGTTCGGCGCGATCCACGCGCAAGGTCGCCCATTGCACCGTGCTCAGGTCGATCCATGGCAGCAATTGGCCGAGTTCTTTCTGTGCGGTGGCGATCTGTTCGGCGGGCTCACGGGCCACGCCTTCAGATTCCGCGATATCGCCGCCCAGGTACCAGACCCATTGGCCATCCGCCGCCGGGTGCGTGGTCACGGTGATACGCGGTTTGGTGCCGCCACCCAGGCAATGGGCGTAAAGCGGTTTGAGGCTCGGCCCCTTGGCGATGATCATGTGCAACGGACGGCGCTGCATGGCGGGCTGGCTCAGACCCAGTGCTTCAAGCAATGCCGCCGTCCCGGCACCGGCGCTCAGGACGATGCGCTGGGCACGGATTTCGCGCTCATCCACCTTCAGGCCGACCAGCACGCCACCTTCCAGCAACGGCTCGATTCTCTGCCCGGCGAGCAAACCATCTCCCGCCAGATCGGCCAGGCGCTGGATCAGGCTCGGCACATCGACCACCAGTTCCGCCAGGCGATAGACCTTGCCCCTGAAGCGCTTGTCTTGCAGGGCTGGCGGCAATTGCTCGCCCTTGACCTGATCGACGCGACCGCGCACGGCCTTGCTGGCAAAGAAACTGGTGAGGTTGCCGGCAAGGGTGCCGGGGGACCACAAGTAATGGGCTTCGGACAGCAGGCGCACGCCGGACAGATCCAGCTCGCCATTCCCTGCCAATGCTTCACGCCAACGGCGCGGCATGTCGGCGATGGCTTCCGAGGCGCCAGTCAAGGCGCCATGCAGCGCGTATTTGGCGCCGCCGTGGATGATGCCCTGGGACTTCACACTCTGCCCGCCGCCGAGGCTGGCACTTTCCACCAGCACGGTCGAAAAACCCTGGCGGCGCAGGCGCGCGTTCAGCCAGAGGCCGGCGACACCAGCGCCGACAATCAGAACGTCGGTGGAAATAACGGATGGCATGCAGCGACCTCTGTGTTCAAGACGAGGGCGCAGTATACAGATTCATGGATTGGAGCTGAGACGGGAAAAGGATCGCAGCCTGCGGCAGCTCCTACAGGTGGGCTCGGTCTGCCTTTGTAGGAGCTGCCGCAGGCTGCGATCTTTTTATCAATGCCCGGCCGTCTTGGAGAAGAGCTGGATGACCACGACGCCCAGCACAATCAACGCCATCCCCAGCATCGCCGGCACGTCCAGCTTCTGCCCATAGATAAACAGCGCTGCAACGCTGACCATCACGATCCCCATGCCGGCCCACACGGCGTACGCCACGCCCACCGGAACGCTGCGCACCACCAGGGTCAGCATCCAGAAGGCAATGCCGTAGCCGAGGATGACCAGCACCAGCGGCAGTGGGGTGCTGAGGCCCTTGACGGCTTTCATCGAAACAGTGGCAATCACTTCGGCGCAGATGGCAATGGCCAGGTAGTAGTAAGCGGTCATGGGTCAATCCTCGTGTGAAGTGTTGCTCTCTGAGGTCGGCATTCTAGAGATTCGCCAGATGCGGTAAAGTCATTACCTATCTGTTTTGAAGATGGGTTGAGCCATGAGCATGCAATGGAATCTGGAGCAGCTGCAGTTGTTTGTCAGCGTAGCGGAGCAGCGTTCGTTTTCTGCCGTGGCGCGGGATCAGCGCAAGGCGCAGTCGGCGGTCAGCAGTTCGATAGCGTTGCTGGAAGAAGACCTGGGTGTCAGCCTGTTCGACCGTAGCAGCGGGCGTCAACCGAAGCTCACTGAAGCCGGTACCGCTTTGCTGGACGAAGCGCGGGAGGTGTTGCGCCAGTGCGAACGGCTAAACGGGCGGGCATTGGCGATGATGCGCGGCCAGGAGGCACGACTGCGTGTGGCGCAGGATGAAGCGATGCCTTATCAGCCGATCATCGAAAGCTTCGAGGCCCTGGCGGACAAATTCCCCAGTCTTGAAGTGCAACTGACCAGCGCCGCCCAAGGCGAAGTCGCGCGCAAGCTGGTGGAGCGGCGTGCCGATCTTGGGCTGCTGTTCTTTCACGATCAGATTCCCGAGGCACTTGAACGGCGGGTGCTGGGCAGCGTGGAAATGGTCACGGTGTGCGGCAAGGATCATCCGTTGGCGCGTAAAGGCGCAGTGGACAGCCAACAATTGGCGCAACATCGGCAGTTGCTGATGTCCACGGAGTCGAGCATTTATCCCGGCAGTGATCCCGCCAGCCCGCAAGTCTGGCGCGCCGACAGTTTCTATGTGATGGCCGAATGGCTGGTGCGTGGCCTCGGCTGGGCCTGGTTGCCACGCCACGTGGTGCAGTACCCGACTTATCAGAATCAGATGGTCGAACTGGTCAGCGAATGGACCCCGCCGGCCCTGGTGGTGGAGCTGGTATGGCGCCGGGATGAGCCGCTCGGTCCGGCCGCGCGCTGGCTCGCCGAACGTTTTGCCGTGCACTTGCAGACGATTGGCGAAAAAAGCCGATAAACTCCGCCGCCATGAATAGAACTCTCTACACCGCGCTGTTTTATCTGGGGCTGCCATTGGTAGCGATTCGGCTTTGGCTGCGCGCACGCAAGGCGCCTGCCTATGCCAGGCGCATCGGCGAACGCTTTTCCTACGGGATGCCGACGATGAAACCGGGCGGCATCTGGGTGCACGCTGTGTCGGTGGGCGAAAGCATTGCTGCCGCGCCGATGATCCGCGCCTTGCTGGCGCGTTATCCGAATCTGCCGATCACCGTGACCTGCATGACCCCGACCGGTTCGGAACGCATCCAGGCACTGTTCGCCAATGAGCCGCGTATCCAGCACTGTTATCTGCCCTATGACCTGCCTTGCGCTGCCCGGCGTTTCCTCGATCGGGTCCAGCCGCAACTGGCGGTGATCATGGAAACCGAGCTGTGGCCCAACCATATCCATCAATGTGCCAAACGCGGGATTCCCGTGGCGTTGGCCAATGCGCGGCTGTCCGAGCGTTCGGCCAGGGGATACGGCCGGTTCCCCAGGCTGACCCAGCCGATGCTGGCCGAGATGAGCCTGTTCGCGGTGCAGACCGAAGCCGAAGCCCGACGCTTGCGCGATCTCGGCGCGCGAGTGGAAACCGTCGAAGTGACCGGATCGATCAAGTTCGACCTGACCATCGACCCGCAACTGCTTGAGCGCGCCAGCCAATTGCGCGGGCAATGGCAGGCGCTGGAACGACCGGTGTGGATCGCGGCCAGTACCCATGACGGCGAAGACGAGGTGGTGCTGGCGGCCCATCGTCAGTTGCTGACCACTCACCCCGATGCCTTGCTGATTCTGGTGCCGCGTCATCCGGAACGCTTCAATTCGGTGTACGGGTTGTGCCAGCAACAAGGTTTTTCCACGGTCCGGCGTTCCAGCGGCGATGCGATCAGTGCGAATACGTCGGTGCTGCTGGGCGACACCATGGGCGAGTTGCTGTTTCTCTACGCCCTGGCGGACAGTGCATTCGTCGGCGGCAGCCTGGTGCCGAATGGCGGGCATAACTTGCTGGAGCCGGCGGCTCTGGCTAAACCGGTATTGAGCGGGCCGCATCTTTTCAACTTCCTCGAAATCGCCGCGCAGTTGCGCAGTGCCGGGGCGTTGCAGGAGGTGGAGGATGCCGAAGGGCTGGCGGTGGCGGTGCAACGGCTGTTCGAACTGCCGCGAGATGCGCAGCGCATGGCAGAGGCCGGGTTGAACGTGATGCGCGCCAATCAGGGTGCATTGCAGCGGTTGCTGGACGGGTTGGGGCGGTTGATCGAGCGTTAGACCGAAT
Source organism: Pseudomonas sp. P4_B3 (assembly GCF_056402295.1). Classification (NCBI taxonomy): domain Bacteria; kingdom Pseudomonadati; phylum Pseudomonadota; class Gammaproteobacteria; order Pseudomonadales; family Pseudomonadaceae; genus Pseudomonas; species Pseudomonas sp. P4_B3. The sequence goes on from NZ_JBFUHR010000011.1 coordinate 99,726, forward strand.
GGTCGGACAGAAAAAGATCGCAGCCTGCGGCAGCTCCTGCACGGGATTGATGTTCATCCTGTAGGAGCTGCCGCAGGCTGCGATCTTTTGCTTTTACTGATCAGGTCTCGCTTTCAACTGCTCAGCCGCAGCCTTGGCCAGATCCGGTGGCAGGAAATCCTTGTCCGGGTTGTAGTTGGGATTGAGCCAGCGTGCCAGGGTTTGCAGATCCCCGGGATTCAACGTACCGGCCTGTTGCTTCAAGCGCAGGTTGTCGAGGATGTAGTCGTAGCGGGTGTTGTTGTAGTCGCGCACCGAGGTGTAGAGCGAGCGCTGCGCATCCAGCACGTCGACGATGTTTCGCGTACCCACCTGATAGCCGATTTCAGTCGCTTCCACCGCGCTCTGGTTGGAGATGATCGATTGCTTGCGCGCCTGTACCTGCTCGACATCGGTGTTCACCGCCCGGTGCAGGTCACGGGTGTTTTCCACGATGCTGCGGCGCAGGGATTCGCGTTGCTGCTCGGTCTGGTCCAATTGTGCATAGGACTGACGCACCTGAGAGTTGATCAAACCACCACTGTAGATCGGGATGTTCAGTTGCAGGCCAACGGTCGTTTGCTCGACGTTGCCACCGTACGGCAGGGGCTGGTTGTTCGGGTTGCTGAAGCCCAGTGCGTCGTTGTCGCCTTTCTCGTACTTGGCTATCGCGTCAACCGTTGGCAAGTGCCCGGACTTGCGTTGCTTGAGGGTCTGCTCGGCGGCGCTGACGGCATAGTTGCTGGCCAACAGATTGAGGTTCTGCCTGCCCGCCGTTTCGACCCAGGCCTTGGCGTCGTTCGGTACTGGCGGCAGGATCGGCAAGTTATGGCTGATGCCCCAGATCGAGTTGTACTGGCGATTGGTCAGGGTGATCAATGCTTCAAAGGCGTCGTCCACCTGGCGCTGCGCAACAATGCGGTTGGCACGTGCGGTGTCGTAGCTGGCTTGTGAGTTCAATACGTCGGTCTTGTCCGAGAGACCAACATCGAAACGCTCGTTGGATTGATCGAGCTGGCGTTTGAACGCCGCTTCTTCGGCCTTGGTCGAGGCCAGGTTGTCCTGGGTGCGCAGCACGTTGAAATAGCTGTCAGCGGTTTGCAGGATCAGGTTTTGCTCGGTCGCCGAGAGTTGCAGGGCGGCCTGTTCGTTGACTTCCTTGGCGGCCTGGAACTGGAACCAGCGATCAGCCCGGAACAGCGGCTGCGCCAAAGTGGCCTGGTAGGAATGAGCATCGCGGTTGGACGTGGCGGACGGCTGATCGAGATCCGTACGCACCTCGGAAATATTCGCGCCGCCCGAGAGGTTCGGCAGCAGCCCGGCGCGGGCCTGGGGTACGACTTCCTTCTGCGCGCCGTATTGGGCGATGGCAGCCGCCAGATCGGCGTTGTTGTTGACGGCTTCCTGATAAACGCTGACCAGGTCCGTCTTGGTCGATAAGGGCGCATCTGCTGCCCAGGCCATTCCGTTGGACGCACAAGACACGGCAAGGGCCAGTGAGAGTTTGCGCAGCATAGACGATCCCTAGAATTGATATTACGAAGGTAATTTGAGCGCCAAGGCTAAGGCCCCGCTTTGACAGCGTCAATGCCGGCTCAGCGTAGCGAGTGTAGTTGTGCATTGGGGCTGCAACAATCCTGATACTGCGTGTAATTACGCCATTCATCATGGTATTTGCCGTGGGGTTGGCGTTCTTTGCCAGTTGTGTCTAGACTGGCCGGGTTCTTGTCGGGGTGCCTTGCTATGAGGCTGAGATCGAATAATTTCGGATCCCGTTGAACCTGATCAGGTTAGCGCCTGCGTAGGGAACAAGATTTCTCGTCACCCGGCGAGTCCTCTTGTGCTTCGTCCGGGATGTTGTTCGACAATCGAACACCCCTCGAGCACTGAGCACAGCACAGCTGGTTTTCCCAGCGCCCGTGCGTCCATTCGTTTACAGGTTCGCTCCGACAAAAATCCACTGCCTGGATGTGTGTCTGGAGAGCCCGTGATGACTACAAAAGCAAAAATCGCCACCAACCTGAGTGACTCGGCCAAGGTCGATCAGCAATCGGTTCAGCCGTTTACCCGCTCGCAAAAAATCTATGTTCAGGGCACTCGCCCGGACATCCTCGTGCCGATGCGCGAAATCAGCCTCGACGTGACGCCGACCGACTTCGGCGGCGAGGTCAACGCACCGGTGGTGGTGTATGACACTTCGGGCCCGTACACCGACCCCAATATCATCATCGATGTGCGCAAAGGCCTGGCCGACGTGCGTTCGCCGTGGATCGAATCCCGCGGCGATACCGAGCGCCTGAGCGGCCTGAGCTCGAATTTCGGCCAGGAGCGCCTTGCCGATCCGGAGCTGACCAAGCTGCGCTTCGCCCACGTCAACAACCCGCGCCGCGCCAAACCGGGTGCCAACGTCAGCCAGATGCACTACGCCCGCAAAGGCATCATCACCGCGGAGATGGAATACGTCGCCATCCGCGAAAACATGAAGCTCGAAGTGGCCCGCGCCGCCGGCCTGCTGGACCAGCAACACGCCGGCCACAGCTTCGGCGCCAGCGTGCCGAAAATCATCACCCCGGAATTCGTCCGTGACGAAATCGCCCGTGGCCGTGCGATCATTCCGGCCAACATCAACCACACCGAACTGGAACCGATGATCATCGGCCGTAACTTCCTGGTGAAGATCAACGGCAACATCGGCAACAGTGCCTTGGGTTCGTCCATCGAAGAAGAAGTGGCGAAACTGACCTGGGGCATTCGCTGGGGTTCGGACACGGTCATGGACTTGTCCACCGGCAAGCACATCCACGAAACTCGCGAATGGATCATCCGTAACTCGCCGGTGCCGATCGGTACCGTGCCGATCTATCAGGCACTGGAGAAGGTCAATGGCGTCGCCGAAGACCTGACCTGGGAGCTGTTCCGCGACACGCTGATCGAACAGGCCGAGCAGGGCGTCGACTACTTCACCATCCACGCTGGCGTGTTGCTGCGCTACGTGCCGATGACCGCCAAGCGCGTGACCGGCATCGTCTCCCGTGGCGGTTCGATCATGGCCAAGTGGTGCCTGGCGCACCACAAAGAGAACTTCCTCTACACCCATTTCGAAGACATCTGCGAAATCATGAAGGCCTACGACGTCAGCTTCTCGCTGGGCGATGGCCTGCGTCCGGGCTCGATTGCCGACGCCAACGACGAAGCGCAGTTCGGTGAACTGGAGACCCTCGGCGAGCTGACCAAGATCGCCTGGAAGCACGACGTGCAGTGCATGATCGAAGGCCCGGGCCACGTGCCGATGCAGTTGATCAAAGAGAACATGGACAAGCAGCTGGAGTGCTGCGACGAGGCGCCGTTCTACACCCTCGGCCCGCTGACCACCGACATCGCGCCGGGCTACGACCACATCACCTCCGGCATCGGTGCGGCGATGATCGGCTGGTTCGGTTGCGCCATGCTCTGCTACGTGACGCCGAAGGAGCACCTGGGTCTGCCGAACAAGGATGACGTGAAGACCGGGATCATCACCTACAAGATCGCCGCGCATGCCGCCGATCTGGCGAAGGGGCACCCGGGCGCACAGATCCGCGACAATGCCTTGAGCAAGGCGCGTTTCGAATTCCGTTGGGAAGACCAGTTCAACCTGGGCCTCGATCCGGACACCGCCCGTTCGTATCACGATGAAACCCTGCCGAAGGATTCGGCCAAGGTCGCGCACTTCTGCTCGATGTGCGGGCCGAAATTCTGCTCGATGAAAATCACCCAGGAAGTCCGCGAGTATGCGGCCAACCAACGGATCGAAGCGGTCGACGTGGACGTCGCCCAGGGCATGGCCGAACAGGCCGAGCGCTTCAAGCAGGAAGGCAGTCAGCTTTACCAGAAAGTTTGATCTGACCTGAAAGGGTGGGKCCTGCACAGGCCCCATCGCCAGCAGGCTGGCTCCCACATTGGATCTGTGGCGTTCACATGTCCCCTGTGGGAGCCAGCCTGCTGGCGATAGCGATCTACACAACAACAAATGCCCCTCTGAGATAACACCCTTGAGCATTCAACCCAGCACTTATTCCCCTGACATCGCGGTGCCGACCGACAAACGTGTCTTCGGTGGCCGCGACCTGTTTTCCTTGTGGTTCTCCCTCGGCATCGGCCTGATGGTGTTGCAAACCGGTGCATTGCTGGCACCGGGCCTGGGCCTCTCCGGTTCATTGCTGGCGATTTTTCTGGGCACCCTGGTCGGCGTTCTGCTGCTGGCGGCGGTCGGGGTGATCGGTAGTGACACCGGCCTGTCGTCGATGGCCGCGCTCAAGCTCAGCCTCGGCGTCAAGGGCGCGAGCCTGCCGGCGGTGCTGAACCTGCTGCAATTGATCGGCTGGGGTTCGTTCGAAATCATCGTCATGCGCGATGCCGCCAGCCTGCTGGGTGCGAAGGCCTTCAGCGAAGGCAGTCTGCTGTCGAATCCGCTGATCTGGACGCTAGTCTTCGGCGCCCTGGCGACTCTGTTGGCGGTCAGCGGTCCGCTGACTTTCGTCCGGCAGATCCTGCGCAAATGGGGTATCTGGCTGTTGCTGGCCGCCTGCACCTGGCTGACCTGGAACCTGTTCGCCAAGGCCGACCTGGCCGCGTTGTGGGCCCAGGCCGGTGACGGTTCGATGCCGTTTGCCGTGGGTTTCGACATCGCCATTGCCATGCCGCTGTCGTGGTTGCCGCTGATCGCCGACTACTCGCGCTTTGGCAAGCGGGCGAAAAATGTCTTCGGTGGCACCGCCATCGGTTTCTTCATCGGTAATTTCTGGCTGATGAGCCTGGGCGTGGCCTACACCCTGGCGTTCGCGCCGAGCGGTGAAGTCAATGCCTTGCTACTGGCGCTGGCCGGGGCCGGCCTGGGGATTCCGCTGCTGCTGATTCTGCTGGATGAATCGGAAAACGCCTTTGCCGATATTCACTCGGCGGCGGTGTCCAGCGGGATTCTGCTGCGCGCCAAAGTCGAACACCTGGCCCTGGCCATCGGCGTTATCTGCACGCTGATTGCCTTGCTGGCGCCGTTGGCCCAGTACCAGAACTTCCTGCTGCTGATCGGTTCAGTGTTTGCGCCGTTGTTCGGCGTGGTGCTGGTTGACCACTTCATCCTGCGCAAGCGTAGCGCCCAGGTGGCCTCGGCCGCATTGCGCTGGCCGGCACTGCTCGCCTGGCTGGGCGGGGTCAGCACCTATCATTTGTTGGCCAACCTGTATCCGGATGTCGGTGCAACCCTGCCGGCACTGGTAGTGGCAGGGTTGCTCCAGCTAGTGCTGGGCCGGGCCTTCAGTTACGGCCGGGAAACAGTTCGGGCTTGATGATGCCGTTCAGGCGAGGGTAGGGGATCTTCAGTTCGACGTGGCCCAGCGCGTAAGGCGCGATGGTGCTGGTTTCGTACTTGAGGATCACCCCACCGTAGGTCAGCGCCACGTTCCGGGTTTTCTGGAACGGCCAGCTCTTCACGAACTCCGGTTCCTGATCGAGTTTGGTGCTGATCAACCAGCTGTTGTGCGCCACCTGCGCGGCTTTCCAGAACGCGTCTTCCTGTCCTGGCACCAGCATGTCCGACAACGTCAGCACTTTATGCTGCTGGCGCGAATAGTTGATGAAACCTCGACCTGCGGTGCCGTGGTCACCGCCGGTGTCCAGGTAGCTGGACAATTCGACTATCACCAAGCCGTCATGCTGCTCACGTACCTTCGCCTGCAGATAACTGCTGTTGCGTGGGCCGGCGGTGCGCAAAAATTCTTCGCGATAGGCCGCCAGGGTCGGAGCGACCGGCGCGTCGGGCGAGGTGCGGGTCATTTGCAGCAGGCGTTTTTCGATGATGCCGTCCAGTGCAGGCTCGGCCGGAAAGTGCAGGGTGTCGATGTTGACCAGCGGGCAATCCGGGTTGCTGCAACCGGGCTTGAGTTGCTCGGAGGCATCGCGGGTGGTTTCCAGCGGCGTCCGGTAGTTGGGCTGGAACAGGCTCGCGCAAGCGCCCAGGGTCAGGGCGATAGCGGCCACGGAGGCGATTTTGAAAAGCGACATGAGCGTCCTTTCTGAAACAGGGGAAGGCAAAAAGTTACCGGCTTCGACTCTCAACAAAGCAGTCAGTTCGCCACTAAGCTAATTAGAGTGGGTTTCGCCCTCACCGTCCATCCCGCTGACGGGAAAGGGGCTGCATCAAACGTCACGGGCGCGTTAGGATGGCGCGAAGTCGAGGCCCAGGAAAAAAAGCAGCCTCGAACAGGATTTGCAGTAAAAGAGGATTGTCATGACGGATTTTGCCAACGCCATTCCGACCGCCGTTGATATCGTGCGGCGCGAAAAGTGCTACGAGGGCTTCTACAAACTCGAACGCGTGCACTTGCGCCACGAATTGTTCGCCGGGGGCATGAGCCGCGAGATCAATCGTGAAGTGTTCGTTCGCCATGACGCGGTCTGCATGCTGCCATACGATCCGCAGCGCGATGAAGTGGTGCTGATCGAGCAGTTTCGCGTCGGTGCCATGGGCAAGACCGACAATCCGTGGCTGATCGAACTGGTCGCTGGTCTGATCGACAAGGATGAAGTGCCGGAAGCAGTTGCTCACCGCGAAGCGCAGGAGGAAGCTGGGCTGGAAATCGGGGCGCTCTGGCCGATGCTCAAATACTTTCCATCGCCGGGCGGCAGCAACGAATTCGTGCATCTGTACCTGGGGCGTTGCGACACTACCGGGGTTGGCGGCCTGCATGGGCTGGAGGAAGAGGCAGAAGATATTCGCGTCACGGTCTGGGCTTTCGAAGATGCCCTGCAAGCCGTACGCGATGGACGTATTGCCAACGCGGCGAGCATCATTGCCTTGCAATGGCTGGCTTTGAACCGCGTTGAAGTGAGGGGGTTATGGTCGTAAACAAGCTGCGCGATCGCTATCGGGTGGACCTGGTGGGGCTGCAAGCGTCCTGCGAGGCGAACTACGCACGCCTGATGCGACTGCTGCCGGACATGCGCAGCGAGCCTGCCGCGCGGCGCATCGCCGTGACCCATGGCGACCAGATGCTCGGCGTACTGGCGCTGGAAGTGCTGCTGACCTGTCCTTACACCACGACCCTGCAAGTGCGTCAGGAACACAGCCTGCCCTGGCTGCCGGTGCCGCAACTGGAAGTGCAGGTCTATCACGACGCGCGCATGGCCGAAGTGGTCAGCGCCGAACATGCACGACGCTTTCGCGGCATCTATCCTTACCCGAACGCCTCGATGCACCAGCCGGACGAAAAGGCCCAGTTGAACATGTTTCTGGGCGAATGGCTGAGCCATTGCCTGGCGCTGGGGCATGAATACGAAGTAGTACGTTAGTTGTGAAGCGCAGTTGTGAACTATGTCAGGTTCACAGGTTTCCCCTTTCGATCGTCCCCCAGCATAATTGCGGCACTTACCCATCCCCGTGATCACGCCCTGGGAGAACGCCTTGCCGAGCGTATCCACATTGACCACCGCCGATCCGGCGTTGCTGGTGCAACTCTCCGACAGCCATCTGTTTGCCGAAGCGGACGGCGCGTTGCTGGGCATGAATACCCGCGACAGCCTGCAGAAGGTCATCGAGCTGGTGCGCGCGCAACAGCCGCAGATTGACTTGATCCTGGCAACGGGTGATCTGTCCCAGGACGGGACGCTGGAGTCCTACCGGCAATTTCGTGACATGACGCGCCAGCTCGATGCGCCGGCGCGCTGGATTCCCGGTAATCACGATGAGCCGCAGATCATGGCCGAGGCCGCGGTGCAGAGTGCTTTGCTCGAACCGGTGGTGGATATCGGCAACTGGCGGGTCACGTTGCTTGATTCGGCCGTGCCAGGCTCGGTGCCGGGTTATTTGGAGGATGAACAGTTGCAGCTGCTCGCCCGCGCGTTGAGCGAAGCGCCGGAGCGTCATCATCTGGTGTGCTTCCACCATCACCCGGTTTCGATTGGTTGCGCGTGGATGGAGCCTATCGGTCTGCGCAATCCCGAGGCGTTTTTTGAAGTGCTGGATCGTTTTCCACAAGTGCGCGCCGTGCTGTGGGGACATGTGCACCAGGAAATCGATCAATTACGTAACGGCGTGCGTCTGATCGCCTCGCCCTCGACTTGCATCCAGTTCGAACCGGGCAGCGAGGATTTCAAGGTCGGCGAACAGGCACCGGGCTATCGCTGGTTGCGACTGCTGCCCGACGGGCGGCTGGAAACCGGGGTGGAGCGGGTCACCGGGTTCGATTTCACTGTGGATTACGGTTCCAACGGCTACTGATAAATCCCGTAAACTCCGCCTCTTTTAGCCGACGCACAGGGAACTCAAATGTCCGGTTCGATCCTTTATGTCCACGGCTTCAACAGCTCGCCGTTGTCGAAGAAGGCCTGCCAGTTGATCGACGTGATGGAGCGCTTGGGCCTGAGCGAACACTTGCGCGTTCCAGCGTTGCACCATCACCCGCGCCAGGCTATTGCTCAACTGGAGCAGGCGATTGCCGAGCTGGGGCGGCCACTGCTGGTCGGCAGCTCGCTCGGCGGCTACTATGCCACTCACTTGGCCGAGCGCCTTGGCTTGAAAGCCCTGTTGATCAACCCTGCCGTCAGCCCGCACCGGATGTTCGACGGCTTTCTGGGGACACAGAAAAACCTGTATACCGAAGAGACCTGGGAAATGACCCACGACCACGTGGCGGCCCTGGCCGAACTGGAAGTGCCGGTGCCCCAGGATCCACAGCGTTATCAGGTATGGTTGCAGACCGGGGACGAAACGCTGGACTATCGCCTCGCCCAGCAGTATTACCGGGCCTGTGCCTTGCGCATTCAGGCCGGCGGCGACCACAGTTTCCAGGGTTTTGCCACGCAACTGCCGGCCATGCTGAGTTTTGCCGGCATTGGCGCCGATTTGTATCAGGCAATCGATTTCACCGCATTGTGAGCGATAGCCCCATGAATTCTTTTTTCACCGAACACTGACGACGAGACCCCATGGCCACTCCCAGCGCTAGCTCTTATAACGCAGACGCCATCGAAGTCCTCTCGGGCCTCGACCCGGTGCGCAAGCGCCCCGGCATGTACACCGACACCAGTCGGCCGAACCACCTTGCCCAGGAAGTCATCGACAACAGTGTCGACGAAGCCTTGGCCGGGCATGCCACATCGGTGCAAGTGATCCTGCATGCCGACCATTCCCTGGAAGTCAGCGACGACGGCCGTGGCATGCCGGTGGACATTCACCCCGAGGAAGGTGTTTCGGGCGTCGAGTTGATCCTCACCAAGCTTCATGCCGGTGGCAAGTTTTCCAACAAGAACTACCAGTTCTCCGGCGGTCTGCACGGTGTGGGTATTTCCGTGGTCAACGCCTTGTCCACCGAAGTGCGGGTGCGGGTCAAGCGTGACGGCAACGAATACCAGATGACCTTCAAGGATGGCTACAAGGCCACCGAGCTGGAAATCGTCGGTACGGTCGGCAAGCGCAACACCGGCACCAGCGTGTTCTTCGCACCGGATCCGAAATACTTCGACTCCCCGAAATTCTCCATCAGTCGCCTCAAGCACGTGCTCAAGGCCAAGGCCGTGTTGTGCCCGGGGCTGCTGGTCAGTTTTGAAGACAAGGCCACCGGCGAGAAAGTCGAATGGCATTACGAAGACGGCCTGCGTTCCTACCTGGTGGATGCGGTCAGCGAATTCGAGCGCCTGCCGGACGAGCCGTTCTGCGGTAGCCTGGCCGGTAATAAAGAAGCGGTGGATTGGGCGCTGCTGTGGCTGCCCGAAGGTGGCGACGCGGTCCAGGAAAGCTACGTCAACCTGATCCCGACAGCCCAGGGCGGCACCCACGTCAACGGTTTGCGTCAAGGCCTGCTCGACGCCATGCGTGAATTCTGCGAATTCCGCAGCCTGCTGCCGCGTGGCGTGAAGCTGGCGCCGGAAGACGTCTGGGAGCGCATTGCCTTCGTGCTGTCGATGAAGATGCAGGAACCGCAATTCTCCGGCCAGACCAAGGAGCGGCTGTCTTCTCGTGAAGCGGCGGCGTTCGTCTCCGGTGTGGTCAAGGATGCGTTCAGCCTGTGGCTCAATGCCAACCCGGAAACCGGCATGCTGCTGGCGGAACTGGCGATCAACAACGCCGGCCGTCGCCTCAAGGCCAGCAAGAAGGTCGAGCGCAAACGCATTACCCAAGGCCCGGCGCTGCCAGGCAAGTTGGCTGATTGTGCCGGGCAAGACCCGATGCGTTCCGAACTGTTCCTGGTGGAAGGTGATTCCGCCGGCGGTTCCGCCAAGCAAGCGCGGGACAAGGAATTCCAGGCGATCCTGCCATTGCGCGGCAAGATCCTCAACACCTGGGAAGTCGACGGCAGCGAAGTGCTGGCCAGCCAGGAAGTGCACAACATTGCCGTGGCCATCGGTGTCGATCCGGGCGCGGCGGACATCAGCCAGCTGCGCTACGGCAAGATCTGCATCCTCGCCGACGCCGACTCCGACGGTCTGCACATCGCGACCTTGCTGTGCGCCTTGTTCGTCCAGCATTTCCGCCCATTGGTGGATGCCGGTCACGTCTACGTCGCGATGCCGCCGTTGTACCGCATCGATCTGGGCAAAGAGATCTACTACGCCCTCGATGAAGCCGAACGCGATGGCATCCTCGATCGCCTGGTGGCCGAGAAGAAGCGCGGCAAGCCGCAGGTCACCCGATTCAAGGGCCTGGGTGAAATGAACCCGCCGCAGCTGCGTGAGACCACCATGGACCCGAACACCCGGCGTCTGGTGCAGTTGACCCTGGAAGATTTCGAGGCGACCTCGGAAATGATGGACATGCTGCTGGCGAAGAAGCGCGCCGGCGACCGTAAGACCTGGCTGGAGTCCAAGGGCAACCTGGCCGAGGTTCTGGGCTGATGCGCCTGGGCTTTGCCCTGGCCTGTGGGTTGCTGCTGACGTCGAACATGGTATCCGCCGAGCCGGCGCCACAGTTGCGCCTGTTGTCCGAACATGTCGTCGACGGCATGCGCGGCGGCAACCTGTCCGGGCTGGCGCAGTGCGGCAATGATCTGTGGGCGGTTTCCGACCGCGACGATAATCAGATCTACCGCCTGGATACCAGCGAATCTGTCTGGCAGGCTGAAACGGTGCACATCAACGCACCGCCAGTGCCTGACAGCGGCTTGCCCTGGGGGCTGAAGTCTCGCGTCTGGGGGGCTTCTTTCGTGCGTGGCGGTGATCTGGACTTTGAAGGCATCACCTGCGACAGCGCCGGCAATCGCTACATCGTCAGCGAAGGCCATGCTGCTGTCTTGCAAGTGCCGCCAACGGGGCCCGCCGCCTGGCTGAAGATCTCGCCGATGCTGGTTCGCGAGGCACGGGCCAGAGGCCTGCTGTTGCAGTTCAATGCGTTGTTCGAAGGGCTGGCGGTCAATCCGGCAGGCGATCAGTTGTGGTTCGCCGCCGAGCGGCAAGGCCGCGGACTGCTGATGATCAAGCGCAAACAGACCCTGTGGGATTGCGACGGTGGTTGCGTGCTGCTGAGCGAGGCGGGCATGGAAATGCAGCCCGAGCAGTTTCCCCATGCCAAAGCCGTGCCGCGGGACTTCTCTGACCTGTCACTGTTCAACGGCAAGCTGTTCACCCTTGAACGCAACGCCTACCAAATCTGCCGCCGGGATCCGCAGACGGCCAAGGTCGAGCGCTGCTGGTCGTACGCCGCCGAGTTGTTGCAGGAAAACCGTCGTTATCCACAGAGCTACGGACTGGAAGAAGCGTTGATCGTGGATGCCGATGGCGCCTGGGTCGGTGTCGACAACAATTTTGGCGCGCGTGCCGATGGCGAAGTCCGTCCGGTGGTCTGGCGCTTCGCTGCACCGGAAGGTGGCTGGAGTGCCAAGCCGTGAGACAACAAACCCCAGGGCAGCGCATCGGCCGGGTGTTCATGGTGCTGGCCTGGTGTGCGGCGCTGTTTCTGGCCACGCGGTTTTTCGGCCAGTGGGAAGCGCGTCAGCAAAATCCGAATGTGGTGGTCAGTTCGGAGCAGGGCGAAGGTTTCATTGAGGTGAAACTGGCCAGCAATGTGCAGGGGCATTTTGTCGCCAGCGGTCAGATCAACGGTCAGCCGGTGGACTTCATGCTCGATACCGGGGCGACCGATGTATCGATCCCTCTGGATCTGGCCAGGCGATTGAAGCTCGAAGAAGGATTCGGCGTGACCCTGAGCACGGCCAATGGCCTGAGCCAGGGCTATCGCACCCGTATCGAACGCCTGCAACTGGGCGACATCGTGCTGCGGGATGTACGCGCACTGGTGGCCCCGGGGCTGCATGGCGATCAGGTGTTGCTCGGCATGAGCGCACTGAACAAACTTGAATTTACCCAGCGCGGTGGCACCATGCTGCTGCGCCAGACAACGAACCGATGAGGCCCGCATGAGCGACTCCCTTGATCTCAGCCTGGACGGTGTAGAACGCCGCTCGCTGGCTGACTTCACCGAAAATGCCTACCTCAACTACTCCATGTACGTGATCATGGACCGTGCCCTGCCGCATATCGGCGACGGTCTGAAACCGGTACAGCGCCGCATTATTTATGCGATGAGCGAGTTGGGGCTGGACGCCGATTCCAAGCACAAGAAGTCGGCGCGTACCGTCGGTGACGTGCTCGGCAAGTTCCACCCTCACGGCGATTCGGCCTGCTACGAAGCCATGGTGCTGATGGCCCAGCCGTTCAGCTATCGCTACACGCTGGTCGACGGCCAGGGCAACTGGGGTGCGCCGGATGATCCCAAGTCCTTCGCCGCCATGCGTTACACCGAAGCGCGGTTGTCGCGTTATTCCGAAGTGCTGCTCAGCGAACTGGGCCAGGGCACGGCTGATTGGGGCCCGAACTTCGACGGTACCCTCGACGAACCGCTGGTCTTGCCGGCCCGTCTGCCGAACATTCTGCTCAACGGCACCACCGGTATCGCCGTGGGCATGGCCACCGACGTTCCGCCGCACAACCTGCGGGAAGTCGCCACGGCGTGCGTGCGTTTGCTCGATGAGCCCAAGGCCACGGTCGAACAGCTCTGCGAACACATCCAGGGCCCGGACTACCCGACCGAAGCGGAAATCATCACCCCGCGCGCCGACCTGCTGAAGATCTACGAAACCGGTCGTGGTTCGGTGCGCATGCGTGCCGTGTATCACATTGAAGACGGCGACATCATCGTCACCGCACTGCCGCACCAGGTCTCGGGCGCCAAGGTGCTGGAACAGATCGCCGCGATGATGCAGGCCAAGCCGTCCAAGGCGCCGCAAATTGCCGACTTGCGTGACGAATCCGACCACGAAAACCCGTGCCGGATCGTGATCATTCCGGGCGCGCGGAAAAACTTCGACCACGATGCGCTGATGCAGCACCTGTTCGCCAGCACCGAGCTGGAGTCGAGCTACCGGGTCAACGTCAACATCATTGGCCTGGACGGCAAGCCGCAACTGAAAAACCTGCGGGCGCTGCTGGTCGAATGGCTGGAGTTCCGGGTGCAGACCGTGCGTCGCCGCCTGCAATTCCGCCTCGACAAGGTCGAGCGTCGCCTGCACCTGTTGGACGGTTTGTTGATTGCCTACCTCAACCTGGATGAAGTGATCCACATCATCCGCACCGAGGAGCACCCGAAAGCCGCGCTGATCGAGCGCTTCGCCCTCAGCGAAATCCAGGCCGAATACATCCTCGACACCCGTTTGCGTCAGTTGGCGCGACTGGAAGAGATGAAGCTGCGTGCGGAGCAGGATGAACTGCTCAAGGAGCAAGCCAAGCTGCAAGCCCTGCTCAGCAGCGAAGCCAAGTTGAAAAAACTGGTGCGCAGCGAACTGATCAAGGACGCGGAAACCTACGGCGATGACCGTCGGTCGCCTATTGTCGAGCGCGCCGAAGCCAAGGCCCTGACCGAGCACGATCTGCTGCCGAACGAGAAAGTGACGGTCGTTTTGTCGGAAAAAGGCTGGATTCGCTCCGCCAAAGGCCACGAAATCGACGCCACTGGGCTTTCCTACAAGGCCGGGGACGGATTCAAGGCGCTGGCAGCCGGACGCTCCAACCAGTTCGCGGTGTTTATCGACTCCACCGGCCGCAGTTATTCAGTGGCCGCCCACACCTTGCCGTCGGCCCGTGGCCAGGGCGAACCGCTGACCGGTCGCCTGACGCCACCGCCGGGAGCGAGTTTCGAATGCGTGCTGATGCCGGAAGACGATGCGCTGTATGTGATAGCCTCCGACGCCGGCTACGGTTTTGTGGTCAAGGGTGAAGACCTGCAGGCCAAGAACAAGGCGGGCAAGGCCCTGCTGAGCCTGCCGAACAACGCCAAAGTCATGCTGCCGCGCCCAGTGGCCGATCGTGAGCAGAACTGGCTGGCGTCGGTGACGACCGAAGGTCGCCTGCTGATCTTCAAAATCAGCGACCTGCCACAATTAGGTAAGGGCAAAGGCAACAAGATCATCGGGATTCCCGGTGAGCGAGTGGCCTGTCGCGAAGAGTTCGTGACGGACATCGCTGTATTGCCGGACGGTGCAACATTGGTGTTGCAGGCCGGGAAACGGACCTTGTCACTGAAAGCGGACGACCTCGAACACTACAAGGGTGAACGTGGCCGTCGTGGCAATAAGTTGCCGCGTGGCTTCCAGAGGGTCGATGCGCTGCTCGTCGAAAACCTCAATTAGGCGACTTAGAAGCGCCGATCTACGATTTAACCCGTAGTTCGGCGCTTTGCGCTGGAGTCGGAACGCATATTCACGGATGATATGGCCTTTCAAGCGCCGGCATTGCCGCGCGTTCTTCATATTTATTGAGTATTTTCACTGTGATCAGCCTTTTAGCGATCACTTGGATGGGACGATGACTGCTCTGCGCCTTCCTTTTATTCTTTTGCTCGTCGGCGTTCTTGGCCTGGCGGGTTGCAGCGTTCACCAACCGGTGTCGTTGTATCAACTGGACGCTGGTAGTCCGGTTCAGCCCGCACAGAACGCGGGCATGGCGGTATTGTTGGGGCCGGTCACCGTGGCCGACTACCTGCAACGCGAAACCCTGTTGCAGCGTCAGCTGGATGGCAGCCTGCAAGCCTCGACCGACGGTCGTTGGGCTGGCAGCCTTTCGTCGGATATCGATCAGCTGCTGCTGCGTCAGGTCGCAGGTCGCCTGGACAGCCAGCGCGTGGTGCTGGCCCCGGCGACAGTGGGCTTCACCCCGGACGTTCAGGTACTGCTGACCATCACGCGGCTGGACTCGGGTGAAAAACAACCGGCGGTCCTCGACGCGCAATGGCGCCTGATCGACCGTCGCGGGCAGGTCCGCGACAACCGCATCATCCATTTGCAGGAGCAGCATGCCGGTAGTACGGCGGCTCAGGTCCAGGCTCAGGGTGTGTTGCTGCAACGCCTGGCCGAGCAGCTGTCGGTGGCGCTCAAGCCGCTGGCCAATCAGCCGCCGATCGCCGAGGTCCCGCGCAAGCCGGCAGCCAAGGCGGCAGCACCTGCGGTAGAACAGGAAAAGCAGCCTAAGATCCCGATGGCCGCGCCGGTCCGGACGGATATGGAAGTGTTCCGCTTCTGACCCGGAACTGAAGCTGTTCCCCATACAAAGCCCGCCCTGTGCGGGCTTTGTTGTTTCTGCAGGCCAGGGATTCCTGTCGCCTGTGCTGGCCTCTTCGCTGGCAAGCCAGCTCCTACAGGTTTTACGTCGTTCACAAAGTTGTGGGCTTACACCGATCCTGTAGGAGCTGGCTTGCCAGCGAAAGCGTCAGAGCAGGCAACAAAAAGCCCGCAGACGATCGCTCATCTGCGGGCTTCCAGGTTTAAAGGCTAAAAAATCGCAGCCTTCGGCAGCTCCTACGCCCGACGCTCGTGCATCCGCGCCAATTGCCGTTCAAGCATCGATGGATACGGCTCCATCAACCGTTCCACGCAGCACGCGCCCTCAGGGCTGGCAATCGGGCGGATCCGTGCGCGCTGGCGGATCAAGGCGTCATCACTGATCTTGCGCTCCACCAGCAGCAGGTTGCGGCTGTGTTGCGACAGGGCCAGGGCGTCTTGGGCGGGGTCGGTCAGCAGCAGGTCGATCTGGCTCAGGCCGAACAATTCGTCACCGAGGGTCAGGCCCAGCTGCAATTGCAGGGTGATGCCGCTGTCCGCGACTTCGATCTGCAACTGGTGGCCCAGAGCCCGCAGCAGCTCGCCACAGCAAATGGCGTTGGTCAGGTAATCGTCGCCGCTGTCTTCGGTGTGGAACAGCATCAAGGTGCTGCCATCGTTCAAGGTTTCCACTTCGCCTTGATACAGCGACGCGGCCTGATCGAGGCAGTCGCGATAGCGTTCGAGCAGTTCTTCAAGACGTGCCCGCGGCAGGCGTCGCAGTTGTTCCTGGGAGCCCAGCTGCACTGCCAGCACCGCGCTGTGTTGTGGCACGCTCGGCGTGGCCTGGCGAATGACCGGTTGCGGGTTGCTGCCCAGCGATTCGTCGCGCAGGTCGGCGAACGGGTCTTCATCTTCATCATCGTCGTCTTCGACGGTGCTGACGATCTGCCGTGGCGCTGGCTTGAGCGCCGCTACCGGGCTGCTCTCGTCGAAACTCGGATCGCGCAGGTTGCGGACTTCGAAGGCCGGGTCGGCTTCGTCATCCATGTCGTCGAATTCCGGTTCCGGTTCCGGCACAGGGGCGGGCTCCGGGGCGAAGTTGGCGTGCAGCTGACGCGCCAGGTCGCCGATTTCGTCCTGGCGGTCGGTGGCCGGGGTGTATTCATCGATGTTGCGCAGCCACACCCGCAATTGCAGCAGCGGCGTGGAGAGATAACGCCCCATGCGCAGGCTCAGGGCCAAAGACAGGGCCAGCAGGATGGCGCTCAGAATGCCCATGCTTTGCAGGCTGATGGTCATCGGCTGCTGGAACTGATCCATGTCCAGGCTGATGCGCAGCTGGCCAGCCGTCACGTCCTGAAAAGTGATCTTGCTCTGGTAGATGCCCTCGGCTTCGCCCAGCAGGCCGTGTTTGGGGCGCTGACCGGCTTCGGCAAGGATGCGGTTATCCATGCTGTAGATGGCTGCATGCGCCACCAGCTTGTTCTTGGTCAGGTTGTTGAGCAGCACGTTGAGGCTGAGGATGTCGTTGGACACCAACAGCTCGGTGGCCGAGGTGGCCGTCTGCGTGGTCAGGCTTTCGCCCAGCGCATCCGCCTGCTCGTGCATGGCCTGCTTGAACTGCAAGCCCATCACACCGGCATAGATGACCAGGGCCAGGGCGACCAGGATCACGTTATGGCTGGCGATGCGCAATGCAATCGGTACACGGCGGTGGCGCAGTGCCCGGAAGATCAGCAGGAAGAAGTTGTCGGTTTTTACTGGCGTGGGCCGGTTCACTTGAGCTCGGCTCTTTTGTCCGTGAAGTTGACGCGCAGTATAGCGACAGGCCCTAGGCCGTCAAAGCGCTCACGGTGCCCGATGGTCACTGAAAGTGGGTAGAATGCGTTTTTTTTCCACCTGCGGGGGTGCGCCTTGCGCGAAATCGTCCTGATAAACATCACGGGAGTCGACCGTCCGGGTCTGACTGCGGCCATTACCGGCGTTCTGGCCCAGGGTGGTGTGAACATTCTCGACATCGGTCAGGCGGTGATCCACGACACCTTGTCGTTCGGCATCCTGGTTGAAATTCCCGACACCGAACAAGGCAAGTCCGTGCTCAAGGACATCCTGTTCAAGGGGTACGAGCTCGATCAACAGGTGCGTTTCACGCCGGTGTCCGAAGAGGATTACCAGCAGTGGGTCGGCAACCAGGGTAAAAAACGCCACATCGTGACCCTGTTGACCCGCAAGGTGACAGCCGGGCAGTTGCAGGCCGTGAGTTCGATCACCGCCAAATATGGCCTGAACATTGATCACATCGATCGTCTGTCCGGACGTATGCCGCTGGACACCCCGGCCGACAAGGGCAAGGGCTGCATCGAGTTCTCCGTGCGTGGCGAGGCGGCTGATCCGCAGGCGCTGCGTGCCGAATTCCTCAGCGTTGCCCAGGAACTGAACGTCGACATCGCCTTCCAGGAAGATTCGCTGTTCCGGCGCAACCGTCGCCTGGCGGTGTTCGATATGGATTCAACGCTGATCGAAGCCGAAGTGATCGATGAACTGGCCAAGGCGGCCGGTGTGGGTGACAAGGTTTCGGAAATCACCGAACGGGCGATGGCCGGTGAGCTGGATTTTCGCGCCAGCTTCAAGGAGCGCCTGGCCTTGCTCAAAGGTCTGGACGTCAATGTGCTGGATTCCATCGGTGCCTCGCTGCGCCTGACCGAAGGCGCCGAAACCCTGTTCGCTGAACTCAAGCGCCTGGGTTACAAGACTGCGATTCTGTCGGGCGGCTTCACCTACTTCGCCAAGCAATTGCAGGCCAAGCTGGGTATCGACTACGTGTTTGCCAACGAACTGGAAGTGGTCGACGGCAAAGTCACCGGCGTGGCGGTCGAGCCGATTGTCGATGCGCAGCGCAAGGCCGATTTGCTGAAGGAACTGGCGCACAAGGAAGGTTTGCGCTTGGAGCAGACCATCGCGGTCGGCGACGGTGCCAACGACCTGCCGATGCTGGCAATTGCCGGGTTGGGCGTGGCATTCCGTGCCAAGCCGCTGGTGAAACAGTCGGCCAAGCAGGCGATTTCGACCCTTGGGCTGGACGGCGTGCTGTATCTGCTGGGCTTCCGCGATCGCGACGGGCAGCTCTAAACGCATAAGCCCGTAGGAGCTGGCTTGCCAGCGAAGGCGGTGTATCAGATACACCGCGTTGGCACATTCGCCGGCAAGCCGGCTCCTACTGGAATGGTCAGGCCTTCGGCAGGCCCATGCCCTGACCCATCTGCACCGCTGTACCGGCGGTCATTTCTTCAGCCCACTTCACTTGATCCGGCCCGAACAGCACGACAGCGGTCGAACCCAGCTTGAAGCGACCCAGTTCTGCGCCTTTTTCCAGGTGGATCGGCGCGCGTGCGGCTTCGTCATAACGGAAGGTTTTCAACTCGCGCTTGGGCGGTGTCACCAGACCGGCCCAGACGGTTTCAATCGATGCAACGATCATTGCGCCCACCAGCACCACGGCCATCGGCCCGCGCTCGGTGTCGAAAATGCACGCCACGCGTTCGTTGCGGGCAAACAATTCCGGAACGTTTTCAGCGGTGGTCTGGTTGACCGAGAACAGACGACCCGGGATGTAGACCATCTCGCGCAGGGTGCCGGCCAGTGGCATGTGCACGCGGTGATAGTCCTTCGGCGACAGGTAGATGGTCGCGAAGTCACCGCCCATGAACGGCGCAGCATTTGCCGCATCGCCACCCAACAGTTCCAGCACGCTGAAACTGTGACCCTTGGCCTGGAACACGCGACCGTGCTCGATCGGGCCGAGCTGGCTGATCGCGCCGTCAGCCGGGCTGAGGATCGCGTCCGGGGTTTCGTCCAGCGGACGGGCACCGTCTTTCAGTGCACGGGTGAAGAACGCGTTGAAGTGCTCGTAGGCGGTCAGGTCTTCGACCAGGGCCTGGGACATGTCCACCTGATAACGCTTGGCGAACCAGGCGGTGAACGCATTCTTGAACCAGCGCACGCGGCATTCGGCGATGCAGCCGGCCAGTCGCGAGAGCAAGTTGTGGGGCAGCAGGTACTGGCCGAGGAGAAACAGACGCTTGTTCATTAACGGTCCTTAAAAATCTCAAATTTCTACCGGGGTATCGGGATGGTTGCCCCATTCGCCCCAAGAGCCGGCGTAGCCTTTGACCCGCGGATAACCGAGAGCCTTGGCCACCAGATAGGTGAAGCCAGAACGATGGTGGGTCTGGCAGTGGGTAATCACTTCTTTGTCTTTGCTGATCCCGAGTTGTTCGAGGATCTGCGGCATGTCGGTGCGGATGCGCAGCTGACGTGCCTTATCCATGCCGGCGGTCCATTCGAAATTGACCGCGCCGGGAATGTGGCCACCCTTGGCTGCCAGGACTTTCTCGCCGGAGTACTCCAGCGGGCCGCGAGCATCCCAGATTGCCAGGTCGGCGGCGCCGAGTCGGCTTTGCAGGTATTCGCGGGTGGCGGTGGGTTCATCGTGCAAGGTCAGTGAAACCGGGCCACCCACGGGTGGCGGGATCTGGATCGACATGGGCAAACCTTCTGCCAGCCAGGCCGGCAGGCCGCCGTCGACATAGTAGTACTTGCTGTGGCCGATGACATCCAGCAGCCAGATGAAGCGCCCGGCCCAACCACCGCCTTCGTCGTCATACACCACATAGATCGCATCGGGGTTGTGTCCCAGCTCACCAAACAAGGTTTCGAGTGCGGCCTGCGGGGGCATCAGTCCCGGGGCGGGGGCCTGGCCGAGCTGCGTGCGTTTCGGATCGACAAAGTGCGCGCCGGGAATGTGCCCTTCGGCGTAGCGGGCGGCACTGGTCAAGTCCACCAGAATCAATTCGCGAGCGTCGAGGCGAGGGAGCAAGTCGCTCGGCTCGATCACCAGCGGCAAGCCAGAGAAGTCAGACATGTGAGGTCTCCAGAGCACAAAAGGGGGGATTGTAGCGCAGCTTATTGGCCACGGTGGCTAAAGCTGTGCAGGGCTTTCTCGATGCACTGCGCGGTTTTGCCGAAGGCCTGTACGGAAATTTCCGAAAACGGTCCGCCGCCCTGGTCCGCCACGACGATCATGATCACCCGGCCATTATTGACCAGCGAGCGTAGCAGCAGGTGTTCGCCGCTGAACTGCGAACGCAGGCTGTTGGGCAGCAGCGCCGAGAATTGCGCGTTGTTGGCTGGCGTCAGGCGCACCTGGGCCTGTTGCGCGAGCAGGCGTTGCAACACGTTGCTCTGGCTGACCACGAAGTTCAACCCGGCCGCTTCCTTCGGCAGACCGGCCGTCTGGTGCGCGCGCAGGTTGGCTTGGGTGCGGTCGGCCATCAGGATCATCACCCGACGCATGCCGCAGGCTGCGAGGGCGTCCCGGGCGGCGATGGTCAGGTGCATGGCGTTGGTGAAGCGACTCGGCTCGGCCAGCAATTCGGCACATTGCTTGCGCCACTTCGCCAGGTCTTCGGCGGTGGGTGCCGATGCCGGCAGCAGCCCGGCGTGGATACGATTCATGCCCCACGGCCAGATCAGTGATTCGGCGGGGTGCCAGAGGTCGGGCATGGCGTGTTGGCGTGCGCTGTTGGCAGCTTGCTGGTGCAGTTGCTGTTGCACCTCGTCCATCGGCATTTGCAGGTAAAGGCTGGTCAGGAATTGCCAGCGCTCACTGTGCGGGCTGTCCCAGGCGTGTTGCGCCGACAGTGCCAGCCCATTGGCCAGCAATACCGTATTGGCCGGTTGATTGAGCCAGCGGCGCAGGGTCGGGTCGTCATCGAGACGGTTCTGCTGGCGCAGTGGATGCTCGCTGTCACGGGCGATACGCAGGACTTTCACCAGTTCCCGCTGTTCAGTGAGCAGCAGTCGATAGCCCTGCTGCACCCAGATCGGCAAGCGCCAGATCTCCACCATCGCCTGGCCGATCTCCAGCAGGCGTACGCCAAGCAATTGCTTTTCGACTTTGCATGCGGACTCGCCTTTGTGGATGACCCGCAACTCCCATTCTTCGAGCAGTTTTGGATGGGTCAGCGCCAACGGCCACAGGGGCGAAAGAAACAGCAGGCTGCCCCAGTGGATGTCCTGCCACAGCCGCGCCAGGCGGCTGGCGAAAAAACCGTTGGCCTGTTGCGTGGCGTGCTGGCTGATCATCTGCAGCTGACGCAAGGCTTTGGGGATCTCGGACCGGGGTTCGGCGGGCAGGCGCGCGAGCAGTTCTTCCGTGCGCTTCAAGCCGAGGCGGTTGATTGCAATTTCAAGGTTTTCCGCAGGTTCGGTCATGCTGCCATGGGTATGCCGGTTGGCTTCGCGAATCACGCTCAAGGCCAGGGCCGGACTGCCTTGCATCAAGTCAGCGATGTCGCGCAGCGAGCTGCGATTGTCACGGATGGCCTTGCAGACCCGGTCGTGGCTGGCTTGCGGAACCGGCAGGCGTACGCCATCAAGAAGCTTGACCCAGCCTTCGAGAGTGGTCGGTTTCGGGGCTGGAACGTTCGTTTCGTTAACCATGGTGGGAGGCGATCATCGTCAACATTACCTGTGCCCGGATGGGGTCAAATCAGTTTTTCGCCTGAACTGGCTATAGTCTGGCGCAGTTTTGCCGATAAGGAGAAGAAGAGATTTTTTAACTTCCGAATATGACCTTGAACCCGACTCAGTAAGTGCTCTCCTAACCTATGGCTAAAATTATCGGCATCATCGTCGTATTCGCGAGCGTGCTCGGCGGATACGTGCTTTCCCACGGCAAGATTGCCGCCTTGATCCAGCCTTTCGAGGTCATGATCATCGGTGGCGCCGCCCTTGGTGCATTCTTGCAGGCCAACCCCGGCTACATGACGATGCACGTGCTCAAGAAGTCCCTGAGCATGTTCGGCTCGCGCTTCAATCACGGCTTCTACCTTGAAGTGCTGGGCCTGATCTACGAGATCCTCAACAAGAGCCGCCGCGAAGGCATGATGGCCATCGAAGGCGACATCGAAGATGCCGCCGCGAGCCCGATCTTCGCCAAGTACCCGACGGTCCTCAAGGACGAGCGCATGACCGCGTTCATCTGCGATTACCTGCGCATCATGTCCTCCGGCAACATGGCCCCGCACGAGCTGGAAGGCTTGTTCGACATGGAACTGTTCAGCCTCAAGGAAGACCTGGAACACCCATCCCACGCCGTGAACGGCATCGCCGACGCCATGCCCGGTTTCGGTATTGTCGCGGCGGTACTGGGGATCGTGGTGACCATGGCTTCGCTGGGTGAGGGCGATCAGAAGTCCATTGGCCTGCACGTCGGTGCGGCACTGGTCGGTACCTTCTTCGGTATTCTCGCCGCCTACGGTTTCTTCGGCCCGCTGGCCCATTCCCTGGCCCACGATGCCAAGGAAGAACTGAACGTCTACGAAGCCATCAAGGCCTCGCTGGTGGCTTCGGCTTCCGGCATGCCGCCATCGCTGGCCGTGGAGTTCGGGCGCAAGGTGCTGTACCCGGCGCACCGTCCAAGCTTCGCCGAGCTGGAACAAGCGGTTCGCGGTCGTTAAGTTATGGAAAACAATCAGCCGATAATCATCAAGCGCGTCAAGCGCATCGCTGG
The DNA here is from genome assembly GCF_056402295.1 of Pseudomonas sp. P4_B3. Taxonomy (NCBI): domain Bacteria; kingdom Pseudomonadati; phylum Pseudomonadota; class Gammaproteobacteria; order Pseudomonadales; family Pseudomonadaceae; genus Pseudomonas; species Pseudomonas sp. P4_B3. Next base: position 122,877 of record NZ_JBFUHR010000011.1, read on the forward strand.
CGGGCACCACGGAGGCGCGTGGAAAATCGCCTTCGCCGACTTCGCCACGGCGATGATGGCGTTCTTCCTGGTGTTGTGGCTGCTGTCCACCGCCACGCCGGAACAGAAGATTGCCATCGCCGGTTACTTCAAGGACCCGATCGGCTTTTCCGAAAGCGGTACGCCGTACATCATCGATCTGGGCGGCACGCCGACCCTGGCGCCGGAAAACACCCTCAACCCCGAAGTGAAGTCCCAGCCGCAGCCGGACAAGGTCACCATCGATACCGACCAGGTCGAAGGCATGGCCGAGCAGGTCGAAAAAGAACGCCTCGAGCTGTTGCTGCAAGAGCTGCAGAACAAGGTCGAAGAAAACCCGCAGCTGCAGAAGTTCAAGGATCAGATCCTGTTCGAAATCACGCCGGACGGCCTGCGAATCCAGATCATGGACGCGGAAAACCGCCCGATGTTCGACTCGGGTTCAGCCCGTCTGAAGCCGTATTTCGAAGACATCCTGCTGGCCATGGCCGACACCATCAAGGCGGTGCCGAACAAGATCAGCATCAGCGGCCACACCGATGCCAAGCCGTACACCGGCACCGGTGATTTCGGTAACTGGGAGCTTTCTGCCAACCGAGCCAACGCCGCTCGGCGTGCGCTGGTGGCGGGCAGCTATCCGGATGCACAGGTGGCGCGCGTGGTCGGCTATGCCTCGTCGGCCCTGTTCGATCGCGAGCATCCGTTCAACCCGGTTAACCGCCGTATCGACATCGTGGTGCTGACGAAGAAAGCCCAGCGTGCGATCGAAGGTTCGCAAGGGGCGGAGCCTGCTCCTGATGCGCCGCAAGGTTCGGCTGCTCCGGGAGCCGCACCGTCTACACCGGTCGACCCGAACGCGTTGCCGGCGGACAAGGAACCTCTGCCGGCTCATGAACTGCGTGAGCGTCTGAACCTGTTCGATGATCCGGCACCGAAACCGGGTGAGCCGCCCAAGCAGTGACCGACAAAAAAGCCGACAGCGATGTCGGCTTTTTTGTCGGCGTTTTCTACGTTAAAAGCCGCGGGTGATTCGGGATTTGAGATCGGCGTGAAAGCGATCCGCATTGGATTTGTTGACGCTGCGCACCGACTCGCTGCCGGTCACCGATTCCAGCGACATCGAGCGCTTGAGTGTCGCTTCGTTGCGATAGGCATCGATAAAGAACTCGATGTCCCGGTCGCTGATCAGCTTCGGCCATTTATCGAGGTACAGCGGCAGCTCTGTCGGGCCGGTCTTGAACGAGCAGATACGCCGATTAGTGATAGTCGCCTCGCCGATTTCGAACGGCACCCACCAGGACAGCGCGGTTTTCTCCGACACCACCGCCAGCAGGTGCGTGCATTCGCTGATGTTGCGGGTGATCACCCCGGTGATGTCATCGGTGGTCTGGGATTCGATATCCAGTACGTCGAGGTAGGTCTTGATATTGGCCTGGATCAGGCGCCCGTTGATTTTGACCGCGTGGGCGCGATCCATGTGGCGGTAGCTGATAAACACTGGCATCAGAAATGTCCCTTGATCGCGAGTTCGCGGTAATAGGCGCCGAGGGCGGTGAGGCGGCAGCCGGTGGAGTGGATGGCGGCGTAGTACATGTGTTCGGCGTCCACCGGTTCGACCAGGCTGTGGCGGTTGCACTTTTGCAGTTGGGCGAAGACTTCGCCGTGTTCAGGGTTGAACTCGGGTTCGGTGGGCTCAAAGCTGGGGGCGAGGGGGTATACCGACTCCGCTTCGGCAAACCATTCGGGGAGTTTGCGCAGGATTTCCTTGGGGATCAGCGGCGACACTTCGCGCAGGGAAATGAACTGCGAGACGTTAGTCTTGAACACCGGACGCTGTTCCCAGGCGTCGAGGGCATTGTCGACAAACGAATAAAGGCTGCCGGGAGTGATCTTGCCCAGGATGTTCGCTGCACCACCGTGCAGGGCCTGGAGCAGCAATCCGGTGAACACGCCGTGCTGCACGCCCTCCATCGCCGGCTCTTCCTTTTTGCAGGCGGTCAGGATGGTCATGCCTTCGCCGACCACGCTGCCTTCACTGCGCAAGGCGCGCAGTTCGCCGGCCGAGCCGCTCTGGCAACAATCGAGAATGATCACTTTGTTCTTGATCTTCGTGGCCTTGCTCGCCCAGTTGAGGATGTCGCTGAGGCGAATCCCGTCCTTGGCGCTCTTGTAGTCCTGCGGGATCAACATGCCTTCGTCGGTGTCGGTATCGAAGCTGCCGTGGCCGGCGAAATACAGCAGCGCGACGTTGCAGTCCCCGGCAAACAGCTCGCGGATCTGGTCTTCGAGTTTTTCCCGGCTCAGGTAGTCCTCGGCGGAGGTCAGTACGATGTTCTTGAAGTTCGGATCGCCATTGGCATCGGTCTTCAAAACGGACGCCATGGCCATGGCGTCATTGCTGCAACCGCTCAGGCGCGATACATGGGTGTAGTCGTTGATGCCGATAAACAGTCCCTTGCGCATGGTTACACCGCCGTATGCTGGCGAATCGCATCGATGATGCTGTTGGTGTTCCACGCACATTCGGCATGTGCCGCGTCACGTACCACCGTGGAAATGCGCTCGGCACCGAACGGCTTGATCGCAATGATCACCTTGCCCATGCGCTTGGCGATCTCGATTTCCTTGTTGATCCACTTGCTGTAGGTGGAATACATCCCGGCCATGATCAATACCGCCGAACACGGGCGAATCTTGTTTTCGATGGCCTCCTCAAGTTGTTTGTCGGTTTTCGCGCCGACAATCGGGTTGTCCGGTGGCACCGAAAAATTCTTGTAGGTGAAACCGGGCCAGGCGTTGAGCAAGCGTACGAGATTGTCGTGGGCGTCGGGGTAGTTCCACGAGTGGCTGATGAACAGGTGGTAGGTTTGCATGGGTGTCCCTCGGTGTCGCAGGAGTGCGAAGAGGGTTTGAACTTAGGTGAATACAGGGCGGCCACAAGGTGTCGGCGCGGAAAGAGAAATGCCCTACAAGCGAGCGTGCGCGCGTCTTACAGAAAGTTCTGATGTTTAAGCGGGGGAAGATCCAGCCACCGGCCGCCCCGCTGAAGGCAGGGCGGCCGGTACGTCTGTTTAGTAGCCGTTTTCCGGCAGACTGGCGATGATCGAGCGGTAGCTGTTCATCCGTTGCTGCTGCACGCGGCCGTCTTCAAGGGCCTTGAGCAGCGCGCAACCAGGTTCGCGGTCGTGCTTGCAGTCGCGGAAGCGGCAGGTGCCGAGCAGATCGTTGAACTCGATGAAACCAGCTTCGACGTCGGCACGGCTGACGTGGCCCAGGCCGAATTCGCGGATACCCGGGGAGTCGATCAACTCACCGCCGCCGGGGAAGTGGAACAACCGCGCGGTGGTGGTGGTGTGAGTGCCCTGGCCGGACAGTTCGGACAACGGACCGACGCGGGTTTCGACTTCCGGCAGCAGGCTGTTGACCAGCGATGACTTGCCGACACCGGACTGACCGACGAACACGCTGATACGCCCGTCCAGCTGCTTCTGCAACTGCTCCATACCGTTGCCGTGGTGCGCCGACACTTCCAGCACCGGATAGCCGAGGGTGCGGTACACCGCGAGCAAGGCATTCAGCGCAGGAGCGTTGTTGTCGTCGATCAGGTCGAACTTGTTCAGCAGCAACAACGGTTTGATGCCCGCATGCTCGGCCGCCACCAGGTAGCGGTCGATCAGGTTGGCGTGGGGCTCGGGCAGCGGTGCAAACACGATGACGATCATGTCGACGTTGGCCGCAACAGGCTTGAGCTGACCACGGCTATCCGGGCGACACAGCTCGGTGTTGCGCGGCAGTTGCGCCACGATCACGCCGATGCCCTGGTTGCCGGCACGCCAGACCACCTGATCGCCGGTCACCAGCGCCGGCAGGTTGGCACGCAGGTGACAACGGAACACCTGGCCGGCCAGTTCGCCATCACGGGCTTCGACTTCGACCTGCACGCCGAAGTGCGCGATCACCAGGCCGTGCTGTTCCGGGCCCAGATCGCCGCCCTCAAGCGCCTCGACAGCCGAGGACTCGCGTTTGGCGGCGCGGGCAGCGCGTTCGCCCTGAATCTTTTCGATGCGCCAGTTTTGACGACGATTGAGTTGGCGTTTGGCCATGGGTGTTCCGTATAAAGAATGCAGCGATTAGGTAAAACGGCCGCGAGTTTAGCACGCCCGGCTACCGGCCTAGGCTAAACTGCGCAGCATTGCCTAGGAGCCAAACATGCAAAACCCACAGAACCTGATCTGGATCGACCTGGAAATGACCGGTCTGAACCCGGACACCGACGTCATCATCGAAATGGCCACCATCGTCACCGACAGTGACCTGAACACCCTGGCCGAAGGCCCGGTGATCGCCATTCACCACAGCGACGAAATCCTCGCCGGCATGGACGAGTGGAACACCCGTCAGCACGGCGGTTCCGGGTTGACCCAGCGGGTTCGCGACAGCCGCATCAGCATGGCCGAAGCCGAAGCACAAACCATCGCATTCCTGGAGAAGTGGGTGCCGAAGGGCAAATCGCCGATCTGCGGCAACAGCATCTGTCAGGATCGGCGCTTCCTTTATACCCACATGAAATCCCTGGAAAGTTTCTTCCACTACCGCAACCTCGACGTGTCCACGCTCAAAGAGCTGGCTGCGCGCTGGGCACCGGACGTGCGTGACAGCTTCAAGAAAGGCAGCACCCACCTGGCCCTGGACGACATCCGCGAATCCATCGCCGAGTTGCAGCACTACCGCAAGCATTTCATCAAGTTCTGATACGGCCCACGGTCCTTGTGTAGGAGCTGCCGCAGGCTGCGATCTTTTGATCTTGAACATCAAAAGGCAGGGCGTCGTGGCATGGACTGGTTCGGTGTGGTGTTGATCGCTTGCGTCACGGCACTGGGGGGCGGGTCGGTGCGCGATGTGCTGCTCGGGCATTACCCGCTGACGTGGGTCAAACACCCGGAATACCTGGTGCTGACCACGGCTGCCGCCATGATCACAGTGTTCACGGCGCGCTGGATGCGCCATCTGCGTTCACTGTTTCTGGTGCTCGATGCCATGGGGCTGGTGGCTTTCACCCTGATCGGCTGCATCACCGCCCTGGAAATGGGCCACGGCATGTTGGTGGCCTCGGTCAGCGGCGTGATTACCGGCGTCTTCGGCGGCATCCTGCGGGACATCTTCTGCAACGATATTCCGCTGATCTTTCGCCGTGAGCTCTATGCCAGCGTCTCGTTTGCGGCGGCGTGGTGCTACATGCTCTGCATCTATCTGCAATTACCCAATGAACAATCGATTCTGATCACCTTGTTCGGCGGTTTCCTGTTGCGCTTGCTGGCGATCCGTTTTCATTGGGAAATGCCCAAGTTCGTCTATAACGACGAAGCCTGACGTTCGGCGTGTTGCCGCAATGCCCACTCGACATGTTCACGTACCAGTTCCGAAGGATGTTCCCGACGCGCCTTCAGCGCCTCCAGCACAGGAATCGTTGATGGCGCATTGCCCAGACCTACCGCCAGATTGCGCAACCAGTTTTCGTAACCGGTCCGGCGTAGTGGCGAGCCTTCGGTGCTGCTCAGGAATTTGTCCTCGTCCCACATGAACAGTTCCGCCAGCCCGGCATTGTCCAGGTTGTGCCGCGGCTTGAAGTCGCTTTCACCGGACGGACGGGCGAAGCGGTTCCACGGGCAGACAATCTGGCAGTCATCGCAACCGAACACCCGATTGCCGATCAGCGGCCGCAGGTCTTCAGGGATCGCGCCTTTGAGTTCGATGGTCAGGTAGGAAATGCAGCGCCGGGCATCCAGCACATAGGGGCCGACGAAGGCATTGGTCGGGCAAATGTCGAGGCAGGCGCTGCACCGCCCGCAGTGTTCGGTGGCGTGGGGCGGGTCGACCGGCAGCGGCAAGTCGACGAACAGTTCGGCGAGGAAGAAATAACTGCCTGCCTTGCGATTCAAGACCAGGGTATTTTTGCCGATCCATCCAAGCCCCGCCTGTTCGGCGATGGCTTTTTCCAGCACCGGCGCGCTGTCGACGAAGGCGCGATACCCAAACGGGCCGATCTCGGCCTGAATTTTTTCCGCCAGTTGTTGCACGCGTTTGCGGATCAGCTTGTGGTAATCGCGACCCAGGGCATAACGGGAGACGTAGGCTTTTTCCGGTTTGGCCAACACTTTCGCCATTTGGGTGTCGCCGGCCAGGTAGTCCATGCGCAGCGAAACCACGCGCAAAGTGCCCGGCACCAGCTCTTCGGGGTGCGAGCGTTTGCTGCCGTGGGCGCCCATGTAGTCCATTTCGCCGTGGTAGCCGGCTTCGAGCCAGCGTTCCAGGTGCTGCTCATGCTCGGCCAGGTCGAGGCCGCTGATGCCGACTTGCTGAAAGCCCAGCTCGCGGCCCCAGTCCTTGATGGATTGGGCGAGAGCGGGCAGGTCTGTGGTAATAGCGGGCATGAGACAAGAGAAACCGGAGCTGAGGTGCGTATAATTCTGCCAGACATCGGAGCCTGAAGACGCATGCCGCACACTAAAGATGAATTACCCGACGCGCTGTATAGCGCCGCCCAGGTGCGAGCACTCGACGCGAGCCTGATTGCCGCCGGCACAGCGGGCTTCGAATTGATGCAGCGCGCGGCGCGGGCGACGTGGCGGGCGCTGGTGCGGCAGTGGCCGACAGCGAACGAGCTGAGCGTTCTGGCCGGTCATGGCAACAATGCCGGGGACGGGTACCTGGTGGCAGCGCTGGCCCAGCGTGCCGGTTGGTCGGTGCGGGTGCTGGCGGTGGGGGATCCGCAGCGCTTGCAGGGCGATGCGGCGTTAGCCCATGCCGAGGCGGTGTCCGAAAACGTGCTCATCGAGCCCTGGACCGCACAATCCGGATTGCGCGGCATTGTGCTGGATGCTTTGCTTGGTACCGGCCTGAGCGGTGATGTGCGTGAGCCGTATGCCAGCGCCATCGGCGCGATCAATGCCAGCGGGCTGCCGGTTGCGGCGGTGGATATTCCGTCAGGGTTGTGCGCTGATACGGGCCGCATCCATGGTCATGCCGTGCATGCCGACCTGACGGTCACGTTCATTGGCTTGAAGGTGGGGTTGTTCACCGGTGGTGCGGCGGATGTGGTGGGCGAACTGGTGTTCAATGACTTGCACGCCGATTCGCAGTTGGTTGGTGGCGCGGCGTTCACCGCTCGTCGTCTGACGGCCGCTAACCTTCCGCGTCCAGCGCCCCGGACCCCGACCTCCCATAAAGGCCGATTCGGCCATGTGCTGCTGATCGGTGGTGATCGCGGGTTGGGTGGCGCGATTCTGCTGAGCGCGCAAAGTGCGCTGCGCAGCGGGGCGGGCATGGTGTCGGTGGCGACCCGTAGCGAACACGTGTCCGCCGCGCTGGCGCGGATCCCCGAGGCGATGGTGCTGGGCACTTCGTCGGCCAATCAGTTGATGGTTTTGCTGCAAAAAGTTTCCGTGTTGGTTGTCGGTCCGGGGCTGGGGCAGGCGGGTTGGGGGCGCAGCTTGTTGTCGGCCGCCGCCAACGCACCGCTGCCGCAAGTCTGGGACGCCGATGCGCTGAACCTGTTGGCCGAGGAGCGTGTGAGTTTGCCCAAGGATTGCGTGATCACCCCGCATCCGGGCGAGGCGGCGCGTTTGCTTGGAATGAGTACGCTACAGGTTCAAGCCGATCGACCGGCAGCGGCCCATGCATTGAGCAAAAAATATACAGCTGTCGTCGTCTTAAAAGGTGCCGGCAGCCTGATCGCCCATCCCGATGGGCGTCTGGCGCTGTGTCATCAGGGGCACCCGGCCATGGCCACCGCCGGTTTGGGCGATGTGTTGGCCGGGTTGATCGGCGCATTGCTGGCCCAGGGCATGGAGCCATTTGACGCAGCCTGCCTGGCGGTCTGGCTGCACGCCAATGCCGGCGAGCAACAAGGAAAATTCGGCCGTGGGCTGGCGGCCAGTGATCTGATCCCAGCCATTCGTCAGTTGTTGGAGGAGCAAGCACCGTGTCTGAAGTAACCCTGTACCTGGCCGATGAGCAGGCCATGAGCGACTTTGGAGCACGCATTGCCCGAATCACCCAAGGCCATGGCCTGATCTTCCTCGAGGGCAACCTGGGGATGGGCAAAACCACGTTGTCCCGAGGCATCATCCGCGGCTTTGGGCATGTCGGAGCAGTCAAAAGCCCGACCTTCACCCTGGTTGAGCCCTACGAGATCGGCGACATTCGCGCCTTCCATTTCGATTTGTACCGTCTGGTCGATCCGGAGGAACTGGAGTTCCTCGGTATCCGCGACTACTTCGAAGACGATGCCCTGTGTCTGATCGAGTGGCCCGACAAAGGTGCAGGCTTTTTGCCAAAGCCCGACCTGACCATTACCATTAGCCCGCAAGACAGCGGGCGTTCGCTGAAAATTTTATCCCAGGGCTCGCGTGGCGAGGCCTGGTGTGCCGCTTTGGCATTGGAATCCAAATAGATGATGGGGTTAGGTATGCGCTTTCGCGCGTTGGTGGCTGCCGTAGGGGTGTTGTTTTTGGCGGTGACCGTCGACGCTGTGGCCGATTCGAAGGTCAACAGTGTTCGTCTGTGGCGGGCACCGGACAACACACGACTGGTGTTTGACCTGACCGGCCCGGTGCAACACAGCGTCTTTACCCTGACGGCTCCGGATCGCCTGGTCATCGACATCAATGGCGCGACCCTCGGTGCGCCGCTCAACGTCAACACCTCGAACACCCCGATTACCGCCATGCGCTCGGCTCAACGCACGCCGACCGACCTACGGGTGGTTATCGATCTGAAAAGGGCGGTAACGCCGAAGAGCTTCTCCCTGGCGCCGAACGCCCAGTACGGCAACCGGTTGGTGGTCGATCTGTTCGATAACGCCGCGGATGCCGCTCCTCCTCCAGCGCCAACACCGTCGGTCGCCACGGTGCCCGCCGTGCCGGTCACACCTGCGGAACCGGCGATCAAGTTGCCACCGGCCCCGGCTGGCAAGCGCGATATCATTGTGGTGATCGACGCCGGTCACGGTGGCGAAGACCCGGGGGCTTCGGGTTCTCGCGGTCAGCGTGAAAAAGACGTAGTACTGGCCATCGCCCGTGAATTGCAACGGCAGGTCAACGGCATGAAAGGCTTCCGCGCCGAACTGACCCGTACCGGTGACTACTTCATTCCGTTGCGCGGCCGTACCGAAATTGCCCGCAAGAAAGGCGCCGACCTGTTCGTCTCGATTCATGCCGATGCCGCGCCTTCTGCCGCCGCTTTCGGTGCTTCGGTATTTGCCCTGTCTGATCGCGGCGCGACTTCGGAGACGGCCCGTTGGCTGGCCGACAGCGAAAACCGTTCCGACCTGATCGGTGGTGCCGGCAACGTCAGCCTCGATGACAAGGACCGCATGCTCGCTGGCGTGCTGCTCGACCTGTCGATGACCGCATCCCTGACGTCCAGCCTGAACGTTGGCCAGAAGGTGCTGAGCAACATTGGCCGGGTTACGCCTTTGCACAAGCAACGGGTTGAGCAGGCCGGGTTCATGGTGCTGAAGTCGCCGGATATTCCGTCGATCCTGGTGGAAACCGGGTTTATCTCCAACGCTGACGAAGCCTCGAAGCTTGCTGCGTCCAGCCACCAGCAGGCGCTGGCGCGTTCGATCAGCAGCGGCGTGCGCCAGTTCTTCCAGCAGAACCCGCCGCCGGGCACTTACATTGCCTGGCTGCGCGACTCCGGCAAGATTGTGCAAGGTCCACGTGACCACCGCGTCAACCCGGGCGAGACCCTGGCGATGATCGCCGTGCGCTATCAAGTGTCGCCCGCCACCCTGCGCAGTGCCAACAACCTGTCGAGCGATGAGCTCAAGATCGGTCAGCACCTGACTATTCCGGGCACTGAACTGGCGGCCAAAGAATGAATCAGGTTGTGAACAACAGCGCTCGCATCGAGCTGCTCAGCCCGAGACTGGCGAACCAGATTGCGGCGGGTGAGGTGGTCGAACGCCCGGCTTCGGTGATCAAGGAGTTGCTGGAAAACAGCCTCGACTCCGGCGCCAAGCGTATCGATGTCGATGTGGAGCAGGGCGGCGTCAAGCTGCTGCGGGTGCGCGACGATGGCAGCGGCATTTCCGCTGATGACCTGCCGCTGGCGCTGGCCCGTCACGCCACCAGCAAGATCCGCAACCTGGAAGACCTCGAGCAGGTCATGAGCCTGGGGTTTCGTGGTGAGGCCCTGGCATCGATCAGCTCCGTGGCGCGCCTGACCCTGACCTCCCGCACCCGCGACGCCGATCAGGCCTGGCAGGTCGAGACCGAAGGCCGGGACATGGCGCCTCGCGTGCAGCCCGCGGCCCATCCGGTGGGCACATCGGTTGAAGTGCGCGACTTGTTCTTCAATACGCCGGCGCGGCGCAAATTTCTCAAGACAGAAAAAACCGAATTCGATCACCTGCAAGAAGTGATCAGGCGCCTGGCCCTGGCGCGCTTCGATGTGGCGTTCCATCTGCGCCACAACGGCAAGACCATCCTCAGCCTGCACGAGGCCCATGATGATGCGGCCCGTGCCCGGCGCGTGGCAGCGATCTGCGGGCCGGGCTTCCTGGAACAGGCGCTGCCGATCGAGATCGAGCGCAACGGCCTGCATCTATGGGGCTGGGTCGGGCTGCCGACCTTCAACCGCAGCCAGGCGGACTTGCAGTATTTCTTCGTCAATGGCCGTGCGGTGCGCGACAAACTGGTGGCTCACGCTGTGCGCCAGGCTTATCGCGACGTACTGTTCAATGGTCGGCACCCGACCTTCGTGCTGTTTTTCGAAGTCGATCCGACCGGCGTCGACGTCAACGTGCACCCGACCAAGCACGAAGTGCGCTTCCGTGAAGGACGCATGGTTCACGATTTTCTCTATGGCACCTTGCACCGTGCCTTGGGCGATGTGCGGCCGGACGATCATCTGGCGGCGCCAGTTGCCACGGCCATCGTCCGGCCTACCGGTCTCGAAGCCGGTGAGTTCGGGCCCCAGGGCGAAATGCGCCTGGCCGCCAATGCGCTGCTGGAACAGCCTCAGGCTCAGCCGTCGTTCAGTACGCCGGCGGGTTCGGGAGCTGGCGCGGGTTATCAATATCAATACACGCCGCGTCCGCAGTCCGGTGTGCCTGTCGCCGAAGCGCAGGCCGCCTATCGCGAGTTCTTTGCGCCGCTGCCCGAGGCCAATGCCGTTGCGCTACCGGCCGGGCAGGACGACATCCCGCCGCTCGGTTATGCACTGGCACAACTCAAGGGCATCTACATTCTTTCGGAAAACGCCCAGGGCTTGGTGCTGGTGGACATGCACGCCGCCCACGAGCGGATCATGTATGAGCGTCTGAAGGTGGCGATGGCCAGCGAGGGCCTGAGCGGCCAGCCGTTGCTGGTGCCGGAGTCCCTGGCCGTCAGTCAGCGTGAAGCCGATTGCGCCGAGGAACATGTCGCCTGGTTCCAGCGTCTGGGCTTTGAATTGCAGCGTTTGGGCCCGGAAACCCTGGCGATCCGGCAGATTCCGGCACTGCTCAATCAGGCCGAGGCCAACCGGCTGGTCGCCGACGTCCTGGCCGACCTGATGGAGTTCGGCACCAGCGACCGCATTCAGGCGCACCTGAACGAATTGCTCGGGACCATGGCCTGCCACGGTGCGGTTCGTGCAAATCGGCGTTTGGCCCTGCCGGAAATGAACGCTCTGCTGCGTGACATGGAAAGCACCGAGCGCAGCGGTCAATGCAACCATGGCCGACCGACCTGGACCCAGCTGGGCCTGGACGATCTGGACAAACTCTTCTTGCGCGGTCGTTGATGAGCCAGTTCCCACCTGCGATTTTCCTGATGGGCCCGACCGCCGCCGGCAAGACCGATCTGGCCATCGAACTCACCAAGGTCCTGCCGTGCGAGTTGATCAGCGTCGATTCGGCGCTGGTCTACCGTGGCATGGACATTGGCACCGCCAAGCCTTCCAAAGAGCTGCTGGCGCAGTATCCGCATCGTCTGATCGATATTCTCGACCCGGCCGAGAGCTATTCGGCTGCGGATTTCCGCCGTGACGCCCTGGAAGCCATGGCGGAGATCACCGCACGCGGAAAAATTCCGCTGCTGGTGGGCGGCACCATGCTCTATTACAAGGCTTTGGTTGAAGGTCTGGCAGATATGCCGGCGGCCGATCCCGACGTCCGCGCGCAAATCGAAGAAGAGGCTGCACGCCTTGGCTGGCAAGCCTTGCATGAACAATTGGCGGTGATCGATCCGGAGTCTGCGGCGCGGATTCACCCGAACGATCCCCAGCGCCTCAGTCGGGCGCTGGAAGTTTATCGTGTCAGCGGTCAAAGCATGACTGCCCTGCGTATGCAACAATCTGCGCAAAGTACTGAAGCAGCCGCTTCGGGACGACAACAATTGCCCTATACTGTCGCGAACTTGGCCATTGCCCCGGCAAATCGTCAGGTACTGCACGAACGAATTAAACAAAGATTCACTTTAATGTTGGAACAGGGATTCATTGACGAGGTCGTAGCCCTGCGCAAGAGAGGTGACCTGCATGCCGGGTTGCCGTCTATACGTGCAGTAGGCTACCGCCAAGTCTGGGACTACCTGGATGGCAAGCTGACGTCAGCCGAGATGCAGGAGCGTGGAATCATTGCCACGCGCCAATTGGCGAAACGTCAGTTCACCTGGCTGCGCAGTTGGACTGATCTGCATTGGCTGGACAGTCTGGATTGCGACAATCTGCCGCGCGCCTTGAAATACCTGGGGACCGTCTCCATATTGAGCTGAGTCCTTGCAATTGCCGTCTATCCTTGGGGGTGTGACGGCCAAAGCCATCTGTTTACCTATTTTTATATTGAATCCTTAAAGGAGTGCGGCACATGTCAAAAGGGCATTCGCTACAAGACCCTTACTTGAATACGTTACGTAAAGAGAAAGTTGGGGTGTCCATCTACCTGGTCAACGGTATCAAACTGCAAGGCACGATCGAGTCTTTCGACCAGTTCGTTATCCTGCTGAAAAACACCGTCAGCCAAATGGTCTACAAACACGCTATCTCTACAGTGGTGCCGGTTCGTCCAATTCGTCTGCCTAGCGCAACCGAATCCGAAGCAGGTGACGCTGAGCCAGGTAACGCCTGATAGGAGTCTCCTTTGTTCTTTGAGCGCCACGGTGGTGGTGAGCGAGTAATCCTCGTTCACTTGGATGGACAGGACCCTGAGGCGCGCGAAGATCCGCAGGAGTTTCAGGAATTGGCTAACTCGGCGGGTGCCGAGACCGTCGCGTTTTTTAACGTGCCGCGTCATCGGCCAACCGCCAAGACCCTGATTGGCAGTGGCAAGGTCGAGGAACTGCGCGACCTGGTCAAAGCCGAACAGGCCGATCTGGTGATTTTCAATCACATCCTCACACCCAGTCAGGAACGTAACCTCGAACGTGTTTTCGAGTGTCGCGTGATCGACCGTACCGGTCTGATTCTCGATATTTTCGCCCAGCGCGCCCGTACCCATGAAGGCAAGCTCCAGGTCGAACTGGCCCAGCTTGACCACATGAGCACCCGGCTGGTTCGTGGCTGGACTCACCTTGAGCGCCAGGGTGGCGGTATCGGTATGCGTGGCCCGGGTGAAACCCAGCTGGAAACCGACCGCCGTTTGCTGCGGGTTCGCCTGCGGCAGATCAAGGGTCGGCTGGAGAAAGTGCGCAGCCAGCGAGAACAGTCGCGCCGTGGCCGATCGCGTGCGGATATTCCTACCGTGTCTCTGGTGGGGTACACCAACGCCGGTAAATCCACGCTCTTCAATAACGTGACGAAATCCGACGTCTACGCAGCTGACCAATTGTTTGCCACGCTGGACCCGACCCTGCGTCGTCTGGATATAGACGATCTGGGGCCGATTGTCCTGGCGGACACTGTGGGTTTCATTCGCCACTTGCCCCACAAGCTGGTCGAAGCATTTCGGTCTACCCTCGAAGAGTCGAGCAACTCCGATCTGTTGTTGCACGTGATCGATGCGGCCGAACCAGATCGCATGTTGCAGATCGAGCAGGTAATGGTGGTGCTCGGGGAGATTGGTGCTCAGGACTTGCCGATCCTCGAGGTCTATAACAAACTCGATTTGCTTGAGGGCGTTGAGCCACAAATCCAGCGCGACGAAAACGGCAAGCCCCAACGGGTCTGGCTGTCGGCGCGTGATGGCAGTGGTCTGGAATTGCTTGAGCAAGCCATTGCCGAGTTACTGGGCAGTGATTTGTTTGTCGGTACCTTGCGCTTGCCGCAACGATTCGCTCGACTGCGTGCGCAGTTCTTCGAACTCGGTGCGGTGCAGAAAGAAGAACACGACGAAGAAGGCATCAGTTTGCTGGCCGTTCGTTTGCCCCGGGTCGAGTTGAATCGACTGGTAAGCCGCGAGGGATTGCAGCCGATGGAGTTCATCGAGCAACACACTTTGCAATAAAAGCCTGGGAAAGCGGTTGTGCCGTGGTGACAGGCATTCTGTAGCATTGGTCGGCGCGCCGTGGGTGCGTCTTTGCTTTATCAGATGGAGAGCGCTATGGCTTGGAATGAGCCGGGTGGCAACTCGAATAATCAGGATCCTTGGGGTGGCAAGCGTCGTAACAACGGCGACCGCAAGGGGCCACCGGATCTCGACGAGGCCTTCCGAAAGCTGCAGGAAAGCCTGAACGGTTTGTTCGGTGGCGGTAAGAAACGTGGTGGCGACGACGGCGGTGGTCCGGGCAAGAGTGGCGGCTTTGGCGGCCTGCTCGGTATCGGTCTGGTCGTGTTGGCCGCCGTTTGGCTGTACAGCGCGGTCTATGTTGTCGACGAGCAGGAGCAGGCAGTGGTGCTGCGCTTCGGCAAGTACTACGAAACCGTGGGTCCAGGCCTGAACATCTACTTCCCGCCGATCGACAGGAAGTACATGGAAAACGTCACGCGTGAGCGTGCCTACACCAAGCAGGGCCAGATGCTGACTGAAGACGAGAACATCGTCGAAGTGCCGCTGACCGTGCAGTACAAGATCAGCAACCTGCAGGACTTCGTGCTGAGCGTCGATCAGCCGGAAATCAGCCTGCAGCACGCGACCGACAGCGCCTTGCGCCATGTGGTGGGTTCCACCGCGATGGACCAGGTCCTGACCGAAGGTCGTGAGTTGATGGCCAGCGAGATCAAGGAGCGTCTGCAACGCTTCATGGACACCTACCGCACCGGTATCACCGTTACCCAGGTCAACGTTCAGAGCGCAGCGGCACCGCGCGAAGTCCAGGAAGCCTTCGATGACGTGATCCGTGCCCGGGAAGACGAGCAGCGTTCGCGCAACCAGGCCGAAACCTATGCCAACGGCGTCGTGCCGGAAGCCCGTGGTCAGGCCCAGCGCATCCTCGAGGATGCCAATGGTTACCGAGACGAAACCGTCTCGCGCGCCAAGGGTGAGGCCGATCGCTTCACCAAACTGGTCGCCGAGTACCGCAAGGCTCCTGAAGTCACCCGCCAGCGTCTGTACCTGGACACCATGCAGGAAGTCTTCAGCAACACCAGCAAGGTTCTCGTGACCGGCAACAAGAACGGCCAGAGCAACCTGTTGTACCTGCCGCTGGACAAAATGGTCGAAAGTGGTCGCAATACCAGCACTCCAATGAGCGGTGCGGCAGCCACCAGCAATGAAGCGAATACGCGTGCGGCAGCAGATCTGCAGCAACAGCAAGCACGTACCAGGGAGAGTCGCTGATGAGCAATAAATCGCTGATCGCCCTTATTGTCGGCGTCGTCGTGGCGATCGCTGCCTGGAACTGCTTCTACATCGTGGCTCAGACCGAGCGTGCGGTGTTGCTGCAGTTCGGTCGCGTGGTCCAGACCGATGTTCAGCCAGGCCTGCATGTGAAAGTGCCTTACGTTAACCAGGTGCGTAAATTCGACGCACGCCTGATGACGCTGGATGCACCGACACAACGCTTCCTGACGCTGGAAAAGAAAGCCGTGATGGTCGATGCCTACGCCAAGTGGCGCGTGAAGGACGCAGAGCGTTACTACACCGCGACTTCCGGCCTCAAGCAGATCGCCGACGAACGTCTGTCCCGTCGTCTGGAATCGGGCCTGCGTGACCAGTTCGGTAAGCGCACCTTGCACGAAGTGGTGTCGGGTGAGCGTGATGCGCTGATGGCGGATATCACGGCTTCGCTGAACAAGATGGCTGAAAAAGAACTGGGCATCGAAGTGGTCGATGTTCGGGTCAAGACCATCGACCTGCCGAAAGAAGTGAACCGCAGCGTGTTCGAACGTATGAGCACTGAGCGTGAGCGTGAAGCTCGTGAGCACCGCGCCAAGGGTAACGAGCTGGCCGAAGGCATTCGAGCCGACGCCGATCGTCAACGCCGCGTGCTGCTGGCTGAAGCCTATCGTGAATCCGAGGAGGTTCGTGGTGATGGTGATGCCCAGGCCGCTGCGATCTATTCCAAGGCCTACGGTCAGGATCAGGAGTTCTACGCGTTCTATCGTAGCCTGCGCGCCTACCGTGAAAGCTTCGCGAACAAATCCGACGTCATGGTCCTCGACCCAAGCAGCGACTTCTTCCACTACCTGGAAAAAGCCAAGCCTTGATACGACGTTGACCTGAATCCTCCCGCCGGGCGGCTAAAACCTCTGGCGGGGTGATCCTTTGGGAAAACGTGTGTATGATGCGGCAGCCGGGAAATTCCCGGCTTTTTTGCGTCTGCATGTTTGATTGCTGTTTTTAAGCAGATGCCGGGCCGATGGGCTCGACAGTTTTTCGAGGAAAGTGGTCAGCGAAGCCGGTAGAAGGGCTTTTCGCTCCGTCGCTCATGCGCGTGGTTTGCGCGCAAGCCGATCATTTTCTGCTTCACTCAAGGATCGCCGACAGGCTGGTCGCCCGGATATAGGGGAAGGCGTAATGGCAACGGTAGACCGCTGGCTTCTGCCAGATGGCATCGAAGAAGTACTGCCACCGGAAGCTGCGCGTATTGAAGTCGCGCGCCGTCAGGTGTTGGATCTGTTCCAGAGCTGGGGTTACGAGTTTGTCGTGACTCCCCATATCGAGTACCTGGAATCCCTGCTGACCGGCGCGGGCCAGGACCTGGATCTGCGCACCTTCAAGGTCATCGACCCGCAATCGGGCCGGCAGATGGGTTTCCGTGCCGACATCACGCCGCAAGTGGCGCGCATCGATGCGCATACCCTGCGTCGTGAAGGCCCAAGCCGCCTGTGCTATGCCGGTAGCGTTCTGCACGCTCAGCCTCGTGCCCTGTCGTCCTCGCGCAGCCCGATTCAGCTGGGTGCCGAGTTGTACGGCGATGGCAGCCCAAGCAGCGACGTCGAAGTCATCAGCCTGATGCTCGCCATGCTGCAACTGGCCGATGTGCCGGATGTGCACATGGACCTCGGCCATGTCGGTATCTACCGTGGCCTGGCCCGCGCTGCCGGTTTGTCCGGTGAAGTCGAGCAACAGTTGTTCGATGCTTTGCAACGCAAGGCCATCGATGAGGTCATTACCTTGACCGAGGGCTTGCCTGCCGATCTGTCGGGCATGCTGCGGGCGTTGGTCGATCTGTGTGGCAATCGTGAAGTGCTGGCTGCGGCCCGCGAGCGCCTGGCCAAGGCTCCGGCCCCTGTTCTGGCAGCGCTGGACGACTTGCTGGCGATTGCCGAACGGCTGTCCGTGCGTTTCCCTGAGCTGCCGCTGTATTTCGACCTGGGCGAGTTGCGCGGTTACCACTACCACACCGGTGTGGTGTTCGCCGTGTTCGTACCGGGTGTTGGCCAGTCCATTGCCCAGGGCGGTCGTTACGACGACATCGGCGCCGACTTCGGTCGCGCCCGTCCGGCGACCGGTTTTTCCACTGATTTGAAAACCCTGGTGACCCTGGGGCGTGCTGAGATCGAGCTACCGTCTGGCGGTATCTGGATGCCTGACAGTACGGATGCAGCACTCTGGCAGCAGGTTTGCCAGTTGCGCAGTGAGGGTCAGCGTGTCGTTCAGGCCTTGCCTGGGCAACCTTTGGCCGCCGCCCGTGAAGCGGACTGCGACCGGCAATTGATTCAGCAGAATGGGCTTTGGCAAGTTTCGCCACTGGCTTCTTGAGTTTTCCTGCCGGCCGCCGCCGGCACCAAGTTTGCGCGAATGAGGACAAGTGTTATGGGTAAGAATGTCGTAGTCCTGGGCACCCAATGGGGTGATGAGGGCAAAGGCAAGATCGTTGATCTGCTGACCGAACATGCTGCCGCCGTAGTGCGCTACCAGGGTGGCCACAACGCTGGTCACACTCTGGTGATCGATGGCGAAAAAACTGTCTTGCACCTGATCCCGTCGGGCGTGCTGCGCGAAGGTGTGCAGTGCCTGATCGGTAACGGCGTGGTGGTTGCACCTGACGCCCTGCTGCGCGAGATCACCAAGCTGGAAGAGAAAGGTGTGCCGGTGCGCGAGCGCCTGCGTATCAGCCCGTCCTGCCCGCTGATCCTGTCCTTCCACGTTGCGCTGGACCAGGCCCGTGAAAAGGCCCGTGGCGAGCTGAAGATCGGTACCACCGGTCGCGGCATCGGCCCGGCCTACGAAGACAAGGTTGCACGTCGTGGCCTGCGTGTGGGCGACCTGCTTAACATGCCGCGCTTTGAAGACAAGCTGCGTGAACTGGTGGATTACCACAACTTCATGCTGGTGGGTTACTACAAAGAGCCAGCCATCGAATTCGACAAGACCCTGGCCGAATGCAAAGAATACGCTGAGCTGCTCAAGCCGCTGATGCTGGACGTTACTGCCGAGCTGCACGACCTGCGTCGCGCAGGCAAAGACATCATGTTCGAAGGCGCCCAGGGTTCGTTGCTGGACATCGACCACGGCACCTACCCGTACGTGACCAGCTCCAACACCACCGCTGGCGGCGTTGCTACCGGTTCGGGTGTTGGCCCTATGTTCCTGGACTACATCCTGGGCATCACCAAGGCTTACACCACCCGTGTAGGTTCGGGTCCATTCCCGACTGAGCTGTTCGACGAAGTCGGTGCGCACCTGGCTAAACAAGGTCATGAGTTCGGCGCGACTACCGGCCGCGCTCGTCGTTGTGGCTGGTTCGACGCTGTTATCCTGCGTCGCGCTATCGATGTGAACAGCATCTCGGGCATCTGCCTGACCAAGCTGGATGTGCTCGACGGTCTGGAAACAATCAACATCTGCGTCGGCTACAAGGATGCGGAAGGTAATGGCGTTGCCCCGACTGACGCTGACAGCTACGTGGGCCTGCAGCCTGTGTACGAAGAAGTACCGGGCTGGACCGAGTCGACCGTGGGTGCCAAAACCCTGGAAGAGCTGCCAGCTAACGCCCGTGCTTACATCAAGCGCGTCGAAGAGCTGATCGGTGCGCCGATCGACATTATTTCGACGGGCCCGGACCGCAACGAAACCATCGTTCTGCGCCATCCGTTTGCTTGATAAGTCGTTGATGTAAAACACAAAGGCTCCTTAATCGGGGCCTTTGTCGTATTTGTCTGCAGGACGGCATGACCTTTGCTGTGAACATTAAAAAAGCATTGCTTCCGGCGTGCTATCAATTTAATGGCGCCAAAGCAGAGGGATTTCAAATGTCGGCCGTTCTCTCGTTGTTACAGAGCCGTTTGTTGCGGCCCGTGTTCGTTACCCTTGGTATCGCCCTTTTGGTGCAGGTGCTGGTAGCTGTTGCTCTGACCCGGAGCACGGTGACCGCGCTGGAAGCCGACTTGGGCCAGCGCCTGGGTGCGGACAGTCAAAAGCTTTCCGCTGAGCTTGAGCAGGCGGGGCGCGAAGTCACGTCGAGCCTCAACAGCCTCTCCACCAGTACGCGTCAGCGCCTGACAGCTGGTTTGTCCTCGCGACTGAAGGACGAACAGGCGCAGTTACGCTCAACGCTGGAAAAAGACCTGAAGGACTCCGCCAGCGACATGGCGCAGCTTCTGGCTTCCGTCGCGCCCCGCGCCATGTGGGACAACGACGTTCCGACACTTTCCGAGTTCGCCCGCCGGGCCCAACGCAATCCCAATGTGCTGTTCGTGGTGTATGACGACGCCACCGGCCAGCACCTGACGCGCTACCTCAACCGGGAAAACCCGATCAACAAGGCGCTGCTGGAAAAAGGCCAGGGCGAGCGTGCGCTGGACAAGGTGCTGGATGCGGCGAAGAGCGATCCTTCGGTCTTCTACGTCGAGGCTTCGATCAATCCCAATGGCGTGGAAATCGGCAAGGTCCTGATGGGGGTCTCGACTGCTTCGGTGGAGACTGATCTCGCGGCTCTCGACAAGCGCTTCTTGGCCCTGATCGCCAGCAGCGATCAGTTGGTGGGCGACAGTCTCAAAGGCGCGGCAGCCGACAGCGCGGCGGCC
The DNA here is from genome assembly GCF_056402295.1 of Pseudomonas sp. P4_B3. Lineage (NCBI taxonomy): Bacteria > Pseudomonadati > Pseudomonadota > Gammaproteobacteria > Pseudomonadales > Pseudomonadaceae > Pseudomonas > Pseudomonas sp. P4_B3. The sequence goes on from NZ_JBFUHR010000011.1 coordinate 143,229, forward strand.
ATGGGCTCGCGTCTGCAGTCAGCACAGTCCACGGCGGCTGAAATGAAAGCCAACACCACCAATACGGTGCAGGAAGCCGCTGCGACATTGCGCTGGCGCATCGGTGTGTGTCTGGCGGTGGTGGGTTTCGGTGTCCTGCTGTTGTTGGCGGTGGTGCTCGGTCGCCGAGTGGTCAATCGCCTGAAAATGCTGATCGTAGCCATGGATGACCTGGCGGCGGGCGAGGGCGATCTGACCAAGCGCGTGCAGATCAACAGCCAGGATGAAATCGGCGACATGGCCTCGGCGGTCAATCGCTTTGTGGACAAGTTGCAGCCGATCGTGCGCGAGGCGGGCGATGTGGCCCAGCGTACCGGCGTGGAAATTGGCGCCATGACCTTGCGCAACGCTGGTGCGGACGCGGCGGCTGGCATGCAGCGCGACGAGGTGGCGGAGAGTTTGCGCGCACTGTCGCAAATGGCTGATGAGGCGCAGTCGGAAAGCCACGCCATGCAGGCGGCGCTCAAGCAGGTCGTGGACATTCGCCAGGCCACCGATGAAAACACCCGCACCTCGACGAAAGTCGGCAGCCTGATCGAGGAGCTGGCGGGTCAGGTCAATATCGGCGCGCAAGTGATCGAGCGCCTGGCGCAGCAAAGTGAGCAGATTGAAGTGGTGCTGACGGTGATTCACGGCATCGCCGAGCAGACCAACCTGCTGGCGCTGAACGCGGCCATCGAAGCGGCGCGTGCCGGCGAGACGGGGCGCGGGTTTGCGGTGGTGGCCGATGAGGTGCGGGCGCTGGCGAGCAAGACGCAGAGCTCCACTGGCGATATCCAGGCGCACATCGTGGCGTTGCAGCAAGGTGCGCGTGAGGCGGTGGCGGCGATTGGTCAGGCCGGGCGCCAGGCCAGCGAGGGTTTGCTGGTGCTGCGTGATAGTGCGCGGTTGCAGCAGTCGGTGCAGGCATCGGTCGAGCAGGTCCATGCAGCGATCGGTCTGGCCACCCAGGCGGCGGCGCATCAGGCGCAGGGCGCGCAGGCAGTGCGGGGGCGGGTCCAGACCATTCACGCCCAGGCTGAGAAGGCAGCTCAAGCGGTTGTGGAAACCACGGCGAGCGGCAAGGTGCTGGATGGCTTGGCGGCGCAGTTGAAGGCGAGCCTGGGGCAGTTCAGGGCTTAAAAGATCAAAAGATCGCAGCCTTCGGCAGCTCCTACAGGGGGCTTTGCGTTTCTCTGTAGGAGCTGCCGAAGGCTGCGATCTTTTGCTTTGTCAGCGGCTCAGATACATCCGGGTCGTCAACAAATAGACCGGCAACCCCGACACCAGTATCAACAACGCCGCATAAGGCGCCGCCGCCGCAAACTCCACATTCGCGGTATGTGCCCAGACTTCCGTTGCCAGTGTATTCAGCCCGGTTGGACTCAACAGCAAGGTCGCCGTCAGCTCCTTCATCGCATCCAGGAACACCAGGGCAAAAGCCGCCCCCAGCGCCGGGAAAATAATCGGCAGTGTCACTCGGCAGAAGGCACTGAATGACGAAGCCCCCAGTGTGCGAGCGGCCTCCTCAAGTTGTGGTGCCGCCTTGTTCAGGGCGGTGCGGATCGGCGCCTGGGCCAGTGGCAGAAACAGCAGGGCATAGGCGATCAGCAGCAAGGCGGACGTCTGGTAAAGCATCGGCACGTAGTGCAGGGCGAAATACACCAGGGTCAGGGCAATGACCAGCCCCGGCAGGGCGTGCAGTAGATACGGCAGGCGCTCGGCCCAGATCGCCAGTTGACCTTTGTAGCGCACGACCAGCAGGCCGACCGGCACCGCCAGCACCAGGCACAGCGCAGCGCCGCCCAGCGACAGTGCGAGGGATGACAGCAATGCTTCGCCGATTGCCGCCACGGGAAAGGCTGCCGATGATCCCACTGCCAGCCAGTAGGCCAGCATGCCCAGCGGAATCCCGCTGCCAATGATTGCCAGCAGCAGGCAATAAAGCTGTCCCGCCACGGCCCAGGGGCCCAGTTGAACCTGTTCCGCGCGTCGCGCCGCACCTTGGCCGGTGCGCACGTGTCGACCCTTGCCGCGTACGCGCAGCTCCAGCCACAGCAGCGCCAGGCACAACATCAGCAGTACGGCGGAGAGCATCGCCGCGTTGGCGTTGCTGAACTCCAGTTCGAACTGCTGATAGATCGCGGTGGTGAAGGTTTGCAGGCCAATGATCGACAGCGCGCCGAATTCCACCAGCATGTGCAGGGCGATCAGCAACGAACCCGCCAGCAGCGAAGGCCAGAGCAGGGGCAGGGTGACCTTGAAAAATACGCCCCAACGATTCTGCCCCAGTGTGCGCGCGGACTCTTCGAGGGACGGGTCAAGGTTGCGCAGCGTTGCCGCCACGGGCAGGAAAATCAGCGGGTATTTGGACAGGCTCATCACGAGGATGGCCCCGCCAAGTCCCTCGAAATGAGCGCTGAGGGAAACCCAGGTGAAGCTGCTGACAAATGCCGGAACGGCGAACGGCAAGCAGAGGATCACGCCCCACAATCGTCGGCCCGGCAGATTACTGCGCTCCAGCAACCAGGCCAGCGACAGGCCGATTACTCCGCAAGCAGCGGTGACGCCAATCATCAATGCGAGTGTGTTGCGCAGCAAGCCGAACACATAAGGTCGCCATAGCAAATGCAGCGCTTCTGCCCAGCCTGCCTGCCAGGTTTTCAGGCCGACGTACAGCAGAGGCAGGAGGCTGAGCACCACCAACAGCAACACGGGCAGTATCAGCCAGATAGACGGCCGCTTGCGCCGTGGTGCGTACGCGTGATGCGCGGACAGTGAGGCACCCATCAATTCAGGCCAACGTCACGTTCCAGGTCCAGCGCTTCTTCGGCGTTGCCGAGGTCGGCAGGCGTGACTTTTGGTGCTTCCAGTTCGCTGAATGGCTTGAGCCCACGATCAGACTCCATGCCTTTGTGCAGCGGATATTCGGCGGTGGTCTGGGTGATCACGCGCTGGCCTTCCTCGCTGGCCATGTAGGCGAGCAATTGCTGGGCTTGTTTTGGATGTTTGCTGGATTTCAGGACGGCAGCGCTGGACACGGTGATCAGTCCACCGACATCGCCGCCGGTGAAGTAATGCAGTTTCGAGTCGAGTTGGCCTTTTTCACGCTGCAGGGCGAACCAGTAGTAGTTGTTGACCAGTACGGTGGCGACTTCGCCATTTTCCACCGCTTTCAATGCAACCATGTTGTTGCTGTAGGTCTTGCCGAATGCACGCAGGCCGGTCAGCCACTCTTCGGCTGCGTCCGTGCCGTGAACTTTGATGATCGCAACGGCCTGTTCCTGAAAGGCACCACTGGTGGGTACGAAGCCGACCTTGCCTTGCCATTTTGGATTGGAGAATTCCATCACCGACTTCGGCAGGTCTTTTTCATCGACCAGTTTCGGGTTGTAGGCCACAACGCGTACCCGGGCGGTCACGCCAATCCAGGTGCCATTGCCGGCGACGTATTCCTTGGGCAGAACGGCCAGCGTGGCGTCATCCGCCTTGGCCAGCAGGCCTTGTTCGCCAAGTTTGTTCAGTGGTGGCGATTCTTCGGTGTAGATCACGTCGGCGGGGGAGCGATCGCCTTCTTCGACGATCTGGCTGGCGAGCTGGTTGCTGCTGCCTTTGCGCACATTGACGTGGATGCCGGTCTTGGCTTCGAAGGCTTTGGCGACCGCGTCGCCGACTTCTTTGTGTTGACCGTTGTAGAGGGTCAGGGCAACCGGATCGGCGGCTTGGGTGAGGGGAGTGGCGAGCGCCAGGCCTAGCAGGGTAATGGTCAAGCCGCGGCGCAGGGTATTTCGAAACATCATTCGCAGGGTTCCTCACTGTCGCATTGCAAAAACTTGCAACAATGATAAACGATATTGTTTCTCAAATGCGCCTTGTGAGGTGAGCGATACTTTGGTAGGAGCTGCCGAAGGCTGCGATCTTTTGACTTTGGATTTTTAAGATCAACAGATCGCAGCCTTCGGCAGCTCCTACGGAGATTCGAGGATTTTTGTGGGCCAGAAACGCAAAAACCCGCTTTCGCGGGTTTCTGTGAAATTCAAGGCCGTGACCTTGAATTTGAATTGGTGCCCAGAAGAAGACTCGAACTTCCACGACCTTGCGGTCACCAGCACCTGAAGCTGGCGTGTCTACCAATTTCACCATCTGGGCATTCATCTTCAGCGTTGCCGCTGTTGATGTGACGTACTATACGGAGAGCACTTTGATCTGTAAACCCCTGATTTTAAAATTAATAAACCAGTGGCCCAGAATGCAAAAACCCGCTTTCGCGGGTTTTTGTGTGAGCCTTGAAATTCATCTAATCTCAAGCTCGAAAGTGGTGCCCAGAAGAAGACTCGAACTTCCACGACCTTGCGGTCACCAGCACCTGAAGCTGGCGTGTCTACCAATTTCACCATCTGGGCAGTATCGGCAACGTCTCCGTCGTCGATGGCGCGCACTATACGGAGCGTCTTTTTAACTGTAAACCCCCGACATCAAAAAAACCTGGAAAATTTCGCCAGCGGTCTTCAAAACAGCTTTGCGGTGTCGATACAGGGCTTTAGATGGGGCGTCTTAGCCTGAAATTTCCCGTTTCATTACGCCTATGCCAAACTAACCCGCATATAGACAAGGTGAAAACTCTCTAATGGCCGATTGGCAGTCCCTCGATCCCGAGGCCGCTCGTGAAGCGGAAAAATATGAAAACCCTATTCCTAGCCGTGAACTGATCCTTCAGCACCTTGCTGATCGAGGTTCGCCTGCTAACCGCGAGCAACTGGTCGAAGAGTTTGGTCTGACCACAGAAGACCAGATCGAAGCCCTGCGCCGCCGTCTGCGCGCCATGGAGCGCGATGCTCAACTCATCTATACCCGTCGCGGCACTTATGCGCCGGTGGACAAGCTCGACCTGATCCTGGGTCGCGTCAGCGGTCACCGTGATGGCTTCGGCTTCCTGGTGCCGGACGACGGCAGTGACGATCTGTTCATGAGCCCGGCGCAGATGCGCCTGGTGTTCGATGGTGACCGTGCGCTGGCCCGTGTATCTGGCCTTGACCGTCGTGGTCGCCGCGAAGGCATGATCGTCGAGGTGGTGTCCCGCGCTCACGAAACCATCGTCGGCCGCTATTTCGAAGAGGGTGGCATCGGTTTCGTGGTTGCCGACAATCCGAAGATCCAGCAGGAAGTGCTGGTGACGCCGGGTCGTAACGCCAACGCGCAGATCGGTCAGTTCGTCGAAGTGAAGATCACTCACTGGCCGACGCCACGCTTCCAGCCGCAAGGCGACGTGGTTGAAGTCGTGGGCAACTACATGGCGCCGGGCATGGAAATCGATGTCGCCCTGCGTACCTACGACATTCCTCACGTCTGGCCTGATGCCGTGCTCAAGGAAGCCGGCAAGCTCAAGCCGGAAGTCGAAGAGAAAGACAAAGAGAAACGCATCGACTTGCGTCATCTGCCGTTCGTCACCATCGACGGCGAAGATGCCCGCGACTTCGACGATGCGGTCTATTGCGAAGCCCGTCCGGGCAAGCTGCGCCTGTTCTCGGGCGGCTGGAAGTTGTACGTGGCGATTGCCGACGTATCCAGTTACGTGAAGCTCGGTTCGGCACTCGATGCCGAAGCGCAGGTTCGCGGCAACTCGGTGTACTTCCCCGAGCGCGTGATTCCGATGCTGCCTGAGCAGCTGTCCAACGGCTTGTGCTCGCTGAACCCGCAGGTCGACCGCCTGGCCATGGTTTGCGAGATGACCATCTCCAAATCCGGCGAAATGACCGACTACTGTTTCTACGAAGCGGTGATCCACTCCCATGCGCGCCTGACCTACAACAAGGTCAGTGCCATGCTCGAAACGCCGAAGGCGACCGAGGCGCGCAAGCTGCGCGGCGAATACACCGACGTGGTGCCGCACCTCAAGCAGCTGTACTCGCTGTACAAGGTGTTGCTGGCGGCTCGTCATGTGCGTGGCGCGATCGATTTCGAAACCCAGGAAACCCGGATCATCTTCGGCTCCGAGCGCAAGATCGCCGAAATCCGTCCGACAATCCGCAATGACGCGCACAAGCTGATCGAGGAATGCATGCTGGCGGCCAACGTGGCCACCGCCGAGTTCCTGAAGAAACACGAAATCCCTGCGTTGTACCGCGTTCACGACGGCCCGCCGCCGGAGCGCCTGGAAAAACTGCGCGCGTTCCTTGGCGAGCTCGGCCTGTCCCTGCACAAAGGCAAGGACGGCCCGTCACCGAAGGATTACCAGGCACTGCTGGCTGGTATCAAGGATCGTCCGGATTTCCACCTGATCCAGACCGTCATGCTGCGTTCGTTGAGCCAGGCGGTGTACAGCGCCGATAACCAGGGCCACTTCGGCCTGAATTATGAGGCTTACACCCACTTCACCTCGCCGATCCGCCGCTACCCGGACTTGCTCACACACCGGGCGATTCGCAGCGTGATCCATTCGAAGCAGAACACCCCGCACGTTCGCCGTGCCGGTGCGATGACCATTCCGAAAGCGCGCATCTATCCGTACGACGAGGCGGCCCTGGAGCAACTCGGCGAGCAGTGCTCGATGAGCGAGCGCCGTGCCGACGAAGCGACCCGCGATGTGGTGAACTGGCTCAAGTGCGAGTTCATGAAGGACCGCGTGGGCGAATCGTTCCCGGGTGTGATCACCGCCGTGACCGGTTTTGGTCTGTTCGTCGAACTGACCGATATCTACGTCGAAGGCCTGGTGCACGTCACCGCGCTGCCTGGCGATTACTACCACTTCGATCCTGTGCACCACCGCCTGGCCGGTGAGCGTACCGGTCGCAGCTTCCGCTTGGGCGACACTGTGGAAGTGCGGGTCATGCGCGTCGACCTCGACGAACGCAAGATCGACTTCGAGATGGCCGAAAAAACCATCAGCGCACCGATCGGCCGCAAAAAACGTGGCACGGAAGCGGCAGCACCTGCGGCCCTCTCTACAAAAACAGTCGCAGAACCGGCCCCGGCGAAAACCGGTCGTCGTCCTGCCAAGGAAAAGGCGGTCGAGGCCTATCGCCCGAGCGATGCAGCGGCGAAAAACGCTGAAGTGCGCAAGAGCCGTGAAATGAAGCAGGCGTTGCTCGCCGGCGCGAAAAGCGGCGGTAAAGCGGCGTCTACGGGAAAGACCGGACGGTCGGCGCCTGAAAAGGCTGCCGGCGGCAAGCCAGCCAAACCGAGCAAACATCGTAAAGGCCCGCCAAAAGCGGGCTCGGCTCCAGCCAAGAGTGGCGGGGCGCGTAAACCTAAGGCCAAGCCATGAGTCAGTTGGAAAAGATCTACGGCGTACATGCTGTAGAAGCGTTGTTGCGTCACCACCCGAAACGCGTGAAGCAGATCTGGTTGGCCGAAGGTCGCAATGACCCTCGGGTCCAGACACTGATCGAGCTGGCCAACGAAAACCGGGTCCAGGTCGGTCAGGCCGAGCGCCGCGAAATGGATGCCTGGGTTGAAGGCGTGCACCAGGGTGTGGTCGCGGACGTGAGTCCGAGCCAGGTCTGGGGCGAGGCGATGCTCGACGAATTGCTCGATCGCACCGACGGCGCGCCGTTGTTGCTGGTGCTCGACGGCGTGACCGATCCGCACAATCTCGGCGCCTGCCTGCGTTCGGCCGATGCGGCGGGCGCGCTGGCAGTGATCGTGCCGAAGGACAAGTCGGCGACCCTGACTCCGGTTGTACGAAAAATCGCCTGCGGTGCGGCGGAAGTGATTCCGCTGGTTGCCGTGACCAACCTGGCGCGCACCCTGGAAAAGCTCCAGCAGCGCGGCTTGTGGGTTGTCGGTACGGCCGGTGAGGCTGAGGTCAGCCTGTATGACCAGGATCTGACCGGCCCGACCATCCTGATCATGGGCGCCGAAGGCAAGGGCATGCGTCGCCTGACCCGCGAGCATTGCGACTACCTGGTGAACCTGCCGATGGCCGGTAGCGTCAGCAGTCTCAACGTTTCCGTAGCGACGGGTGTATGCCTGTTCGAAGCGCAGCGTCAGCGCAGTGTCAAAGCCAAGGCTGCCGTCAAAAAGCCCTAAGCTGAACGCACATCCAATGTAGGAGCTGGCTTGCCAGCGAAAGCGCAGCAACATTCAGCAACGATGCCGGATGGAATGCCGCTTTCGCGGGCAAGCCCGCTCCTACAGTGTTTTGTGGTGTGGCATGAGTTGGTGGTTGTTCAATTAATCACCAATTACCTTGCGCCTCCCTCGCCCCTTCTCTACAATTGCGCCCCTTGCTGTGATGGCAGGCACCAACGTGTCTAGCGTCCGCAAGTCCATAAGTGTCATTCACTCCTTGTCTGACCGCTTTTGAGCGGCAGGCTACAACCCGTAAGGAGCATTCATGCGTCATTACGAAATCATCTTTTTGGTCCACCCGGATCAAAGCGAGCAAGTCGGCGGCATGGTTGAGCGTTACACCAAGCTGATCGAAGAAGACGGCGGCAAAATCCACCGTCTGGAAGATTGGGGCCGTCGTCAACTGGCCTACGCAATCAACAATGTTCACAAGGCTCACTACGTGATGCTGAACGTTGAGTGCACTGGCAAGGCCCTGGCCGAGCTGGAAGACAACTTCCGCTACAACGATGCAGTGATCCGTAACCTGGTCATCCGTCGCGACGAAGCCGTTACCGGCCAGTCCGAGATGCTCAAGGCTGAAGAAAACCGCAGTGAGCGCCGTGAGCGTCGCGACCGTCCTGAGCACGAAGGCGCCGAAAGCGCTGATAGTGATGACAGCGACAACAGCGATAACGCTGACGAGTAATCCACGGACCTTTTAAGGAGCCAATTACATGGCACGTTTCTTCCGTCGTCGTAAATTCTGCCGCTTCACCGCTGAAGACGTGAAAGAGATCGATTACAAAGATCTCAACACTCTGAAAGCCTACGTATCCGAGACCGGCAAAATCGTTCCAAGCCGCATCACCGGTACCAAAGCTCGTTATCAGCGTCAGCTGGCCACCGCTATCAAGCGCGCCCGCTTCCTGGCCCTGCTGGCCTACACCGACAGCCACGGCCGCTGAGACCGGGCAGTCGACACGTAGCAAAGGATTGAATGCATGCGGGCCATAGCTGAGTTCATCATGCGCGGCCGTATGCAGGCCACTCTCGTAGTGGCTGGATGCGCGGCGATGCCGTTGTTGTATTGGTTGGGTGCTGCCGCCGGATGCCTTGTGCTCCTGCGGCGCGGATTGAGGGATGCCTTGGGCGTTCTTGCTCTGGGGCTGCTGCCGGCATTGGCCTGGTGGCTTTACTCCGACGACCCACGGGCACTTCTGGTGCTGCTGGGGTCTGCGAGCCTTGCGTTGGTTTTGCGCGCAAGCGAGTCCTGGAACCGCGTGCTGCTGGTCAGCATAGCGATGGGAGTGGTGTTTTCAGTGGTGTTGGGGACAGCTTTTGCTCCCCAGATCGAGATGCTGGCGCAGGCTTTGATCAAAGTCATGCCGTCGCTACTCGGCGATGTCTACCAGAAGTTGTCGGTAGACGAACAAGCGCGTTTCGCGTCCCTGATTGCACCGGTCCTGACCGGCCTGATTGCGGCGTTGTTGCAAATCGTCAGCTTGCTGAGCCTGCTTGTCGGGCGTTACTGGCAGGCGTTGTTGTACAACCCGGGCGGTTTTGGTCGCGAGTTTCGCGCCATCCGCTTCCCGCTGTTGCCGGCGATGTTGCTGCTGGCGTGCATGCTTCTGGGGCCGAACATCGGTCCGCAGATGGCCATGTTGACGCCGTTGTGCAGCGTACCGCTGGTGTTCGCCGGGCTGGCCCTGATTCACGGGCTGGTGGCGCAGAAGCGACTGGCCAGGTTCTGGCTGGTGGGGTTGTACGTGACGCTGTTGCTGTTCATGCAACTGATCTATCCGTTGCTGGTGGTCTTGGCCATCGTCGACAGCCTGATTGATTTTCGCGGTCGTTCGGCACCGAAAGATGCCGATAACGCGAACGGTGAAGGTTAAAAGTTAAGAGGATTTTCACATGCAACTGATCCTTCTGGAAAAAGTCACCAACCTGGGCAACCTGGGTGACAAAGTGAACGTTAAGGCTGGTTACGGTCGTAACTACCTGCTGCCTTACGGCAAAGCTACCGCTGCGACCCCAGCCAACCTGGCTGCGTTCGAAGAGCGTCGCGCTGAGCTGGAAAAAGCTGCAGCAGATCGTAAATCGTCGGCTGAAAGCCGCGCTGCCCAACTGGCCGAGCTGGAAGTGACCATCACTGCCACCGCTGGCGACGAAGGCAAGCTGTTCGGTTCGATCGGTACTCACGACATCGCTGACGCACTGACCGCCTCCGGCGTTGAAGTGCAGAAGAGCGAAGTTCGTCTGCCGAACGGCACCATCCGCAACGTAGGCGAATTCGACGTAGCCGTGCACCTGCACGCTGAAGTTGAAGCCACCGTACGCGTTGTCGTGGTAGCAGCTTAAGCAGCACTTGTCGGCTGGCACCCTCGGGTGCTTGTCGGTAACATCGGGCACGATCCTGTTTACAGGTCGTGCCCTTTGTCTTTCTGAAACCCCTGCTTTTTATCACCAAGAATCAAGTGGCCATGAACGATATCTCCGCTCCTGAGCAATACGATCTGCAAACCGCCGCGCTGAAAGTGCCGCCGCATTCCATCGAAGCCGAACAGGCTGTACTCGGTGGTCTGATGCTGGACAACAACGCCTGGGAGCGTGTGCTCGATCAAGTCTCCGACGGCGATTTCTATCGACATGACCACCGTCTGATCTTCCGCGCGATCGCCAAGCTGGCCGATCAGAACATGCCGATCGACGTCGTGACCCTGTCCGAACAACTGGACAAGGAAGGTCAGACTTCACAGGTCGGCGGTCTCGGTTACTTGGGCGAACTGGCGAAAAACACCCCGTCCGTCGCCAACATCAAGGCCTATGCACAGATTGTTCGCGCACGGGCTACCTTGCGGCAGTTGATCGGCATAGCCACGGAGATTGCCGACAGCGCCTTCAACCCGGAAGGTCGTACGGCTGAAGAGATTCTCGACGAAGCCGAACGGCAGATCTTCCAGATCGCCGAGGCCCGGCCAAAAACCGGCGGCCCGGTAGGTGTCAACGACCTCCTGACCAAGGCCATCGACCGCATCGACACCTTGTTCAATACTGACAACGCTATCACCGGGCTTTCTACTGGCTACACTGACCTCGACGAGAAAACCAGCGGCCTGCAACCTGCCGACTTGATCATCGTTGCCGGCCGTCCGTCCATGGGTAAAACCACCTTTGCGATGAACCTGGTGGAAAACGCCGTGTTGCGCAGCGACAAGTGCGTACTGGTTTACTCGCTCGAGATGCCAGGCGAGTCGCTGATCATGCGTATGTTGTCGTCCCTGGGGCGGATCGACCAGACCAAGGTTCGTTCCGGTCAGCTGGAGGACGATGATTGGCCGCGTCTGACCTCGGCGGTCAACCTGCTCAATGACCGCAAGCTGTTCATCGACGATACCGCCGGCATCAGCCCGTCGGAAATGCGCGCCCGAACCCGACGTCTGGTCCGTGAGCATGGCGATGTCGGCCTGATCATGATCGACTACCTGCAATTGATGCAGATTCCAGGTTCAGGCGGCGACAATCGGACCAACGAGATTTCCGAGATCTCCCGTTCCTTGAAGGCACTGGCCAAGGAATTCAATTGCCCGGTAGTGGCATTGTCCCAGCTCAACCGCTCCCTGGAGCAGCGACCGAACAAACGCCCGATCAACTCCGACTTGCGGGAATCCGGAGCGATCGAGCAGGATGCTGACGTGATTATGTTCGTGTACCGGGATGAGGTGTATCACCCGGAAACCGAGCATAAAGGCATCGCTGAAATCATCATCGGTAAACAGCGTAACGGCCCGATCGGTACGTCACGTCTGGCGTTCATCGGCAAGTACACCCGCTTCGAAAACCTGGCGCCGGGTAGTTACAACTTCGACGACGAGTAAGTTATTCGGTACACCAATTTCCGACCATGGCCATCGGAATTGGTCAAAATTTGTGCTATATTCCGCGCCCGCGAAATTCAATGAAAGCCAACACCGGTTATCGACATGCAAGCAGCCAAGCCGTTATTTGACTATCCCAAGTACTGGGCCGAATGTTTCGGGCCAGCGCCATTCCTGCCCATGAGCAGGGAGGAGATGGATCAGCTTGGCTGGGATTCCTGCGACATCATCATCGTCACCGGTGATGCCTACGTCGATCACCCGTCGTTCGGCATGGCGATCATCGGCCGGTTGCTGGAGTCCCAGGGTTTCCGCGTCGGGATCATTGCCCAGCCGAACTGGCAGTCCAAAGACGACTTCATGAAGCTCGGTGAGCCGAACCTGTTCTTCGGTGTCGCGGCCGGCAACATGGACTCGATGATCAACCGCTACACCGCGGACAAGAAAATCCGTTCCGACGACGCCTACACGCCGGGTGGCCTGGCAGGCAAGCGTCCTGACCGCGCCAGCCTGGTTTACAGCCAGCGCTGCAAGGAAGCCTACAAGCACGTGCCGATCGTGCTCGGCGGCATCGAAGCGTCCCTGCGCCGCATCGCCCACTACGACTACTGGCAGGACCGTGTGCGCAACTCGATCCTGATCGACGCCAGCGCCGACATCCTGCTTTACGGCAACGCCGAGCGGGCCATCGTCGAGGTCGCCCAGCGTCTGTCCTACGGTCACAAGATCGAAGACATCACCGACGTGCGCGGCACCGCGTTCATCCGTCGTGACACGCCACAAGGCTGGTACGAAGTCGACTCAACGCGCATCGACCGTCCGGGCAAGATCGACAAGATCATCAACCCGTACGTGAACACCCAGGACACCCAGGCCTGCGCCATCGAGCAGGAAAAGGGTCCGGTTGAAGATCCGCAGGAAGCCAAGGTCGTGCAGATCCTGGCCAGCCCGCGCATGACCCGCGACAAGACCGTGATCCGTCTGCCGTCGGTGGAAAAAGTCCGCAACGATGCGGTGCTCTACGCTCACGCCAACCGCGTGCTGCACCTGGAAACCAACCCGGGCAACGCCCGTGCGCTGGTGCAGAAGCATGGCGAAGTGGACGTCTGGTTCAACCCGCCACCGATTCCGATGACTACCGAAGAAATGGACTACGTGTTCGGCATGCCTTACGCCCGTGTTCCGCACCCGGCGTATGGCAAGGAAAAAATTCCTGCCTACGACATGATCCGCTTCTCGGTGAACATCATGCGTGGCTGCTTCGGCGGCTGCACCTTCTGCTCGATCACCGAGCACGAAGGCCGGATCATCCAGAACCGTTCCCATGAATCGATCATTCGTGAAATCGAAGAAATTCGTGACAAGGTTCCCGGTTTTACTGGCGTGATCTCCGACCTTGGCGGCCCGACCGCGAACATGTACCGCATTGCCTGCAAGAGCCCGGAAATCGAATCCGCGTGCCGCAAGCCATCGTGCGTGTTCCCCGGCATCTGCCCGAACCTGAACACCGACCACTCGGCGCTGATCCAGCTGTACCGCAGTGCCCGTGAATTGCCGGGTGTGAAGAAGATCCTGATCGCATCCGGCCTGCGCTACGACCTCGCGGTCGAGTCGCCGGAATACGTCAAGGAGCTGGTGACTCACCACGTCGGTGGCTACCTGAAGATCGCCCCGGAACATACCGAGGAAGGTCCGCTCAACCAGATGATGAAACCGGGCATCGGCAGCTATGACAAGTTCAAGCGCATGTTCGAGAAGTACTCCAAGGAAGCGGGCAAAGAGCAGTACCTGATTCCGTACTTCATCGCGGCGCACCCGGGCACCACCGACGAAGACATGATGAACCTGGCCCTGTGGCTCAAGGGCAACGGCTTCCGTGCCGACCAGGTGCAGGCGTTCTACCCGTCGCCGATGGCCACCGCCACCGCGATGTACCACTCGGGCAAGAACCCACTGCGCAAGGTCACCTACAAGAGTGACGCGGTGACCATCGTCAAGAGCGAAGAGCAGCGTCGTCTGCACAAGGCGTTCTTGCGTTATCACGACCCGAAAGGCTGGCCGATGCTGCGTGAGGCCCTGACCCGCATGGGCCGCGCCGACCTGATCGGGCCGGGCAAGAACCAGCTGATTCCTTTGCACCAGCCGTCGACCGACAGCTACCAGAGCGCCCGTCGCAAGAACTCGACGCCGGCCGGCAGCCACAAGGTTGCAGGGGAAAAGACCACCAAGATCCTGACCCAGCATACCGGCCTGCCACCACGTGCCAGCGATGGCGGCAACCCGTGGGACAAGCGTGAACAGGCCAAGGCTGCGGCGTTCGCCCGCAACCAGCAAGCGGCCAAGGAACGCAAGGACGCGGCCAAGGGCAAAGGCCCCAAGCCGACCCGCAAGCCGGTCGTGCCGCGCTAAGCCGCGCTTGAGCTGAACAGAACGCCAACCTTCGGGTTGGCGTTTTTGCATCTCACCAGAAGATCAAAAGATCGTCCGAACGCGGCCCGAGCCTTCGGACGATCTTTTGATCTTTGCGACATATTCGTGCAATTGCTCCAAACCATTTTCCGGCATCGCCCGATTTTGGTGCTGTACTGCCTCAGGCAACCGAAGAAAGCGCCAGCGCTGCTGGATGGCATAAGTCTTGCGCGCTTTCCTATACGTTCAAGGCTCGCAGGAGGCACGCCGTGTCGATTCATGTCGCATTGCACCACGTCACGCATTACCGCTATGACCGCGCTGTCGAGCTCGGCCCGCAGATCGTTCGTCTGCGTCCCGCCGCTCACAGCCGCACGCGGATTCTGTCTTATGCGCTGAAAGTCTCCCCCGAACAGCACTTCATCAACTGGCAGCAGGACCCTCAGGGCAATTATCTGGCGCGGCTGGTGTTCCCGGAGAAAACCGAGGAATTGCGAATCGAGGTCGATCTGCTGGCAGAAATGGCGATCTTCAATCCGTTCGACTTCTTTCTCGAGCCCTATGCGGAAAAGATCCCCTTCGCCTATGCCGCCGATGAGCGCAAGGAACTGGCGCCGTACCTGGAAACCTTGCCCCTGACGCCGAAGTTCAAGGCCTATCTGGATGGCATCGACCGCACACCGTTGCCCGCCGTGGATTTTCTCGTCGCACTCAACCAGCGCCTGAGCGAAGACATCGACTACCTGATCCGCATGGAGCCCGGTGTACAAACACCTGAGCACACCCTCGACCAGGCCTCCGGTTCGTGCCGCGACTCCGCTTGGTTGCTGGTGCAACTGCTGCGCAACCTGGGGCTGGCGGCGCGTTTCGTGTCGGGTTACCTGATCCAGCTGACCGCCGACGTCAAAAGTCTCGACGGTCCCTCCGGCACCGAAGTGGATTTCACCGACCTGCACGCCTGGTGCGAGGTGTATTTGCCCGGCGCCGGCTGGATCGGCCTGGATGCGACTTCCGGGCTGTTTGCCGGTGAAGGGCATATTCCGTTGGCCTGTAGTCCCGATCCGTCCTCTGCGGCGCCGATCAGTGGCTTGGTGGAACCCTGCGAGTGCGAATTCAGCCACGAAATGTCCGTGGAGCGGATTTGGGAAGCGCCGCGGGTCACCAAGCCCTACAGCGACGAACAGTGGCTGGCGATCCAGGCCCTGGGCCGTCAGATCGATGCCGACTTGCTGGAAGGCGATGTGCGCCTGACCATGGGTGGCGAGCCGACCTTTGTGTCCATCGATGATCCGGACGGCGCCGAGTGGAATACCGCGGCACTGGGGCCGGATAAGCGGCGGTTGTCTGCTGAACTGTTCCGGCGCATGCGCAAGCATTACGCGCCCCAGGGGCTGGTGCATTTCGGGCAGGGCAAGTGGTACCCCGGCGAGCAACTGCCGCGCTGGTCGCTCAATTGCTACTGGCGCCGTGACGGCGTGCCGATCTGGCACAACAGCGCGCTGATCGCCGACGAGCAGGAAGACTACGGCGCGGATGGCGCACTTGCCGGGCGATTTTTGGCGAGTGTCGCCGAACGCCTGAAGATTCCGACACGCTTTGTGTTCCCAGCCTACGAAGACAATTTTTATTACCTCTGGCGCGAAGGGCTGTTGCCGCAAAACGTCAGCGCCGAAGACTCGCGTCTGGAAGAACCCCTGGAACGGGCACGCCTGCGCAAAGTATTCAGCCAGGGGCTGGACAAGGTCATCGGCCAGGTCCTGCCGCTGGCGCGCACCGCCAAGGGCGACCAGTGGCAGAGCGGGCGCTGGTATCTGCGCGACGAGCACTGCCGCCTGGTGCCGGGGGACTCGCCGCTGGGTTATCGCTTGCCGCTGGGGTCGCAGCCTTGGGTGAAAGCGGCGGAATATCCGTTCATTCATCCGCAAGACCCGAATCAAGACTTCCCGCCGCTGCCCGACACTGCGCAACTGCAAAGCCAAAGCGAAGCTGCCGAGGTACAAGAGCGCGCGCCGAAGCTCGACGAATCCGCCGACTGGCTGACCCGTACTGCCTTCTGCGCCGAAGCGCGGGAAGGCCGGTTGTACCTGTTCATGCCGCCGCTGGAGCGGGTCGAGGATTACCTCGAACTGGTCGCTGCCATCGAAGCCACCGCCGAAGAGTTGCTGTGCCCGGTGTTGCTTGAGGGCTACGAGCCGCCGAGCGACCCACGCCTGAGCAACTTTCGCATTACCCCGGATCCGGGGGTGATCGAGGTCAATGTGCAGCCGTCCGCGACCTGGGATGAGTTGGTCGAGCGCACCGAATTCCTCTACGAAGAAGCACGCCAGACCCGGCTGACCACCGAGAAATTCATGATCGACGGCCGGCATACCGGCACGGGCGGCGGTAACCATTTCGTGCTGGGTGGCGCGACCCCGGGGGACTCGCCGTTTCTACGTCGCCCGGATCTGCTGCGCAGCCTGATCAGCTACTGGCACAACCATCCGTCGCTGTCCTACCTGTTTTCCGGATTGTTCATCGGCCCGACGTCCCAGGCGCCCCGTGTCGATGAAGCACGCAACGATGCCTTGTACGAACTGGAAATTGCTTTCGCACAAATGCCTGAAGCAGGTGAGGAATGCCCGCCATGGCTGGTGGATCGACTGCTGCGCAATCTGCTGATCGATGTGACCGGCAACACCCACCGCGCCGAGTTCTGCATCGACAAACTCTATTCGCCGGACGGTGCCACCGGGCGCCTCGGATTGTTGGAGCTGCGTGCATTCGAGATGCCGCCCCATGCCCGCATGAGCCTGGCGCAACAATTGTTGCTGCGGGCGCTGGTCGCGCGGTTCTGGCGCGAGCCCTATGCGCCGCCGAAACTGGCGCGCTGGGGTACGGAGCTGCACGATCGCTTCCTGTTGCCGCACTTTATCGAGCAAGACTTCGCCGATGTCATCGTCGACCTCAACGCCGCCGGTTATCCGGTGCGGGCCGAATGGTTCGCCGCGCATCTGGAGTTCCGTTTTCCCAAGGTTGGCGACTACGCCGTCAGTGGCATTGCGCTGGAGTTGCGCCAGGCGCTCGAGCCCTGGCACGTGCTGGGCGAAGAGGGCGCCATGGGCGGTACGGTGCGTTACGTGGATTCGTCGCTGGAGCGTTTGCAGGTCAAGCTCAGCGGCTTGCCGCCCCAGCGTTATCTGCTGACCTGCAACGGCGTGCCCGTGCCATTGCAACCCACCGGGCGTGTAGGCGAATTCGTTGCTGGCGTGAGATTTCGTGCCTGGCAACCGGCCAACTGCCTGCAACCGACCATCCCGGTCCACGCGCCCCTGGTGTTCGACTTGCTCGATACCTGGATGCAGCGTTCGTTGGGCGGCTGCCAGTACCACGTCGCCCACCCGGGCGGGCGCAATTACGACAGCTTGCCGGTGAACGCCAATGAAGCGGAGAGCCGGCGAATGGCGCGCTTCTTCCGCATCGGACACACGCCAGGGAAACTTCCTATACCCAATCTGGAAATCAGTGACGAGCTGCCGATGACGCTCGATTTGCGACGTTTCTAAACCGTACGCGACGCTCGGATTTTACGTATATCCGGGCGTCACGAGCCTGCGTTAGTCTGACCGTTCATTGCTGTCTGCCGAGCTTTCCATGCCTGACCTGCTAGACCGCTACCCGCTGACGGCGGGCACCTATCACGAACTGCTCGACGACAGTGGCGCCGTGCGCCCGCACTGGCGCCGGTTGTTCGAGCAGTTGCAACGCAGCACGCCGGCGCAACTGGTGCAGCGTCAGGCCCTGCTGACCCGGCAAATCCAGGAGAACGGCGTTACCTATAACGTTTATGCCGATCCCAAAGGCGCTGACCGACCATGGGAACTGGACCTGCTGCCCCATGTCATTGCCGCCGAGGAGTGGGAGCACCTTGCGGCCGGCATCGCGCAACGGGCCAGGTTGCTCAATGCCGTGCTTGCTGACCTTTACGGTCCGCAACGGCTGATTGCCGAAGGTCTTTTGCCCGCCGAGCTGGTGTTCGGTCACAACAACTTCCTTTGGCCCTGTCAGGGCATCAGCCCGCCTGACGGAGCCTTTCTGCATCTGTATGCCGTGGATCTGGCGCGCACACCCGATGGCCGCTGGTGGGTGACGGCGGATCGTACCCAGGCGCCTTCGGGAGCCGGGTATGCGCTGGAAAACCGCACGATTGTGTCCCGGGCCTTTCCCGAGCTGTACCGCGATCTGAAAGTGCAGCACCTGGCCGGGTTCTTTCGCACCTTGCAGGAAACCCTCGCTCGTCAGGCCCCGAACGACGGGGACGCACCGTTGGTGGTGCTGCTGACGCCAGGGCGTTTCAACGAAAGCTATTTTGAACATCTGTACCTCGCTCGCCAGCTCGGCTACCCACTGGTGGAGGGCGGCGACCTCACAGTGCGCGATGCGACGGTCTACCTGAAGACCCTGAGTGGTCTGCGCCGGGTTCACGCGATCATGCGCCGGCTCGACGATGATTTCTGCGACCCGCTGGAGCTGCGAACCGACTCAGCCCTCGGCGTGCCGGGCCTGCTGGAAGCAGTGCGGCAGGGGCGGGTGCTGGTGGCCAACGCCCTCGGCAGTGGTGTGCTGGAATCGCCGGGGTTGTTGGGGTTTCTGCCGAAGATCAATCAATTCCTGTTCGGCGAAGAGCTGATCCTGCCGTCCATCGCCACTTGGTGGTGCGGCGAAGCGTCGGTATTGGCCCAGGCCCTGGAAAAACTGCCAGAGCTGCTGATCAAACCGGCGTTTCCGTCCCAAAGCTTTGCACCGGTATTTGGCCGTGATTTGGGTGAAAAACAGCGCCAGGAACTCGCCGAACGCATGCAGGCACGGCCTTACGCTTATGTGGCACAAGAACTCGCGCAATTGTCCCAGGCGCCGATCTGGCAAGCCGAAGACGGTCAACTGCAGCCCCGTGCCATCGGCATGCGCGTGTATGCGGTGGCCAGCCGCGAGGGCTACCGGGTGCTGCCCGGTGGCTTGACCCGGGTCGCCGCGCAAGCCGATGCCGAAGTGGTGTCGATGCAGCGCGGCGGCGCCAGTAAAGACACCTGGGTGCTGGGCGATCGTGCGCCCAGCGGCGAACAATGGAAGGCCCAGCGCAATATCGGCGTGCATGACCTGGTGCGGCGCGATCCATACCTGCCGTCGCGGGTGGTAGAAAACCTGTTCTGGTTTGGCCGTTACTGCGAGCGTTGCGACGACAGCGCCCGTTTGCTGCGCATCATGCTGGCGCGCTATGTCGACGGCGACGACCCGCAAGCCCTGCAGGCTGCGGTGGATCTCGGTGAACGGCTGATGTTGTTACCCGATGAGGGCGAATTGCCGGAGCGCCTGTTGGCGGCGCTGCTCGGCGATGACTGGCCGTTCAGCCTGCGCTCCAACCTGCAACGCTTGCAGTGGGCTGCTTCACAGGTACGCGGCAAACTCTCGCGGGAAAACTGGCAGGCACTGGTGGAGTTGCAGCGTGAAGCCATGGAGCTGGAAACCGAAGAGCCGGATTTCGGCGAGTTGCTGGATTTCCTCAACCGTCTGGTGATGTCCCTGGCGGCACTGTCCGGCTTTGCCCTGGACGACATGACCCGGGACGAAGGCTGGCGTTTCCTGATGATTGGCCGGCGGCTCGAGCGTCTGCAGTTTCTCAGCGGCAGCCTGGCGGCGTTCCTGCGGGGCGCCGGGGCTTTCGATCAGGCCGGCCTGGAGTGGTTGCTGGAACTGGGCAACAGCAGTATCACCTATCGTTCTCGATACCTGGCGGTGGCACAGATGATCCCGGTGCTCGACTTGTTGTTGCTCGACGAGCAGAACCCTCACGCCGTGTTGTTCCAGTTGAAACTGGTGACCCGCACCCTCAAGCGCCTCAACGACGACTTTGGCGTGCCGCGCGAAACGGCGCTGCCGCAATTGGTCGAGCGTCTGGCGCGATTCGATCTGGGCTGCCTGGAAAACCCGCTGTTCGGCGACGCGAGTGTTCGCGCCGCCATCGAGGGGCTGGCCGCGCTGTTGCAGGAGATCGCCGACGCCAGCGGGCAAGTTTCCGATCGCCTGGCGCTGCGGCATTTCGCCCATGTCGACGATGTCAGCCAGCGCACGGTGTCCGTCTGATGAGCGCCCACTACCAGATTTTCCACGACACCCATTATCACTATGACAGCCCGGTGTCCCTGGCCCAGCAATTGGCGCATTTGTGGCCGCGGCCTTGTGCCTGGCAGCGCTGCACCGACCGGCAATTGCAGATCAGTCCGCAGCCGACCTCGCGTCGCGATGAACTGGATGTATTCGGCAATCCGCTGACCCGGCTGGCGTTCGAGCGTCCCCACGATGAATTGCTGGTCAACGCCAGCCTGACCATTGAAGTGCTGCCCCGACCTGCGTTGGACTTCAATCGGTCACCAGCGTGGGAACAGACCCGAAGCGCGCTGACCTACAGCAGCCAACCGCTGTCGCCCGAGCTACTCGAGGCCTGCCGATACCGGTTTGAATCGCCGTATGTGCATTTGAAGAAAAACTTCGTCGAGTTTTCGCAAAGCTGTTTTCCGCCCGGTCGAGCGTTGTTGCTCGGCGTGCAGGCGCTGATGGAGAAAATCTTCAGCGAGTTCACCTTCGATGCCGAAGCGACCCAGGTGGCGACGCCGCTGGTGGAGGTGCTGGAGCGCCGACGCGGGGTCTGCCAGGACTTTGCCCACCTGATGCTCGCTTGCGTACGGTCCCGTGGATTGGCGGCGCGGTACATCAGCGGCTACCTGCTGACCCAGCCACCGCCGGGTCAGCCACGGCTAATCGGTGCTGATGCGTCCCACGCCTGGGTCTCGGTGTTTTGCCCGGTGCTGGGGTGGGTGGATTTCGATCCGACCAACAATGTGCAACCGGCGCTGGAGCACATCACCCTGGCCTGGGGCCGGGATTTTTCTGATGTGTCGCCATTGCGGGGGGTGATTCTGGGCGGGGGCAATCACGATCCGGAAGTTCGGGTAACGGTGATGCCACTGGAGTAACAAAGATCAAATGTAGGAGCGGGCTTGCCCGCGAAAGCAATTTCATATTCACAAGGATGTTGTCTGACACACCACTTTCGCGAGCAAGCTCGCTCCTACAGGGAATGGTGGTGTGTTGGAGTCATTCGATTGGCCTGTGAGGGTTGGCAGCAAAGCTGCCAACCCTGGACACAGATCCGGTGGGCCTGATCAGATCATCGGGCCCTGAGGGTCTCAGGCGTCGGGCGCCTGATCTTTCGGTGCTTCAACATCACTTTCTGCGGCCACTTCACCTTCTGCTTCCGGGTTCAGTGCGGCTGCTTCTTCTTCAGCTGTAGCTTTCTTGCGCTGAAGCTTTTCCTCTTTCTTCTGCTCCTTGGCCAAGTCTCTTTGACGTTTGGCGAAGGAATAATTAGGTTTGGCCATGGGCGATCCTCTGGGGTCGAAGGTGAGGTTGAGCGGCGCATATTCTGCCCTGTATCGGTGCCAAGCCGTTAGCTGGGTTTTTGCTCGGCCCATTTTGGCGCTATGGACGGTTGCCAGGCATCCAGAGCATCGATCAGGGTTTGCGGCGATTCGCTCACTTGCAGCATGTCACGGTGCTGCCCGCGAACGAAGCCTTCGCCGACGATATGATCGAGAAAAGACGTCAATTTGCTGTAGAAACCGTTCACTTCCAGCAAACCCAGCGGTTTGCCGTGGTAGCCGAGCTGGCCCCAGGTCCAGACTTCGAACAGTTCTTCGAGGGTGCCAAGGCCACCGGGCAGTGCGATAAAGGCATCGCTGAGCTCGGCCATCCGGGCCTTGCGGGCGTGCATGCCATCGACGACTTCCAGGCGAGTCAGGCCGCTGTGGCCGATTTCCTTGTCCTTGAGGCTTTGCGGGATGATGCCGATCACTTCACCGCCGGCCGCCAGCGCGGCATCGGCGACGATGCCCATCAGGCCCACGGCGCCGCCGCCATAAACGAGGGTCAGCTTGCGTTCGGCCAACGCCCGGCCAAGGGCCACGGCCGCTTCACGGTAAGCCGGGTTGGTGCCGGTGCTGGCACCACAAAATACACAAACGGATGTTAAAGACATGCTTTGCTCCATGGTCGATCAGGGCCACAGAGTAAAGGCAGGCGCACGGTACTCCAAGGGCTAGACTTGGTGTTCTGGGGGTTCGTACGTACCGCTGGCGCCGCAAGCGTAGGCGGCGAGCAAACTGCACAACAGGCTGTTGATCGACATGACAGACGTTCCATTTGAAGGGGACGGTCTGATGATAGGCCCGGACCAGGCACTTGGCCGGTAGATAGTTTGCATCGGTGTCATAGCCCGAAAGTTGTATACAATTTTTGATTCAAGTCATATGAACTTGCGAAATTTTCAGGCAGTCTTCTGTCCATTCGCGATTTCGTTAACCCTGCCTTGGAGATTCACCATGTTTGCCAAACTTGTTGCGGTATCCCTGTTGACACTGGCTAGCAGCCAATTGATGGCTGCCGAGTGCAAGACCACCATTGACTCCACCGATCAAATGTCCTTTAGCACCAAGGCCATTGAAATCGACAAGAGCTGCAAGACGTTTACCGTGGAACTCAAGCACTCCGGCAGCTTGCCGAAGAACGTCATGGGCCATAACTGGGTGCTGAGTAAAGAAGCTGACATGCAGCCGATCGCCACCGACGGCCTGAGCGCCGGTATCGACAAGAACTACCTGAAGGAAGGCGACGCTCGCATCATCGCTCACACCAAGATCATCGGCGCTGGCGAGACAGACTCGGTGACCTTCGATGTGTCCAAGCTGGATGCGGCTGAAAAGTATGGATTCTTCTGCTCGTTCCCGGGGCACATCTCGATGATGAAAGGCACCGTGACCCTGAAGTAATTGAATCGCAGTCATAAAAAAAGCGTCCGTAGTGGACGCTTTTTTTTGCGCTTGTAGGAGCTGCCGCAGGCTGCGATCTTTTGATCTTGAACATCAAAAGATCGCAGCCTCGTTTTACTCGACAGCTCCTACACGCTCCTGCGCGCAGGCGTTACGGCGCAAACGGCATCACCCGCTTGTGATGGGTCTTGTTGTACGTATCAACAATGATCCTGAACGCCTCTTCACGCACCGGGTTGCCGTGCAGGAACGCGTCGATCTCGGCGTAGGTCACGCCGTGGGAAGCTTCGTCCGGTTTACCGGGCGACAGGTCTTCGAGGTCGGCGGTCGGGACTTTCTCCACCAGCGACTCCGGCGCGCCGAAGCTGCGGGCGATGGCGCGGACCTGGTTTTTTACCAGGCCACTCAGTGGCGCCAGGTCGCAGGCGCCGTCACCGAACTTGGTGAAGAACCCCATCACCGCTTCCGCCGCGTGATCGGTGCCGATCACCAGGCCATGGGCCGCGCCGGCGATGGTGTACTGGGCGACCATGCGCATGCGTGCCTTGGTGTTGCCGAGCACGAAGTCCACCGACACCGCATGTTTGCCTTCGAAGGCCGCGACTTCATTGGCCAGGGACTTGACCGCCGGGCCGATGTTCACGGTGTGGCGCTCGTCCGGCTTGATGAAATCCACCGAAGCCTGGGCGTCGTGTTCATCGAACTGGGTTTCGTAGGGCAGGCGTACGGCGATGAATTTGTACGCGGCATCACCGCTGCGCTGGCGCAGTTCACGGACGGCCCGCTGGGCCAGCAGACCGGCGGTCAGGGAGTCGACCCCGCCACTGATGCCCAGCACCAGGGTCTTGAGCCCGGAATTGACCAGGCAGTCCTGAATGAAGGTCACCCGCCGGGCGACTTCGGCCTCAAGGGCGGCTTCGTCGGCGAATGGCGGCTGGACCTTGAGCTGTTCAGCAATCTCACGCTGTACGGCTTGCATGAATTCACTCCTTGCTTGATGTATTTGAAAGGGCGGCAGGAACCTGGAAAACGTGTCGCAAGTAAGCGACGAAATTCGGGTCTTTACAGTGCGTCTTTCCTGGCTCGTCGGAGATCTTCGCCACCGGCTGGCCGTTGCAGGCGGCCATTTTAAGCACGATGCTCATCGGTTCGACACCCGGAATATCACAGGTCAGGTTGGTACCGATGCCGAAGCTGACATTGATCCGACCGCGCAGCACCCGGAATATCTCCAGAGCCTTGGGCAGGGTCAGGCTGTCAGAGAAGGTCAGCGTCTTGCTCATCGGGTCGATGCCGAGCTTGTGATAGTGGGCGATGGCCTTTTCCGCCCATACCACCGGATCGCCCGAGTCATGGCGCAAACCGTCGAAAAGCTTGGCGAAAAACAGATCGAAATCGCCGAGGAAGGCATCCATGGTGATGCAGTCAGTCAGGGCAATCCCCAGCAGGCCACGATATTCGCGGACCCAGCAATCGAGTGCGGCGATCTGGCTGTCGATCAGCCTCGGGCCGAGTTGCTGGTGGGCCATGATCCACTCGTGGGCCATGGTGCCCAGCGGTTTCATGTCCAGCTCCCGGGACAGGTGCACGTTGCTGGTGCCGACGAAGCGTCCGGGAAAGTCGTGCTTGAGCACATTCACCACTTCTTCCTGCACGCGGTAAGAAAAACGTCTGCGCGTGCCGAAATCGGCCACCTGCAATTCGGACAATTCATCGCTGTTGGCATTGGCGCTCAGCCAGTCGAACTTGCGGTAGAGCTGCTCGCGGGCCTGCTCCAGCACGACTTCGCGGTAGCGATAGCGGTTGCGCACCTCGCTGACCAGCGCCAGCAGCGGCACTTCGAACAGGATCACATGCAGCCAGGGGCCCCGCAGGCGAATAAACAGCTCACCGTTTTCGAGGCCGGTGTGGATGTAGCGCAGGTTGAAGCGAAACAACCCGAGAAAACGCAGGAAGTCCGGCTTCAGGAAGCTGATGCGCTCGAGAAAGCTCAACTGGTCGGCGCTCAGGCTCAACTCGGCCAGGCGCTCGATCTGGAAGCGGATTTCCGCCAGGTACGGGCGCAAGTCCTCGCTGTTACGGCAACGAAACTCCCATTCGACTTCGACGTTCGGGTAGTTGTGCAGCACCGCCTGCATCATCGTCAGTTTGTAGAAGTCGGTGTCGAGCAGGTTCTGCACGATGCGATCGGCAAACACACTCTCGCTCATAACGGGGGTTCTCCACATTGAATAGAGCTAGTGGCGCATAACGGTGAAGGGGATTGCCAGCAATTTTTTAGACTGCAGCAGATCCTTGTGGGAGGGCTTAATGCGGCACCGCATCCGGGCTATCGATCTGCTCCAGCATCCACTTCACAAAGTCCCGCACCTTGGGCACTTCCGCCGAGTGTTCAGGGTAGGCAAGGTAATAGGCATCGCTGCTGGGCATTGCATGCTGCCAGGGAATGACCAGTTTGCCGTCAGCCAGTTCCTCTTCCACCAGAAAGCGTGGCAACAACGCAACGCCGCAACCGACCTGGGCGGCGCGGATGCACATATAAAAGGTTTCGAAACGCGGGCCGTGGTAGCTGTGCTCGGTGTGGTAGCCCTGATGCTCGAACCAGTCGTGCCAGGCCTGGGGGCGGGAGGCGTTTTGCAGCAGTACCAGATCGGACAGTTGCGTCGGATCGGTGAACGGTTGGGCAGGCAAGCTGCCCGGAGCACATACAGGAACAAGCTCTTCGCCGAACAGCTTCAGGCATTCGGTGCCCGGCCGCGAGCCCTGGCCGAAGTAGAACGCCAGGTCGCTGCGACCTTGCAGCAGATCGTCGGCTTCCTGTTCGCTGCACAGGTCCAGGTGGATCGACGGGTGCCGCAGGCGCCAGCCTTTCAGGCGCGGCACCAGCCAGCGTGCGCCGAAGGTGGGAGGCGTCGAAACCCGCAGGACTTCTGTTTCGCCACCGTAGGAACGCAGGTAATGGGTCGACATCTCGACCTGCGTGAGGATTTTTCGCACCTCAACCAGATACAGATCACCGGCCGGCGTCATCTGCAGGCGGCGGCGCACCCGGCGAAACAGCAGGTGTTGCAACAGCTCTTCGAGTTGCGCGACCTGTTTGCTCACGGCGCTTTGGGTCAGGTTCAACTCTTCGGCGGCCCGGGTGAAGCTCAAATGCCGGGTGACGGCCTCGAAGCACTGCAACGCAGCGATCGATGGCAAGTAGCGTTTATTCAGCATGGGCGGTCCTTGGTTCTTGTTTCTTATTGCCAGCAATGCACAGCATGAATAAACGGAATGATATCTCTCTTAAAGGTCGTTTGTTGAGTAACCTCCGGGCAGCTAAAACTACAGGTCTGATCAGCCGTGAATTTCCGGCTGCACGTGTTCTGTCTTTTGCTTGAGGAGTGACTCATGGTTGCCGCATTGCTTGATCGTCTAGGTGTGAACCCGGCCCTGTACCAGAATGGCAAAGTGCCGGTGCATTCGCCCATCGATGGCAGCAGGATCGCCGCCGTGAACTGGGAAGGCGCTGCTGAAGTCGAGCAGCACATCAGTCGCGCAGATCATGCGTTCGAACTGTGGCGCAAGGTCCCGGCACCGCGCCGTGGCGAACTGGTGCGGCAACTGGGTGACATCCTGCGTGAATACAAGGCCGACCTCGGCGAGCTGGTGTCGTGGGAAGCCGGCAAGATCACCCAGGAAGGCCTGGGTGAAGTTCAGGAAATGATCGATATCTGCGACTTCGCCGTCGGCCTGTCCCGTCAGCTGTACGGTTTGACCATCGCTTCCGAGCGTCCTGGCCACCACATGCGCGAAACCTGGCATCCGCTGGGCGTTGTCGGGGTGATCAGTGCGTTCAACTTCCCGGTTGCGGTCTGGGCCTGGAACGCCACGCTGGCGCTGGTCTGCGGCAACCCGGTGATCTGGAAACCGTCGGAAAAGACTCCGCTGACCGCACTGGCTTGCCAGGCGCTGTTCGATCGTGTGCTGAAGAACTTCAGCGATGCTCCACCGCACCTGAGCCAGGTGGTCATTGGCGGTCGCGATGCCGGCGAAGCCCTGGTCGATGATCCGCGTGTCGCGCTGGTCAGCGCCACCGGCAGTACCCGCATGGGCCGTGAAGTGGCGCCGAAAATCGCCGCACGTTTCGCCCGCAGCATTCTGGAGCTGGGCGGCAACAACGCAATGATCCTCGGCCCAAGCGCCGACCTGGACATGGCCGTTCGCGCGATCCTGTTCAGCGCCGTCGGCACCGCCGGTCAGCGCTGCACCACTCTGCGTCGCCTGATCGCCCATGAATCGGTGAAAGAAGAAATCGTAACCCGCCTGAAAGCCGCGTACTCGAAAGTACGTATCGGCCATCCGCTGGAAGGCAATCTGGTCGGCCCGCTGATCGACAAGCAAAGCTTCGACAACATGCAGGACGCGCTGGAACAAGCCCTGAGCGAAGGCGGCCGGGTGTTCGGCGGCAAACGTCAGCTGGAAGACAAGTTCCCCAATGCCTACTACGTGTCGCCGGCCATCGTCGAAATGCCGGAGCAGAGCGATGTGGTCTGCCACGAAACCTTCGCCCCGATCCTGTACGTGGTCGGCTACAGCGATTTCCAGGAAGCCCTGCGCCTGAACAATGCTGTGCCACAAGGCCTGTCCTCGTGCATCTTCACCACCGACGTGCGTGAAGCCGAGCAGTTCATGTCGGCGGTGGGCAGCGACTGTGGCATCGCCAACGTCAATATCGGCCCGAGCGGCGCTGAAATTGGTGGTGCATTTGGTGGCGAGAAAGAAACCGGCGGTGGTCGTGAGTCCGGCTCCGATGCATGGCGCGGCTACATGCGCCGCCAGACCAACACCGTGAACTATTCGCTGGAATTGCCGTTGGCGCAGGGTATTACGTTCGATTAAGTATTGATTGTGAAGCTGGAAAGATCGCAGCCTTCGGCAGCTCCTACAGGACTGTGACTGGCTGCGATTTTGTAGGAGCTGCCGCAGGCTGCGATCTTTTGGCGGCGACAACGAGGTGGGTTAGGTTTCTGTTGGAGTCTGGCAATGCCGTTACGCGAAGAGTGTCTGTGGGAAAAACTGACGCCGCAAAGGCCGGACAATTCGGCCCTCAAGGGTGAGATCACGGTGGATGTCTGCGTCATCGGCGCCGGTTTTACCGGTTTGTCGGCGGCGGTGCATCTGCTGGAGCAAGGCAAGACCGTTTGTGTACTGGAGGCCCATCGCGCCGGCCACGGTGGTTCGGGGCGTAACGTCGGGCTGGTCAATGCCGGGATGTGGATTCCCCCGGACGAGATCGAAGCCGGGTTTGGCAAGGAGGTTGGCAGCCAGCTCAACCGCATGCTTGGGGCGGCGCCATCCCTGGTGTTCAGCCTTGTGGACAAGTACAACATCGATTGCCAGTTGCGCCGCGAAGGCACGCTGCACATGGCGCACAACGCCCGTGGCGAAGCTGACTTGCGCAGTCGTGAAGAACAATGGAAACGCCGCGGGGCGCCGGTGGAGTTGTTGACTGGCCAGGCTTGCGAGCAAGCGACGGGCACCAAAAAGATCGCCGCCGCGCTGCTCGATCGCCGCGCCGGCACGCTCAACCCGATGGCCTATACCACGGGGCTGGCCAAAGCGGCCATCGGCCTGGGCGGTCAATTATACGATCACTCCCCGGTCACCCGACTTGAGCGTCAGGGCCAGCGCTGGTCTGTGCAAACCGCCCAGGGCTCGGTCATGGCCGAGAAAGTGGTGATTGCCTCCAATGCCTACACCGAAGGCGACTGGACGGAACTGCGGCGCAATTTTTTCCCCGGTTATTACTACCAGGTGGCCTCGGTCCCGCTGACCGACGAAGCCGCCCGGCAAATTCTTCCCGGCGGCCAGGGTTCCTGGGACACCCGCCAGGTCTTGAGTAGTATTCGTCGGGATAAAGACGGACGCCTGCTGCTGGGCAGTCTCGGTAATGGCAATCAGAAACCAGCCTGGTTTCTCAAGGCCTGGGCCGACCGGGTGCAGCAGCACTATTTCCCGTACCTCAAACCGGTGGAGTGGGAGTGCACCTGGACCGGCTGCATCGCCTTCACCCCCGATCATTTGATGCGCCTGTTCGAACCGGCGCCCGGTTTGGTGGCAGTCACCGGTTACAACGGGCGGGGCGTGACCACGGGAACGGTGGTCGGCAAGGCCTTTGCCGATTACCTGTGTAACGGAAATCCTCAAGCACTACCGATTCCTTTCGCGCCCATGCAGCCGTTGGCCGGGGTGGGGTTGCGCAGCTGTCTGTATGAGGCGGGATTCTCGCTGTATCACGCAGGCCAGTGCCTTCGGATCGTGATCTGAAGGTTGATTTTTGCCGTAGGAAGCGGCGCTTTTTCGATCTGCAGCTAGCCTGTAGTGGTGCGGGTTGTAGCAGTCTCGCACCAGCAGTGTGCACTTCGGTGACGCACGTTGTTACAGGCTGGTTGCACGTCGTTTAAAGCCGCGGTTGCAATGATGGCGCAGGCGGGTTGCGCCTCAAAAAAATAATGGTTCTACCTTCCGCGGTTTAGACGGTTGCACGCCCAATGAAAATGGGCCCGAAACAGTCGAAATAACAAGAAAGCAGCGACTTT
This sequence comes from Pseudomonas sp. P4_B3, assembly GCF_056402295.1. Classification (NCBI taxonomy): domain Bacteria; kingdom Pseudomonadati; phylum Pseudomonadota; class Gammaproteobacteria; order Pseudomonadales; family Pseudomonadaceae; genus Pseudomonas; species Pseudomonas sp. P4_B3. Next base: position 173,031 of record NZ_JBFUHR010000011.1, read on the forward strand.
TTTCAGAATAAAAAACCGATGGCACGGCCCTTGCTCTGAGCATTCAGTGAAGTCGCAGTGCCAATTAAAAAAAACCATGGAGCACCACCTCATGTCCCAGACGTTTTACAAGAAAGGCTTTCTGGCCCTCGCAGTGGCAACTGCGCTGGGTGTTTCTGCGTTTGCTCAGGCTGACATCAAGATCGGTGTAGCGGGACCAATGACGGGCGCCAACGCGGCATTTGGCGAACAGTACATGAAGGGTGCACAGGCGGCGGCCGACGCGGTCAACGCATCGGGCGGCGTGAACGGGGAAAAAATCGTACTGGTCAAGGGCGATGACGCCTGCGAGCCGAAGCAGGCTGTGACAGTCGCCAAGGACCTGACCAACCAGAAAGTCGCCGGCGTGGTCGGTCACTTCTGCTCCTCGTCGACCATCCCGGCCTCCGAGATCTACGACGAAGCGGGCATCATCACGATCACCCCGGGTTCCACCAACCCAAAGGTGACCGAGCGCGGCCTGAGCGCCATGTTCCGTATGTGCGGGCGTGACGACCAGCAAGGCATCGTGGCTGGTGACTACATCGTCGACGTGCTCAAGGGCAAGAAAGTCGCCGTGCTGCACGACAAAGACACCTACGGCCAAGGTTTGGCGGACGCCACCAAAGCGCAACTGGTCAAGCGCGGCGTAACGCCGGTGTTGTACGAAGGCCTGACCCGCGGCGAGAAAGACTTCAGCGCCGTGGTGACCAAGATCCGTGCGGCCGGTGCCGACGTGGTCTACTTCGGCGGTCTGCACCCAGAGGCCGGTCCACTGGTTAAACAACTGCGTACCGAAGGCCTCAAAGACGTGACATTCATGTCCGACGACGGCATCGTGACCGACGAACTGGTGACCACCGCTGGGGGCCCGCAATACGTCGACGGCGTGCTGATGACCTTCGGTGCCGACCCGCGCCTGCTGCCGGACAGCAAGACCGTGGTAGACGCATTCCGCAAGGCCGGTACCGAGCCTGAAGGCTACACCCTCTACGCTTACGCTTCGGTCCAGACCTTGGCCGCTGCCTTCAATGGCGCCAAGTCCAACAAGGGCGAAGACGCTGCCAAATGGCTGAAAGCCAACCCGGTCAAAACCGTCATGGGCGAGAAGACCTGGGACAGCAAGGGCGACCTGAAAGTCTCCGACTACGTGGTTTACCAGTGGGACAAGGACGGCAAGTACCACCAGCTGGAAAAACAGAAGTAAGGGCTGGCTCGATCGGATGAACCCCACAGATCCCTTGTAGGAGCGAGCTTGCTCGCGATGACGGACTGGCAGTCGACAACTTTGTTGAATGTTTAACCGCTATCGCAGGCAAGCCAGCTCCTACAAGGGTTGTGGTGGCCTTTCTGATCGTGGCCGACATTGCTCCGACGTAAATCTGTATTTTCCTTAGAAGAACCGCACAGCCACATGTGCAGGTTCTCATTGCGTGAGATTGCGTTATGGATGGTATTTTCCTGCAGCAACTGGTCAACGGCCTGACCCTCGGGTCGGTCTATGGCCTGATCGCCATCGGCTACACAATGGTCTATGGCATCATCGGCATGATCAACTTCGCCCACGGCGAGGTTTACATGATTTCCGCTTACCTCGCGGCAATCAGTCTGGCTCTGCTGGCATACTTCGGTATTGAATCCTTCCCTCTGTTGATGCTCGGCACACTGATCTTCACCATCGTGGTCACGGCGGTGTATGGCTGGGTCATCGAGCGTGTTGCCTACAAACCCCTGCGTAACTCCACCCGACTGGCACCGCTGATCAGCGCCATCGGGATCTCGCTGATCCTGCAAAACTATGCACAGATCGCCCAGGGTGCCCGCCAACAAGGCGTTCCGACGCTGTTGACTGGTGCATTGCGAGTAGAAGTCGGGACCGGCTTCGTCCAGCTCACTTACACCAAGATCTTCATTCTGGTCGCAGCGTTTGTCGGGATGGGCCTGCTGACCTATGTCATCAAGTACACCAAGCTCGGCCGCATGTGCCGCGCAACCCAGCAAGACCGCAAGATGGCCTCGATCCTGGGGATCAACACCGATCGCATCATTTCCTACGTGTTCATCATTGGTGCCGCGATGGCGGCGTTGGCCGGCGTGCTGATCACCATGAACTACGGCACGTTCGACTTCTACGCAGGTTTCGTCATCGGCATCAAGGCGTTCACCGCAGCGGTACTCGGCGGGATCGGCTCGCTGCCGGGTGCGATGCTTGGCGGGATCATTCTGGGGATCTCCGAGTCGCTGTTTTCCGGTCTGGTCAACTCCGACTACAAAGACGTTTTCAGCTTCTCGTTGCTTGTTCTCGTTCTGGTCTTTCGGCCTCAAGGCCTGCTCGGCCGTCCTCTTGTGTCGAAGGTGTAAGCGATGTCTTCAACCACTAAAAAAACCATTGATATCAAAAGAAGTCTGGTTGACGCGATTCTTGCCGGCCTTGTAGCGCTCATCGTATTTGGTCCGATTGTCGGCATCGTCCTCGACGGCTATGGCTTCAACCTGCAACCAACGCGAGTGGCGTGGATTGTCGCCATCGTCATGGCTGGCCGCTTTGCTTTGAGCCTGTTCCTGCAAACACCCAAGGGTTTGAGAATTCTCGAAGGGTTTGAAACCACTGGCTCCGGGGTTCATGTACTGCCACCCGATTACAAATCCCGCTTGCGCTGGATCATCCCGTTGATGATCGTCATTGCCGTGGTGTTTCCGTTTTTCTCCAACTCCTACCTGCTGGGCGTGGTCATCCTCGGGTTGATCTATGTGTTGCTCGGTTTGGGGCTGAACATCGTGGTGGGCCTGGCCGGCCTGCTCGACCTGGGTTACGTGGCGTTCTACGCCATCGGTGCCTATGGTTTGGCGCTTGGTTACCAGTATCTTGGGCTGGGCTTCTGGACGGTGCTGCCACTGGCGGCGATCACCGCCGGCCTTGCGGGTTGCATCCTTGGCTTCCCGGTTTTGCGTCTGCACGGTGACTACCTGGCAATCGTGACCCTGGGCTTCGGTGAAATCATTCGCTTGATCCTCAACAACTGGTTGTCGCTGACCGGTGGTCCGAACGGTATGCCTGCGCCGCTGCCAACGTTCTTCGGTCTGGAGTTCGGCAAACGGGCGAAAGACGGTGGTGTGCCGTTTCACGAGTTCTTCGGCATCGCCTACAACCCCGACGTGAAGTACTACTTCATCTACGCGGTGTTGTTCATGGTCGTGCTGGCCGTGTTGTACATCAAACACCGCTTGACCCGTATGCCGGTCGGCCGCGCATGGGAAGCCTTGCGTGAAGACGAAATCGCCTGCCGCTCCATGGGCCTGAACCACGTGCTGGTGAAGCTCTCGGCGTTCACCATCGGTGCTTCGACGGCCGGTCTGGCCGGTGTGTTCTTCGCCACCTACCAGGGCTTCGTCAACCCGACCTCGTTCAGCTTCTTCGAATCGGCCCTGATCCTTGCCATTGTGGTACTGGGCGGTATGGGTTCGACCATCGGCGTAGTGATGGCAGCCTTCGTGCTGACCGTCGCCCCGGAACTGCTGCGTGGCTTCGCGGAGTATCGTGTGTTGCTGTTCGGCATCCTGATGGTGTTGATGATGATCTGGCGACCGCGCGGCCTGATTCGGATCAGCCGTACCGGTGTGACCCCGCGTAAAGGAGTAGCGCCATGAGCGAAGTCGTACTCAGTGTCGAAAAGCTGATGATGCACTTCGGCGGCATCAAGGCGTTGAACGATGTCAGCCTGAAGGTCAAACGCAATTCGATCTTCGCCCTGATCGGCCCCAACGGCGCCGGCAAGACTACGGTGTTCAACTGCCTGACCGGGTTCTACAAGGCCTCCGGTGGCAAGATCGAACTCAACGTGCGCGGTCAGCAGACCAACGTCATCAAATTGCTGGGCGAATCGTTCAAACCAACGGATTTCGTTTCGCCGAAATCCTTCGCCAGTCGGCTGTTCTACAAGGCATTCGGCGGCACCCACCTGGTGAACCGTGCCGGGCTGGCGCGGACCTTCCAGAACATTCGCCTGTTCAAGGAAATGTCGGTGCTGGAAAACCTGCTGGTGGCACAGCACATGTGGGTTAACCGCAACATGCTGGCCGGCATCCTCAACACCAAGGGCTATCGCAAGGCTGAAAGCGATGCGCTGGACCACGCGTTCTACTGGCTGGAGGTGGTGGACCTGGTGGATTGCGCCAACCGTCTGGCCGGTGAGCTGTCCTACGGCCAGCAACGCCGCCTGGAAATCGCCCGGGCCATGTGCACCCGTCCGCAGATCATCTGCCTCGACGAGCCGGCCGCCGGCCTCAACCCCCAGGAAACCGAAGCGCTGAGCGCGATGATCCGGCTGCTGCGCGACGAGCACGATCTGACCGTGGTGCTGATCGAGCACGACATGGGCATGGTAATGAGCATTTCCGACCACATTGTGGTGCTGGACCACGGCGTTGTCATCGCCGAAGGCGGGCCTGAAGCGATTCGTAACGATCCGAAAGTGATTGCGGCCTACCTGGGCGCCGATGAAGAGGAAGTGGTGCTATGAGTCAACCCATCCTCGAACTCAAGGAACTGGATGTGTTTTACGGGCCGATCCAGGCCCTGAAGAAAGTCTCGCTGCACATCAACGAAGGGGAAACCGTCAGCCTGATCGGCTCCAACGGTGCCGGCAAGTCGACCCTGCTGATGTCGATCTTCGGCCAGCCACGGGCCGCCGACGGGCAGATCCTCTACCAGGGCGTGGACATCACCCACAAGTCGTCCCACTACATCGCCTCCAACGGCATCGCGCAATCGCCGGAAGGGCGGCGGGTGTTTCCCGACATGACCGTCGAGGAGAACCTGCTAATGGGCACCATCCCTATCGGTGACAAGTACGCAAAGGAAGACATGCAACGCATGTTCGAGCTGTTCCCGCGGCTCGAAGAGCGGCGTACCCAGCGGGCGATGACCATGTCCGGTGGCGAGCAGCAAATGCTCGCCATCGCCCGTGCCCTGATGAGCCGGCCCAAGTTGTTGCTACTGGATGAGCCGAGCCTGGGCCTGGCGCCGATCGTGGTGAAGCAGATCTTCGCCACCCTGCGGGAACTGGCCAAGACCGGCATGACCATCTTTCTGGTGGAGCAGAACGCCAACCACGCCCTGCGGTTGTCGGACCGGGCGTACGTGATGGTCAACGGCGAAATCCGCATGACTGGTACCGGCAAGGAGTTGCTGGTCAACGAGGACGTACGTAACGCCTATCTCGGCGGGCATTGATCCTCAGCGTTAAAAAACGCCCTGCCGCTCTCAGTGTCAGGGCGTTTTTTATGCCCGCTCTGTAAAGGCCGTGGTAGGAGCTGTCGAGTGAAACGAGGCTGCGATCTTTTGATCTTGTTTTGAAAGGTCAAGATCAAAAGATCGCAGCCTTCGGCAGCTCCTACAAGAGCGGCGATGTGACGTAAAGTAAAATTGTGGAAAACAATATTCCCAAGCTCGCAAAGCGCGACATAAAGCCGCTGCAAATAGTTGTTTTGTCACAGTTTTGACTTGTCCCCGTTTGCTGTGGAACCGGCTGTGAATAACGTGGGAGTAGCTGGCTGGACGCCTTTTAAACCGTGGCTTGCAGAGGTGTGGTTGTTTTTTGATCAGGCGTTTTTGCTCAGCTTGCAGGCCGCTTTGTCAACCTTTTTGTTCGGGATGAAAATGCATGAAATCGGCGTGGACAAGCCTGTGGATAAGTCTGTGATTAAACTCTGGAAAGACTCGGCTGAAGGCCGTGGTTACTGGCTTGGCGCCATCGTCGGTTTGACCCGTCAGTCATGAAAATGGCCAAGGGCTACACAGCAGGCGGTTGAGGGTCAAGCAAAAAAGTTTCAAAACCCCGCGCAAAGCCTTGTGGATAGCGGCTTGCAGCTTTTCCACTTGCCCCCAGAGACTGTGGACCGGCCTGTGGATAACGTGCGCGCACATGGCTGCAGGCCACGCTGGTCAAGGGCTTGCCGGGGTTGTACGTTTTTTGAACAGTTTGAGCGGTGGTTGCCGCTGTGAACAAGGCCGGGCATGCTGCCTGCTGATTTTCTATTCCAATGGCTGAGCGTCAGCCGAAGCAAGGAGAACACGATGTCCAACACCCTGTTTATTACCGGCGCGACCTCCGGTTTTGGTGAAGCCTGTGCCCGTCGTTTTGCCGAGGCCGGCTGGAAACTGGTGCTGACAGGCCGTCGTGAGGAGCGCCTCAATGCGCTATGCGCCGAGCTGTCGAAGCAGACCGAAGTCCATGGTCTGGTGCTCGATGTGCGTGATCGCAAGGCCATGGAAGAGGCGATTGCCAGTCTGCCGCCATCCTTCGCCAAACTGCGCGGGTTGATCAACAACGCCGGCCTGGCCCTGGGCGTTGATCCGGCGCCCAAGTGCGACCTGGACGATTGGGACACCATGGTCGATACCAACGTCAAAGGCCTGATGTACAGCACCCGTCTGCTGCTGCCACGCCTGATTGCCCACGGTCGTGGTGCCGGTATCGTCAACCTGGGGTCCATCGCCGGCAACTACCCGTACCCGGGCAGCCACGTGTATGGCGCGACCAAGGCGTTCGTCAAACAGTTCTCGCTGAACCTGCGCTGCGACCTGCAAGGCACGGGCGTACGGGTCAGCAACATCGAGCCGGGCCTGTGCGAGAGTGAGTTCTCGCTGGTGCGTTTTGCCGGTGACCAGGAGCGCTACAACGCCACTTACGCCGGCGCCGAGCCGATTCAGCCGCAAGACATCGCCGAAACAATCTTCTGGGTGCTCAATGCCCCGGCGCACATCAACATCAACAGCCTGGAGCTGATGCCGGTGAGTCAGACCTGGTCCGGGTTTGCTATCGAGCGCAAGTCTTAAGACCGAGTAACGGCCTTTCGCGAGCAGGCTCGCTCCCACATGGATCGCATTGAACCTGTGGGAGCGAGCCTGCTCGCGAAGGGGCCGGCTCAGGCGACACAAAGCTTCAGCTAGACTCCTCCCTCAAGCAATCCGCCGCACCCGGCGGTCTAGAGGCTTTAAAGGAGATCAAGTGAGTAATCGAGGCGAGCAGTCGCTGCTCAAACAATCGACCTTCCTGATGCTCGCCGTGACATTCGCCGGGATCATCACCGGTTTTGTTTCGGGCGCTCAATCCATCCTGTTCGATGGCTTCTTTTCGTTAATCGCGGCCTTCATCAAGGTCCTGATGCTGATCACCGCCAGGCTGATCGCCAAGGAAAGCAACCAGCGCTTCCAGTTCGGTTACTGGCACCTGGAACCCATGGTACTGGTGATCGAGGGCAGCTTCCTGTTCCTGGTTGCCATTTATGCCTTTCTCAACGGTGTGTTTGGCATCATCAGTGGCGGCCGCGAGGTCGAGCTCGGTCTGGTGATCCTCTACGCGGCGGTGTTTACCGTCGTTGAACTGATTTACTTCTTCTACGTCCGCCATCGCAATCGCACACTCAAGTCGTCGCTGATCCAGTTCGACAACATCAGTTGGTTGGTGGACGCGATGCTGTCGGCGGGACTGCTGGTGAGTTTCCTGATCGCGCTGCTGCTCAAGACTCAGGGTTACGACAAGTGGGCGGTGTATGTCGATCCGATGATTCTGATTCTGCTGGCCCTGGGCATGCTTCCTCCGGCGTTCAAAATCCTCGGACCGGCATTGCGCGATGTGTTGGGCATCGTCCCGGATCAACTGGACGACAAGGTGCGTCAGGTGATGGAGGTGGCGAAGGTCGAGCATGGTTTCGACGATTACATTTCCTACGTGCAGAAACACGGCAGGGCCTGTTTTATCGAGATTCACATCGTATTGCCGAAGGATTACTGGCTGGACGGTGTGGGGCAACTGGACAGTTTGCGCGAGGAAATTTCCGCGAAACTCGGTAAGCCGGATGCCGCGCGATGGCTGACCATCAGCTTTACCGGGGATCGCAAGTGGACTGAGTGATTGGATTGCCCCTCGCCACACAGTCAGCCGAGATATTGCGCCAACCCGCGATAACAAGTCGCCAGGTGATAGGGCGTGGTCGACGGCATGTCGCGGCGGCTGACTTCACCGTGCTCGTCACGGCACTCAAACCAGCCGCCGGCATGCAGCGAGCGTTGCTGCAACGCCTGCAACTGGCGCAGCACATCTGCTTCGCTGTGCGGTCGCAGTGTCAACGCGCGCAGGTACTCGGCCTGCGCCCAGATACGCTGCGTGGCGTCCCGGACGCCGTGATCCGCTGCGAAGTCGAGCATCGCCCGCACGGCGCCAGTCTGCTGATCGACGCCCATTTGCTCGGTAAAGGCGAAGGCCCGCTCCAGATCGGCATGCAGCGCCGAATGGCGTAACAGCGCCGAGGATTCCAGCAGGAAATACCACTCGAACTGATGCCCAGGTTCAAACCAGTTATCCACAGACCCCAGCGGCTTTTCCATCAACACGCCGCGCTGCGGATCGATGAAGCGCGCGTGCATGGCTGTGCATAACTCGACGAGCGCCTGTTGCACGTCGAGGTCTTCACGGACTTGCAGTGTGGCGAGGAATGCTTCGGCCAGGTGCATCAGCGGGTTTTGCAAAGGGCCGCTGTCCAGCGATGCCCAGTCGCGGTCGAGCGTGGCTTCGTACAGACCGTCGTCCGTGGCGAAACGCTGCGCAATCACTTCCAGCGAGGCATTGAGCACCGACTCCACCAGCGGCTCGCGGACCTTGTTCCAGTAATGGGCGCAGGCGAACAGGATGAAGGCGTGGGTGTAGAGGTCCTTGCGCTGATCCAGCGGCGCACCTTGCGCATCGACACTGTAGAACCAGCCGCCGTGCTCGGCATCGTGGAAGTGCCGCTGCAACGAGCGGAACAACGCGGCGGCACGCTCTTCGGCGCCCGGCACCTGACCGATCAGGTTGGCAAACAGATACAGCTGTCGCGCACAGGCCATGGCCCGGTAGCGTTGCGGTGGCAGCGGTTGGTGTTCGGCATCCAGCGCCTCGTAGGGCAACGCCATGTCGGCGTTCCAGCCCGGGCCTTGCCAGAGCGGCACGATGACGTTCAGGAAGTGCTGTTGCACCGAGGTGAACAGGGCGGTCAATTCAGGCTGGGAGGCAGAGCGGGAAACAGGCGGCATTGGCTGGCGTCGTCACGGCAGGGGCGATTGCGCGACATGTTAGCAGAGAGGTCGGCATGAGCGATGCGGTGTCTGTCTGGCCGCCTTCGTCGGAACGCCGCCCGGAGCAAGCCCGCTCCCACAGGGACTCGCGGTGTACATGCGATCGTAACCACACCACAAAAACCTGTGGGAGCGGCGGTGCGGCGATCCGACTTGCCCGCGAAGAGGTCAGGTCAGGCGCTGAGGAATCAGCCCGCCAGCAACCACACCCCGGTCGCCGCCGAAGCCGCACCCGCCAATCGCACCAGCGGCGCTGCCGCCTGCGGCAACATCCGCACCAGCGCATAACCCGCCGCGTGCAACACCGCCGTCGCGGCGACAAAGCCTGCGGCGTAGGTCCAGGGACTCGACATGTCTGGCAGTTCCAGCCCGTGCGCGACACCATGAAACAATGCAAACAACGCCGTCGCACCCACCGCCATCACCAACGGTGGACGCACTGCCAAGGCAACCGCCAGCCCCAAAGCCAACACGGAAGCGGCAATCCCGCTCTCCAGTGCCGGCAGGTTCAATCCTTCAAAACCCAACAGCCCGCCAATCAGCAGAGTGCCGACAAAGGTGCACGGCAGCGCCCAGCGTGCGGCGCCTTGTTGCTGCGCGGCCCAAAGACCGACCGCCAGCATCGCCAGCAAGTGATCGAGGCCGCCAAGCGGATGGCTGATACCGGCGATCAAGCCGTTGTCGCCATGTCCCGGATGGGCGAAGGCGAGGGCTGGGGTCAGCAGCAGGGCCAGGGCGCCGAGAATGCGTTTGAGTGTCATGGATAAGCTTCCTTGTTGATAAGTGGTGATCAGGCCGCGGTCAGCAAACCCTGGCGTTCGATGAAGGCGATGATCTGTTCCAGACCCTGGCCGGTTTTCTGATTGCTGAAGACAAACGGCTTGCCGTTGCGCATGCGCTGGGTGTCGCTGTTCATCATCTCCAGCGAGGCACCGACTAGCGGCGCGAGGTCGATCTTGTTGATCACCAGCAGGTCGGATTTGCAGATCCCCGGTCCGCCCTTGCGTGGCAGCTTGTCGCCGGCCGAGACGTCGATCACGTAGATCGTCAGGTCCGACAGTTCCGGGCTGAAGGTGGCGGAGAGGTTATCGCCACCGGACTCCACCAGGATCAGATCCAGCCCCGGAAAACGGCGATTGAGTTGATCCACGGCTTCGAGGTTGATCGAGGCGTCTTCGCGGATGGCCGTGTGCGGGCAACCACCGGTTTCCACGCCGATGATGCGTTCCGGCGCCAGGGCTTCATTGCGCACCAGAAAGTCGGCGTCTTCGCGGGTGTAGATGTCGTTGGTCACCACGGCCAGGTTGTAGCGCTCGCGCAGGGCCAGGCACAGGGCCAGGGTCAGGGCGGTTTTGCCGGAGCCGACCGGGCCGCCGATGCCGACGCGCAGGGGTTGTGTGTTCATGTGATTCTCCAAAATTAGGGGCCCTAGGAGCGGAACAGACGGCTGTACTGGCGCTCGTGGGCCATACACGCCAGGGACAGGCCGAAAGCGGCGCTGCCGTAGTGATCGGGGTGGATGTGGCTGGCGTCCTGCTGGGCCTGCTGCAACAGCGGCAACAGTTCGCTGGTCAGGCGCTGGGCCGCTTGCTGACCCAATGGCAAGGTCTTCATCAGCACCGCCAATTGGTTTTCCAGCCAGCTCCAGAGCCACGCGGCCAGGGCGTCCTGCGGGCTGATCTGCCAGGCGCGCGCGGCCAAGGCCCAACCCAGAGCCAGATGTGGCTCGCTGCGTTGTTCGAGGAAGGCACGGGCCGGCGCGTCGAGTTCCGGCAAGCCATTGAGCAATTGCTGCAAGGAGTAGCCCATTTGCCGGCTCTCCTGATGCAGCTCGCGGGTTTCGCGACTGGCACGGTGTTCCTCGCAGCGTTGCAGCAATTCACCCCAGTTGTCCTCGCTGGCGGCCAGGCAATGTGCGAGCAGCAACGGTGCTTCGAAGCGTGCCAGGTTTAACAACAACTGATCGCTGATCCAGCGCCGGGCGCTGTCGCGGTCGTTTACGCGACCGTTATCCACAGCCATTTCCAGCCCTTGGGAGTAGCTGTAGCCGCCAATCGGCAGTTGCGGGCTGGCCAGACGCAACAGCGCCCAGGCCGGGTTCATGCGCGTACGCCGAACTGGTGCAGTTTCGGCGCGTAGTTGAAGTCTTCATCGCCGTGGCGCGAGTGGTGATGGCCACCGCCGTAGGCGCCATGTTCCGGCTGGAATGGCGCCTCGATATTCACGGCAACGGCACCGAGTTGTTCGAGCATGGCCTTGAGCACGTAATCGTCGAGCAGGCGCAACCAGCCGTCGCCGACTTGCAGGGCGACATGGCGATTGCCCAGGTGATAGGCCGCGCGGGTCAGTTCAAAGGTATTGGCGCAGGTGACGTGGAGCAATTGTTCGGGGCGGGCGCAGACACGCACGATTCGCCCGTCTTCGGCTTGCAGGCATTCGCCGTCATGCAACGGCGGCTGGCCGCGCTCCAAAAACAATCCGACGTCTTCGCCCTCGGCACTGAAACAGCGCAAACGGCTTTTGCTGCGGGCTTCGAACGTCAGGTGCAGTTCGGCGGCCCAAACGGGTTGAGGGTCGATTCTGCGATGAATCACCAGCATCGGAAGGCTTCCAGCAATGGACAATGCTCAGGCTAGAGCAAGGGGCTTGCCAATCGACATGATCCGTAGGAAATGGCTGAAGGGGACGTGGGACTGGTATCGATGGAGTGAGTTTTTTGGTTGAAGTTGGTGCGTTGTTTTTGATTTGCGCACCAAGATGATGCTATGCGCATCATCGTAGGAGCGAGCTTGCTCGCGAAAGCGGTTTGTCTGTCACATGAATGTCGAAGATGTCGCCGCCTTCGTCGGAACGCCGCCCGGAGCAAGCTCGCTCCTACAAACGACGTTACTCGGTACTTCCGAGCCCTTGCCAATGCTTGAGGCCGATAAAGATAAACCGCAGTTGCTGGGTGATTTTCGCCTGGGGCGTCAGGTGCTCGGGCAAGGCTTCGGCTGGCGGATCGATGATGTCCGGCAGGGTGGCGAACACGCTTTTGACGATCAGATCCGCCATGACACTCAGGTCGGCGATGTCCAGATGCTGCAGCTTCGGCATCAGTGACAAGTCCGCCGCGAGGTCCGAACTGATGTCTTCACGCAAACGGCCGATGGCCTGGCGCACCGGCAGCGAACCGCCGTATTGCTCACGGGCGAGAAACAGGAACTGCGAACGGTTGGCGCTGACCACGTCGAGAAAGATCCGCACCGAGGCATCGATGATGCCGCCCATCACGAATTCGTTGTGTCGTACCAGGCGAATGGTTTCGCGGAATGTCTGGCCGACTTCGCTGACCAGCACCAGGCCCAGTTCATCCATATCGGCAAAATGGCGGTAGAAACCGGTCGGTACGATGCCGGCGGTTTTCGCGACTTCGCGCAGGCTCAGGCTGCCGAATCCTCGGCCGCCATCCATCAGGCGCCGGGCAGCGTCCATCAGGGCGTTACGGGTTTGTTGTTTCTGTTCGGCGCGGGGCAGCATCGCAGGGGTGTTTTCTGGACAGGGACGCGCGCACTCTAGCAAATCGGCTTTGCCGGCGTCGAACGACTGTGGGGGATCAAGCAGGGAAGTGCCGCATTTATCAAGCGGATCGCTGAAAAGTCAAAAGCCCAATCCGGGGATTGGGCTTTTTTTCAGGGCGGCCATGAGGCTTAGCTCAGATCGCTGTTGCGTTCGATCACACGGTCACCACCGCCTTCAGCGAGGGTTTGACCTTGTGGAGTACGATCGGAACCGTCGGCAGCCAGGGTCTGGCCTTGTGGGGTGCGGTCCGAACCGTCAGCAGCGAGGGTCTGACCTTGTGGGGTGCGGTCCGAACCATCGGCAGCCAGGGTTTGACCTTGTGGGGTACGGTCCGAGCCATCCTGAGTGATCAGGCCTTTTTCTTTCAGGCGATCATTACCGCCTTCGGCAAGGGTCTGGCCTTGTGGAGTACGGTCGGAACCATCAGCGGCGACGGTCTGGCTGAACACCGAGTGGTTTTGTTTCACTTGTGGCGTGGCCTGGTCAGCGGCTGGCAGGGCAAAAGCAGTGCTTGCCAGCATCGAGAGGGTAAGGCTAAGCAGTAATTGGCGTTTCATGATTGTTTTGCTCCTTGGGAGGGCGAATAAGTGGGTACGAAAGCAATGCTACTCTCGATAAGTCGATATGAAAGTTCATAAACGCAATGGTAATAATCAACGGAATTGATTGTTTGCTGCGGAGGCTCTAGAGCGGGCGCTTCCCACGGATGGTTTTGCACCGGAGTGGGTATTTTCGACCCATCTCTGACATGCAAAAGTGCGGAGGTGGTAACGCTGAATGACTGATTGGTCAGTATTGGACTTGGCGAATTCGGCGAATTCGGTCTATCGATTAAACCTGCCGGGTTTTTATCAGTCGTAGAGTTCATGGCGGGTCGCTTGCGGCTCACCGTTTCACATGTGCGTCGCAGTCGGGGCGCTCAGTCGTATCAGGAGCCCTGTGCAATGACGCGCACTCAAAAGACGATTGTCTGGACCCTTTCCACCTTCCTTACCTTGTTGATGGTGCTGGTACTGATCATCGTGTTCTTCGACTGGAACCGGATCAAACCGCCGCTCAACGCCAAAGTTTCCGAAGAGCTGCATCGCGCTTTCGCCATCAACGGCAATCTGTCGGTGGTCTGGCGGCCCGAACCCGATGAAAGCGGCTGGCGCGCCTGGGTGCCGTGGCCCCATGTAGTAGCCGAGGACCTCAGCCTGGGCAACCCGGACTGGTCGAAGCAACCGCAGATGGTCACCCTCAAGCGGGTAGAACTGCGTATTTCACCCCTGGCGTTGCTGGCGCAGCGGGTGGTGATCCCGCGCATCGATCTCACCGAGCCGAATGCCGAGCTGCAACGCCTGGCTGACGGGCGCGCCAACTGGACCTTCAAATTCGACCCAAAAGACCCCAACGCCGAGCCTTCGAGCTGGGTGGTGGATATCGGCGCGATCGGCTTCGACAAGAGCCACGTTACCCTCGACGACCAGAGCCTGAAGACTCAACTCGACGTGCTGATCGATCCATTGGGCAAACCGGTTCCGTTCAGCGATATCGTTGGCGACAAAGCGGCGAAAGCCGCGCAGGAAAAAGGCTCGTCACCCCAGGATTATGCGTTCGCCCTCAAGGTCAACGGCCAGTACCACGGCCAGAAACTCGCGGGCCAGGGCAAGATTGGCGGGCTGTTGGCGCTGCAGGACGCGGCACGGCCGTTTCCGCTTCAGGCACAGGTGAAGATCGCCGACTCAAGCGTCGAATTGGCCGGGACCCTGACCGACCCACTCAATCTCGGCGCCCTGGACCTGCGCCTGAAACTTGCCGGCACCAGCCTGGGCAACCTCTACCCGCTGACCGGCGTGACCCTGCCGGACACGCCACCCTATGCCACCGACGGCCACCTGGTCGCCAAGTTGCACGAGGCGGGTGGCGCGGTGTTCCGCTACGAAGAATTCAACGGCAAGATCGGCGAAAGCGACATCCATGGCAATCTGACTTATGTGGCCAGCCAGCCACGGCCAAAACTCAGCGGCTCGCTGTTGTCCAATCAATTGCTGTTCGCCGATCTGGCGCCGCTGATTGGTGCCGACTCCAACGCCAAACAGAAGGAGCGAGGCGGCGACAGCAAACAACCGGCGGACAAAGTGCTGCCGGTCGAAGAGTTCAAGACCGATCGCTGGCGCGATATGGACGCCGATGTCGAGTTCACCGGCAAGCGCATCGTGCACAGCGAAAAATTGCCGTTCAACGACCTCTATACCCATCTGGTACTCACCGATGGCGTGCTTAGCTTCGAGCCGCTGCGCTTCGGCGTGGCCGACGGCAAGCTGGATGCGCAGATTCGCCTGAACGGCCACACCGATCCACTGGAAGGCCAGGCCAGGCTCACGGCGCGGGGCTTCAAACTCAAGCAGTTGTTCCCCGGCTTTGAACCGATGAAAACCAGTTTTGGCGAACTCAACGGCGATGCTGATGTCAGCGGACGCGGCAATTCGGTGGCCAAGCTGCTGGGCAGTGCCAATGGCAGCCTGAAAATGCTCATCAACGATGGCGCCATCAGTCGCGAATTGATGGAGCTGGCGGGCCTGAATGTCGGCAACTATGTGGTCGGCAAGATCTTTGGCGACAAGGAAGTGAAGATCAACTGCGCAGCCGCCGACTTCGGCATCCAGTCCGGCTTGGCGAGTACCCGCTTGTTTGTATTCGACACCGAGAACGCCATCGTCTACATCGACGGCACCGCGAACATGGCGACTGAACAGCTGGACCTGACCATCACCCCGGAATCCAAGGGTTGGCGCCTGATATCATTGCGTTCGCCGCTGTATGTGCGCGGCAAGTTCATCAAGCCCGATGCCGGGGTCAAGGCCGTGCCGTTGATGCTGCGCGGAGCCGGGATGGTGGCGCTGGGCGTGATCGCTGCACCGGCGGCAGGGTTGCTGGCGCTGGTGGCGCCGAGCGCAGGTGAGCCGAACCAGTGTGCGCCGTTGCTGGAGCAGATGAAGGCGGGCAAGGTGCCTGTCACCGTCAAGCCAGCCAAATAATCGGGCGTCTATACAGGCCCCATCGTCGGAGCGCCGCCCGCAGCAGGCTCGCTCCCACAGGGGATCTGTGCATGCTGGACTAATGTGGGAGTGAGCCTGCTCGCGATGGCGGTTTTGCAGGCACTGCATTTGGTTGCTTATGTCAATGCATGTCCCGACGCCAATGCCTCTTCACGCAGCCATGCAAAAAACGCCCGAACCGGTGGGTGCCGTTCGCGTCCCGGCACGCACAGGGCACTGTAGCCGGCGCCATCGACCTGGATTTCCCCCCGGTACGGCAACAACAGACCACTGGCCACGCTTTCCGACACCAGAATATTGCTTGCCAATACCAGACCTTGCCCGGCAATCGCCGCTTGCAGGGCGTAATGCTCTTCGTCGTATTCGCGCACTGCTGGCCGGCCGCTCAGCCAGGTTTCGCCGGAGCAAGCGCACCAGGCCTCCCAGCCGTGGACATAGAGTTTGGAGTTGTGCCAGCGCACGCTGATCAACGTCGGGGCGCGACTCGACGCCAGGGCCACTTGTTCGGGCGAACCGTAGACGCCGAAGGTTTCATCGAACAGGCACTGGCCGTACAGATTGGGGTAATCGTCGAGGCTGTAGCGCAGCACCAGATCGACACTGGCGTCCTGATGCAGATCGAGGACTTCGCAGTGGGTATCGAGGCGCACGTTGATGTTCGGGTGCCGAGCGTAGAAACGTCCCAGGCGCGGTACCAGCCACAGCGCGGCGAAGGCAGCGGTGGTGGAGACCGTGAGGTTGGCGCCGCTGCGTTGCGGGCGCAGGGTATCGACACTTTGAGCCACTTCCAGAAACGCCCCGTGCAGGCTGTGGAACAACCTTTCGCCACATTCGGTCAGGCGTACCTGGCGCGGCAGGCGCTCGAACAACGGCACGCCGAGCCAGCTCTCCAGGGAGCGGATCTGGTGGGACACCGCCGTCGGGGTAACGGACAGTTCTTCGGCGGCGGCCTTGAAGCTCAACAGGCGTGAGGCGGACTCAAAGGCCCGCAGGGCGGTCAACGGCAACGAGGCAAACATTGAACACTCCATGGATGAAATGGATTCATCCAGACTGATTTCTACTCATTTGAATGAGAGCAGCTGTGAGCTTCAAGCTGCAAGCCACAAGTGGTTTTAGTTTAGTCCTTGAGGCGATTCAGATGAGTAGAATTCTTGCTGTTCATGCCAGCCCCCGTGGTGACCGTTCGCACTCGCGCCGTTTGGCCGAAGTATTTCTGTCGGCCTGGCAGGCCCTTCATCCCCACTCACAGTTGACCCGACGCGAAGTCGGGCGGGCGTTGATACCGCCGGTCAACGAGGCGTTCGTAGCCGCCGCGTTTTACCCCGAGCCCGACGCTCGGCCACTGTCGATGCAGGCCGACCTGGCGCTCAGCGACGACCTGGTCGGCGAACTGCTCGACCATGATGTATTGCTGATTTCCACGCCGATGCACAACTTCAGCGTACCGAGCGGCCTCAAGGCCTGGATCGATCAGGTCGTGCGCATCGGGGTGACCTTCGATCACACCCTGGACAATGGCGTGGCCCAGTACCAACCGTTGGTGCAGGGCAAAAAAGCCCTGATCATCACCAGCCGTGGCGGCTTCGGTTTTGGCCCGGGAGGCGAGCTGGAAACCATGAACCATGCCGACAAGCTGCTGCGCACGGTGCTCGGATTCATCGGCATCACGGACGTCACCGTGGTGGCTGTCGAGGGCGAAGAGTCCGCCGAGCGCAGCTTTGAAATCTCTGCCATCGAGGCTGAGCAGCGCTTGTTGGCGCTGGCCGGGGAGTTCTAGATGGCCTGGCTGTTTCTGCTGGTCGCCGCCGGGTTCGAAGTCACCTTCGCCATGGGCATGAAGTACGCCGAGGGCTTCACCCGGCCCTGGCCTTCGCTGATCACCGTGGTGGCCGCTGTGGGCGGGATCTACTTCCTGACCCTGGCCATGCGCGAGTTGCCGGTGAGCATTGCGTACCCGATCTGGACCGCCATCGGTTCGCTGGGCACGGTGTTTCTCGGTTTCGCGCTGCTGGGCGAAAGCCTGACCGTGATCAAACTGGTCTCGATCGGGCTAATCGTGGCGGGCGTGGCGGGGTTGAAGTAGGGCGGATGACATAGACTTGTCATCTTCGCTGGCGATGCTTGGCGGATGTCTTGCATCCCGCCTTGCGTCACCACCCGACCACCAGGATGTCCGCCCATGTCGCAAGGTTCTGCCCCGCGCTACCCGTTGGTGTTGGTCCCGGGAATGCTCGGGTTCATCCGCCTGGTGCTTTATCCCTACTGGTACGGGATCGTCGAGGCGTTGCGCCGTGGTGGTGCCGTGGTGTTCGCGGTGCAGGTCTCGCCGCTGAACTCGAACGAAGTGCGCGGCGAGCAACTGCTGGTACGTATCGACGAAATTCTGCGGGAGACCGGGGCCGACAAGGTCAACCTGATCGGCCATAGCCAGGGCTCGCTGACCGCCCGTTATGCCGCCGCCAAGCGTCCTGACCTGGTGGCATCGGTGACCTCGGTGGCGGGGCCGAACCACGGCTCGGAGCTCGCCGATTATCTGCACAGGCATTATCCCCATGACAGCGTCCGTGGTCGTTTGCTGTGCTTTTTTCTGCGGATGGTTGGCGCGTTGATGGCTTTGCTGGATACCGGTTACCGCGGGCCGAAGCTGCCGGTGGATATCCCTGCATCCCATCACTCCCTCACTACCGCTGGCGTGGCGCTGTTCAACCAGTGTTATCCACAGGGCTTGCCTGAAACCTGGGGCGGTCACGGTGCCGAAGAGGTCAACGGCGTGCGCTATTACTCCTGGTCCGGCACCTTGCAACCGGGGATTACCGATCGCGGGCGCAATCTGCTGGACGGCACCAACCGCAGTTGCCGGGTGTTCGCTAAAACCTTCGTCCGCGAAGCCGGGCATTGCGACGGCATGGTCGGGCGCTACAGCTCGCACCTGGGGACGGTGATTGGCGATGAGTATCCGCTGGATCACTTCGATATCGTCAACCAGTCGCTGGGGCTGGTGGGCAAGGGGGCCGAACCGATTCGGTTGTTTGTCGAGCATGCGGCGCGGCTGAGCGCGGTAGGGCTTTAGACCGCCACAAAAAAGCTAGGTGCGACCCAACACCGTCGTCCAGCGCTCGGAAACAATCACCCCACCCAAGGTCAACACCCCACCGACCAAGTGATATATCGCCAGTTGTTCATGCAGCACCACCGCCGCAATCAATGCGGTAATCAACGGCAGCAAATTGAAAAACTGCGTGGTCCGGCTCGGCCCCAAACGTACCACGGCCTGCATCCACGCCAGCGGCGCGACCATCGAAGCCAGCAGGCAGGCGTACAGCACCAGCGGAATGTTCTGCAGGGTCGGGCCGACTTTCGGTGAGGCGAGGAACAGCGGAAACAGCACCAACACGGCTACCAGCACCTGCAGATACAGGAGCACCAGCGGCGGCAGTTTCAGCTGCCATTTTTTCAACAGGGTGCTGTAGACCGCGTAGGCCAGGGTGGCGATCAACATCATCGCGTCACCCAGGTTGACCCCGTGTTCGAGTAATGCGCCAAGGCTGCCGGACGACACCACCACCAGGACACCGGCGAATGACAGCACCGCACCGGCCAGGGCACCCATGGTCAGGCGCTGGCCGAGGCTGATGATCGCCATGGCGAGCGACATCAGCGGCATCAGCGACAGGATGATGCCCATGTTGGTGGCCGAGGTCAGGCTCGCAGCAAAGTACGCCAGGCTTTGGTAGACCGCCATGCCGAGAACACCAAGGACAAAGATCTTGCCCAGTTTCGGGCGGATCAGCGGCCAATGGGTGAGAACCGGTTTGAGCATGAAGGGCGTGAACAGCAACCCGGCCAGCAGCCAGCGGTAGAAACCGATCTCGGCGGGGAAGATCGCCCCGGCCGACATTTTGGTGATCACGGTGTTGCCGGCCCAGATAAAAATGGCCAGCAGGGGGTAAGCGTATTGCATCGGGAAAAACCAGAACGTTAATGAGGGGCAATTATCCGCTTGTCTGGATGCAAGTCTATACTTCAATCCAGACAACCCGCCCTTGATGACGGACAGCATGAGCAGTAAACACATCGACCTGCTGGATTTCAGCGAACTGCCGTCGGCGGTGTACTTCCGCTACGCCGATTTCGACGCCCACGAATACGCCGCGCCCCACCGGCATCCCTGGGGGACGCTGGAATACGCAGCCCACGGCGTGCTGCACATGGACGTCGAGGGCAGCCGCTTCATGTCACCGCCGCAATACGCGGTGTGGGTGCCGCCGCAGATCCAGCACAGTTTTTACAGTCACCAACCGGTCAACTACCGCGCGGTGTGCCTGGCCCCCAAGGTGTGCGCCGATCTGCCGCCGCGAGCCTGCACCCTGGCCATCAGCGACATCCTCAAGGCGATCCTCAAGGACTTCGCCGCCCGTGACGTGAAAATCCCCGAGCAGGTCGCCGACCAGCGTCTGGCCCAGGTATTGGTGGATCAACTGCAACAGGCCCCGGTGCACGAGTGCTACCTGCCCTACGCCAGCAGCCCCGGACTGCTGGGGATTCTGGAGTCATTGCAGGCCGAACCGGGGGATAACCGACCGCTGTCGGAATGGGCTGCACGCATCCATGTCAGCGAGCGCACACTGGCACGGCAGTTCGTGCGGGAACTGGGCATGAGTTTCGGTGAGTGGCGCCAGCGCCTGCGTTTTCTGGCGGCGATCGAAGCGCTGGATAGCCCGCGCAGCATTCAAGAGATCGCCTTCGACATGGGCTACAGCACCGGCTCGGCGTTTATCGCAATGTTCCAGCGTCAGGCCGGGTGTACGCCGGAGCAGTATCGACGCAGCCATCTGGAGAACAGGAAGGTGTAACAGGGGTTGTCTACACTCCAGTACAAGGCCGCGCCCCTCGGTGTGGCGATAAGGAGAGAACTCCATGAAGATGTTGCGTGCCCCTTTGTTGATGATCGGTTTGCTGCTCTGTTCCCAGGGCTTCGCCGCCACAGCCCAGCAGGAAAAGATGACCACCTGCAATGCCGACGCTACGGCTAAAAGCCTCAAGGGCGACGAGCGCAAAGCATTCATGAGCACCTGCCTGAAGGCGACTCCGGCGGCAAACGATGCCGGTAAGGCCTTGACCCCACAGCAAGAGAAAATGAAAACCTGCAACGCCGACGCCGCCACCAAAGCCCTCAAGGGTGATGAGCGCAAGGCGTTCATGAGCGATTGCCTGAAGAAAAAATAAACCCGGTCAGGATCTGTGGGGGCTGTGCTGGCGCCATCGCGAGCAAGCTCGCTCCCACATTTGCCAGGTGTACCCGGTTCCACTGTGGGAGCGAGCCTGCTCGCGATAAGGCCAGTCGAGAGACTGCAAACATCCAGAGTCCCCACTAAGGTCGCCCCACACAATCCCTAGTGCTCGCACCGGATCGCTGGCAGACTGCCAATCCTTTTTATGCCGTTCGTTTTTGAGGCTGTATGCCAACGTTTTCTCAGCGTCAAGTTTTGCTGGTCATCAGCTGGGTCATCATTTTTGGCGGGCTGCTGCTGGTCATCCCGCTGCGATTGCTGCCCAGCCTGCTCGCCGGGTTGCTGGTGTTCGAGCTGGTCAACATGCTCACCCCGCAACTGCAACGTTTGATCGAAGGCCGGCGCGCGCGCTGGCTGGCGGTGGCGTTGCTGGGGACTCTGATTGTCAGCGTGCTGTCGCTGATCTTCGCCGGTGCCATCAGCTTCCTGCTGCACGAGGCGGAAAACCCCGGCGCTTCCCTCGACAAATTCATGGGTGTGGTCGACCGCGCACGCGGGCAACTGCCGCCGTTCATCGACGCCTATCTGCCGGCCAGTGCCGCTGAGTTTCGCGTGGCGATTGGCGAATGGGTCAGCAAGCACCTCAGCGAGTTGCAACTGGTGGGCAAGGACGCGGCGCACATGTTCGTCACGTTGCTGATCGGCATGGTGCTGGGTGCGATCATTGCCTTGCAGCGCGTGCCGGACCTGACCAAGCGCAAACCGCTGGCTGCAGCGCTGTTCGATCGTCTGCACCTGCTGGTCCAGGCGTTTCGCAACATCGTGTTCGCCCAGATCAAGATTTCCCTGCTCAACACCTTCTTCACCGGGATTTTCCTGGCGGTGATCCTGCCGCTGTTCGGCATCAAGCTGCCGCTGACCAAAACCCTGATCGTGCTGACGTTCCTGCTCGGCCTGCTGCCGGTGATCGGCAACCTGATGTCAAACACCCTGATCACCATCGTCGGCCTGTCGCTGTCGATCTGGGTTGCCGTGGCGGCGCTGGGTTATCTGATTTTTATCCACAAGCTCGAATACTTCCTCAACGCGCGCATCGTCGGCGGGCAGATCAGTGCCAAGTCGTGGGAGTTGCTGCTGGCGATGCTGGTGTTCGAGGCCGCGTTCGGCCTGCCGGGAGTGGTGGCGGGGCCGATTTACTACGCGTATCTGAAGAGTGAGTTGAAGCAGGTGGGGATGGTTTGATCCGAAAGATGCAGGCTCTGGTCTGACGCTTTCGCTGGCAAGCCAGCTCCTACAAGGGCGACGCAATCCTGTAGGAGCTGGCTTGCCAGCGAAGGGGGAACCACTGAATCTGGATCAGTCCATCGAGCCGTAACGCTTGGCCGCTTCAATCGCCAGACCACTGCCGATACTGCCAAAGATATTCCCTTCCACATGCCGCGCATTCGGCAACATCGCCGAAACACTGTTGCGCAGCGCCGGAATCCCGCTCGAGCCACCGGTGAAGAACACCGTATCGACCTGATCGACCCGCACATCGGCGTCTGCCAGCAGTTGGGTGACGCTGTTGCGCACCCGCTCCAGCAGGCTGTCGATGGCCGACTCGAACAGTGCACGGCTCAAGTCCACGCTCAGGCCCGCTTCAATGCGATCCAGTGGCACGTGACGGTTGTCGGCGTGGGTCAGCTGGATCTTGGTTTCTTCCACTTCCATGGCCAGCCAGTGCCCGGCGCGCTGTTCGATCAGCTTGAACAGGCGATCGATGCCGCCGGTGTCCTCGATGTCGTAGCGCATGCTGCCCAGGGCCAGTTGCGACTTCTGCGAGTAAACCGAGTTGATGGTGTGCCAGGTCGCCAGGTTCATGTGGTGGCTGGTGGGCATGTAGGCGCCGCTCTTCATGCGGCTGCCGTAGCCGAACAGCGGCATCAGGCCTTGCAGGCTGAGCTGTTTGTCGAAGTCGGTTCCGCCGATGTGCACACCGCCGGTGGCGAGGATGTCCTCGTGACGGTTATCCACACCCCGACGCTCCGGCGACAGGCGCACCAGCGAGAAGTCGGAGGTACCACCGCCGATGTCGACGATCAGTACCAGCTCTTCTTTCTCGATGGTCGACTCGTAGTCGAACGCGGCGGCAATCGGCTCGTACTGGAACGAGACTTCCTTGAAACCGATCTTGCGCGCCACGTCTACCAGGGTGTCTTCGGCTTCTTTGTCGGCCATCGGGTCATCGTCGACAAAAAACACCGGCCGACCCAGTACCACTTCTTCGAACTCCCGACCGGCGGCCGCTTCGGCGCGGCTCTTGAGCTGGCCGATGAACAGCCCGAGCAGGTCCTTGAACGGCATCGCCGTGCCCAGGACGCTGGTGTCGTGCTTGATCAGCTTGGAACCCAGCAGGCTCTTGAGCGAGCGCATCAGGCGGCCTTCGTAGCCTTCCAGGTACTCGTGCAGCGCCAGCCGGCCGTACACCGGGCGACGCTCCTCGATATTGAAGAAGACCACCGACGGCAGGGTGATCTTGTCGTCCTCCAGCGCGATCAGCGTTTCCACGCCGGGGCGCAGCCAGCCGACAGTGGAGTTGGACGTGCCAAAGTCGATACCCAAGGCACAGGCTGGAGATGCGTTGTTCATGTCTTTCAGGTTCCGGTTAAAAAACGGCCGCGCAGTGTATGTCAGAGCGCGCCAGATTCGAAGGCCGGTTATTTGCTAATTCTTCGCAGACAATGCCTTGAAAGATGGGGCATCCCCCCCAAACTACCCTGCATCAACCGGACAGCCGCGGGAGTGCTCGCAAGAAGCCCCGCCTGCTGCCGATAAACTTCTGCTGCGCTGCCCGGTCACAAATTTGAGATCGGTCAAACCAATGGCTGCAAACAAGCGCATGCTGTGGCCTGTGGCGCGATTCTGATAACGGATGGTGATTCCTTCGATGGACTTCAAAGACTATTACAAGATTCTCGGTGTGGAGCCGACCGCAGACGACAAGGCGATCAAGGCCGCCTATCGCAAGCTGGCGCGCAAATATCACCCCGACGTCAGCAAGGAAAAGGACGCCGAGGCCAAGTTCAAGGACGCCTCGGAAGCCTATGAAGCGCTGAAAAGCGCCGATAAACGCGCCGAATACGATGATTTGCGCCGCTATGGCCAGCACGGCCAGCCATTCCAGGGGCCACCGGGCTGGCAGAGCCGTGGCGGTTTCGGTGGTGGCGGCCAGGACACGGGCGATTTTTCGGACTTTTTCAGTTCGATATTCGGTAATCGTGGGCCAGGCTTTGGTGGTGGTGGACAGTCGCGTCGCAGCACCGGACGCCGAGGGCAAGACGTGGAAATGGAGCTTGGGGTTTTTCTCGAAGAAACACTGTCGACCGAGTCGAAGAAGGTCACCTTCCAGGTACCGCAGTACAACGCGGCCGGCCAGCATGTGAGCAACACCAGCAAAAGCCTGAACGTGAAGATCCCCGCCGGCGTGAGCGACGGCGAGCGCATTCGCCTCAAGGGGCAGGGCGCTCCGGGCGTGGGTGGCGGCGCAAATGGCGACCTGTACCTGACGATCCGTTTTGCCCCGCACCCGAAATTCGATGTCGAAGGCGAGAACCTGATCATCACCTTGCCGCTGGCACCGTGGGAACTGGCACTGGGTGCCGAAGTCGCCGTGCCGACCCTGACCGGCAAGATCAACCTCAAGGTACCGGCGGGCAGCCAGAACGGCCAGCGCATGCGCGCCAAGGGCCATGGCCTGATGAACAAGGCCGGTGAGCGCGGTTACCTGTTCGTACAACTGAAGGCTGTCATGCCCAAGAAGTCCGACGATGACATCAAGGCCCTGTGGCAGGAACTGGCGAAAAAAGCCGCGTTCGATCCGAGAGAACACTTCTGAACCCAGACATGGAGTAGCCCGTCATGAGCAGCCCCCTGATCGTTCAACTGAACCTGGCAGAATTTTGTGAGGCGGCCGATTTGTCGGACGTCCATGTGATCGAAATCGTCGAACACGGCATCCTCGAACCTCAGGGCGCCCAGCCCAAGGACTGGCGATTCAACGATTATGAGCTGACCCTGGCCAAACGCGCCGTCAAGCTGCGGTGCGATCTGGAGCTGGAATGGGAAGGCGTCGCCCTGGCGCTGGACCTGCTTGAAGAGGTCCAGCAGCTGCGGGCGGAGAATCGAATGCTCAAACAGCGGTTGGGGCGGCTGCTGATCGAGTAAGAGTTCTGGTGTTTTTGTGTTGGCTGCCAGGTTGCTTTCGCAAGCAGGTGATTGCTGTGAACACAGGATTTGTGAACAGCACGATCCATTGCAGGAGCGAGCTTGCTCGCGATGAACGATAACGCGGTCCCCCTGCCCCATATTGTCCTGGGGAACACCACCGCCGATAAAAGCAGGCACATTCGTGGTTGTGTGGTGCGGTAAATAGATATTTTCGGCACCTGGATTTTCGAATGCACAGGGCTGTTTTTGTACATTGAACCAACGATTATTTGCGCTTTTGTTCACGGGACAAACGCATAACGATAGGGCCCCAATCAATGGTTTGAAGGTGTTCAAGACATGCCTGAATTGCAAGGAAGCAATCCAACAGGGCCGTCAAGTCCGGCAACAAAGGAAGACAACGGGGTTCATCACCAACGGATAAAACCGTTGATCCCCAAGGCGATTACCGAAGCACCACGGGCCAGGCTCCTGACGGCGGTGGATGTACCGCCGACGTTCCCTGCCTGGTATCTGAAAGCCCGGCCGGTGGACCGCGACTATCTCAAGCAACTCATCGACGAGCGCTGGCGCCTGCAAGGGCGGCTGGATGAATTGCTCGGCGATTTGCAGCACGACATCAAGGCCTTTGCCGAGCCGTTGCTCAAAACCCTGTTGCTCTCGAACTTCAACGAACATGGCAATCCTAATGACCTGCAATTGCGCCTGTATGTGCCGAACAACATCGCCGGTGTAATCGATACCCAGGCCAGTACCATCCGTCACTCCACGCTGCTCGAAGCGGCGCTGCACAACTTCGAAGAGGATGAAACCCGTGATGATGCGTTTCGCAGCGGCTCCGCGGTGTTACGCAAGGACTTTCGTGGCGACCTGCACGAGATCAAGGTCATCACCCCGCAAAGATTGGCGACGCTGTGTCGGCGCCTCGACATTGGCGGGCAATACCAGACCCACATCAAGTCATTGCTCACCCCCGCAGATGCCAATGCCGCTCGCCTGCTCAAGGAGCATTCGATCGCCAGTGACAAAGCGGCCCTCAAACTGGCGTCGACGACGGCGTATCTCAAGGGCGATATCGGCCTGCACGGTTACGCAACGATCGGCGGATTGATCGACGGCAAGTCTGATATCCAGTGGTATGGCCGTCCGCTGCAAAGTCATCGTTTGTCGCTAATGGGCTGCCAGATGACCGGCGTTGTGCTGTTCAGCGCGGTGGCCGAACCAACGGCGGTCAAAAGCGCCATTGATGAGCTGACGCCCGATGCACGCAAGCAATGGCTTGATTTCTCCCGACGGGCAACTTCCTCGCTACCCAATGGCTTCGATACCTTTCGCCTGCTCAAGGCTTTTTTCGCCAACGGCCCGAAAGGCGTGGTGGAAGAGATGCTGCGCAAGGACGAAATCTACAGCCAGAATCGGCTGAGCGGGCATTTGATCGCCTGGGTACCGGATGACCCGGATCATCCGCTGAAGGAATATGCCTCGCTCACCGACTTCATGAAAACGCTGATCGGCCAACTGCGTGAAAGTGACTACCAGGGTTTTTTCAGTCGTTTTGTCGCGCAGAAAGACAAGGCGATTTTTTTCAGCCGGGTCAATGAACGGCTCAAGACCATCACCTGGCAACAGCGCGAACCGCTGGACATGGGGCCATGGTGGCGAGAAACGCCGGTCGAAAACCCTGATGCGGAACCTGTCACTCATCTGATCAGCGACGACCTGTGGGACCGTCTGTTTCGTGAGCGCCGCGACAAAGCCATCGCCGATGCCCGATTGATCGCGGTGCCGACCGATGACGAAGACGCCAATGCTCGCTGGAAACGCCTGAGCGGCTATCTGGACATCGCCTGGAACCTGTTCAACTTTGGCGCAATGCTGGTGCCAGTGCTGGGGCCGGCCATGCTGGGCCTGATGGCTGCGCAATTGCTGGCGGAGCTGGTCGAGGGCATTGAAGACTGGAGCAAGGGTGACGTCGAAGAGGGCGCGGCGCATATCAACAGTTTCTTGATCAACGGTGCGCAATTGGCCCTGATGTTCATGGGGTACGTGCTGCCCAAAAGCCCCACGCCGATCAGACCATCACCCCTGATCGACAGCCTTAAACCGGTGGAACTGTCCAACGGAAAAACGCGTCTGATCAAACCCGATCATGCACCTTATGCGCACCGCCTGACGCTGCCCGAAACCGCAACACCCGATGACCTCGGCGTCATCGAGCATGACGGGCGCAAAGTGCTGCCGCTCGAGGGTAAGCAATTCGTGCTCAAGGAGGATCCGCTCACCGGACAGCCTCGACTGCAACATCCCAGGCGGCCGGATGCCTATCAGCCGAACATCGAACACAACGGTGCTGGCGCCTGGCACACGGAGTTCGAACAACCGATGGAATGGGACAAGGGCAAGCTGTTGCGGCGTCTCGGTCCATCAGTGGATGGGATCAGTGACGAAGTGCTGGAGCAGGTGCGGCATGTCAGCGGTGTCGAGGAAGGCGTACTACGTCGTATGCATGTCGAAAATGATCCACCGGCGCCCTTGCTCATGGATACGCTGAAGCGCTTCAAGGCTTACGCGGACGCCGACAAGCTCAGTGCGCAAATCCTGAATGGTCAGGTGCCGCAGGAACTGTCGGAGAAAGTGACGGGGTTTGTTACTGCGTTACATGGCTGGCCAGAATCCAGGGCCCTGGTGCTGGAAGCCGATGCCGCTTCGGGCCGACCGTCACTGAGTTTCGGTGCAGCTGAGGCTACGCCTGAAAATACCCTCAACATTTCCCGGGCTGATGTTTGCGAAGGCCGACTGCCGACACGAGTGGTTGACGCCCTCAGCGAGGCGCAATTGCAGGACTGGTTCGGCAGTGAAGTTGCGAAAGAACGCTCGGCGCGTATTGCCGAGCTGAAAAAACGCATCGCCCGCCAGGCGCAAGACAGCCAAAAAACACTGTTCGATACGTTGTACGAGGCCCGGGAAACCACCAGCGATGCACGGATAAACCTGCTGAAGCGGGATTTTCCGGAGCTGTCGAACGCCGCCGCACAAGCCCTGCTGGACGATGCCGCTGAAGCCGAGTTGTTGAAGTTGACCCGAAACAGACGGATCCCGTTGCGCTTGCGCGAAATGGCGCGCAAGTCTGTGTTCGGCTTGCGTTTGAGTCGCGCCTATGAAGGGCTTTATCTAGACGGATTGAGTAATGCCGACACCGACCGGCTGGCGCTGCATACCCTGGCAAACTGGCCGAAATGGCCAAAGGAGATGCGCATCGAAGTCCGTGCGTTCTCCTTCACCGGCGCACTGCATGACAGCGTTGGTCCGGTCGATGCCTCGGTGCGCAAGGTGTTGGTCATGCGCGAAGACGGGCGCTATGAAGCTTACGACCATGAGGGTGGCCATCTGCATGGAGCGGACGATCTGCACGGGGCATTGCTGCATGCCTTGCCCGATGCCGACCGCAAAACGCTGGGGTTTGAGATCAATCAGGGGGCGCAACTGCGTCAGGCTGTTAAACAATCGCCGCTGTCACACGACACGTTCTCGAAAACCCTGTTGGATCATCCGATACGCAAGCCCGCTTACGACCCGCAGATCATGCGTTTGCGTGGCGGAATGCGCGCTTACAGGGGGCGCTCACAAGACCCGGATCTTTTGCGAATGCGTATAAGCTCACTGCTTCCAGGTCTGGATGACAGTCAGGTACAGGCGCTTCTGAATACTTTTGGTGAGTGGGCCGACCAGCGAGTGACTGCGCTGGAAACCGGGTTCGACCGCTTCAATGATTCGATGCGTTCTTGGGTCAACCAACCTACCCAATCCTGGCGTCTTTCGCCCGAGGGAGTCGCGGAGTGGAAATCCAGAAACGATCTCTACACGAAGCTCCGCCGCTGCTTGCAGCGCACCGGACCGGCGGGCGTTGAGGTACCCGGCATCGTGGCGCCGCAGGCACTGAATCTGGATGGTTTTCCTCTGGACAGGCATTTGGCGACGATGCCTGAACTGTCGGTCAGTTTTGATCACGTAACCGAACTCAGCCTGAACAATGTACGACTGCGTGATGAGCATGTCCGATTCCTGCGGCCATTCCGGCAATTGCGGCAGTTGAACATGACGCAAAACAGATTGACCCGGTTTCCTCAAGAGATCGGCAACATGCGCCAGCTGACTCATCTGGTGCTCAGCGATAACAACATCTCCCTGGACAGCGAGGGAATCGCCCACCTCAGGGGACTGACCCGCTTGCACCTGTTGCGCCTGGATAACAACCCGTTACGCTTGCCGCCTGATGTCAGTCGTATGCCCAACTTGCAGGCGATTACCCTTAACCATGGCCAGCTCAATACCTGGCCCACGGGTTATCTTGGCCGCAATCGCCCGCGTAGCATTTATCTGAACCTTGAGTTCAACGTGCTTACGCAAATTCCCGAAGTGGCGCCCGGTTCCTTCCGTGCGGAGTTGCTGGCGCGCACATTCTTTACTCGTGAGGAGGGCTGGATTTCGCCCGAGAACCTTGAACGGGTGCGCACGTACATCGAATCGATCGGTCTGGACCCTGATCGAGCCTATCCCCCACGCGGTGTTCTCGACAGTTCCGAATGGGGGGAAGGGCTGAGCAACGCAGAATGGAATGCGAAACAGGAGATCTGGGACAGCGTCGAAGACGAGTATGGCTCGCTGCCGTTTTTCAATGAAATCCGGCGGCTGACCGAGTCCTATGATTTCAAGGCCGACGACAAAAGTTATCGTATCGGACTCACCGCCAAAGTGTGGCGCATGCTAGAGGCCATGGCCGAAAGAACCGAGTTACGGGAAAAGCTGTTTGCCGAGGCGACCAGCACCACCAACTGTGTTGATGGTGGTACTCAGTTGTTCAATGCCATGGGCGTCGAGGTATTAGTGCACGAGGCCCGTGCATTGGCCAATCCGGGGCTGGTGGAAGCCGAGCTGCTGCAGCTGGCGAGGGGCAAGGCGCGTCTGGACGAACTGGGCAGGATTGCCCGCGAGCGTGTCGCTGAGCGCTTGCGGGCCGGAGAAACTTTTTATCGCCCTGGAGCTGAAGGTGGAACCATCGATGAAGTCGAGGTGCATTTGGCTTACATGACGGATCTGGCGGAACGCCTGGATCTGCCATGGCAAGCGCGAGGCATGCAGTTTCGGGCTATTTCCAAGGTGAGCAAGGAGATGATCGAGGCGGCCTGTCAACGCGTGCTGGCTCTGGAAGAAGGGGGCTTGCTGACTGAGCGGATCCTTGAGCAACCGATCTGGCAAACCTTCATGGAAACGACCTATCGGCAAGAATTCGATGCCCTCAAGCTGAGGCTGGAAAACGCTGAGGATGAAGACATATTTCAGGCCATCAAGGCACTCGAAAAAACGTTGACCCAGCAGGCTCTGGGCCGAGCCAAACTGGACAAGGTGAACACCAAAATCGGTAGCTGACCCACAAGCCCCGAACGCCTGGCGTCCGGGGCTTCTTGCATTGCTCAGAACAGGAAGTAGCGCTGGGCCATCGGCAAGCTTTCCGCCGGCTCACACCACAGCAACACACCGTCAGCCTTGACCTGATAAGTTTGAGGATCGACGTCGATGTCCGGCAGGTAATCGTTGTGGATCAGGTCGGTTTTCTGCACGTCGCGGCAACCTTTGACCACGGCGATTTTTTTCTTCAAACCCAAGGCTTCAGGCAGTCCGGCCTTCTGTGCAGCCTGGCTGATAAAGGTCATGCTGGTGGCGTGCAGCGAACCGCCGAAGCTGGCGAACATCGGGCGGTAATGCACCGGTTGTGGCGTCGGGATAGAGGCATTGGCGTCGCCCATCAGGCTGGCCGCAATGGCACCACCCTTGAGAATCAGCGTCGGTTTCACGCCGAAAAACGCCGGGCGCCAGAGCACCAGATCGGCCCATTTACCCACTTCCACCGAGCCCACTTCATGGCTGATGCCGTGGGTGATCGCCGGGTTGATGGTGTATTTGGCGATGTAGCGCTTGGCGCGGAAGTTGTCGTTGCCTTCGCCGTCAGCGGGCAATGGGCCACGCTGCTTTTTCATTTTGTCGGCGGTCTGCCAGGTGCGCGTGATGACTTCGCCGACGCGGCCCATGGCCTGGCTGTCGGAGCTGATCATCGAGAACGCGCCGAGGTCGTGGAGGATGTCTTCGGCGGCAATCGTCTCGCGACGAATGCGGCTTTCGGCGAAGGCCACGTCTTCGGCAATGCTCGGGTCGAGGTGGTGGCAGACCATCAGCATGTCGAGGTGTTCGTCGATGGTGTTGCGGGTGAACGGCCGGGTCGGGTTGGTGGAGCTCGGTAGTACGTTGGCAAAACCGCAGGCCTTGATGATGTCCGGCGCGTGACCGCCACCGGCACCTTCGGTGTGATAGGTGTGAATGGTGCGGCCCTTGAAGGCGGCGAGGGTGGTTTCGACGAAGCCCGACTCGTTGAGGGTGTCGGTGTGGATCGCCACCTGCACATCGTACTGATCGGCCACGCTCAGGCAATTGTCGATGCTCGCCGGCGTGGTGCCCCAGTCTTCGTGGAGCTTGAGGCCGATGGCGCCGGCCTTGACCTGTTCGATCAACGGCTCCGGCAGGCTGGCGTTACCCTTGCCGGTCAGGCCGATGTTCATCGGGAACGCGTCGGCAGCCTGAAGCATGCGCGCCAGGTGCCATGGCCCGGAGGTGCACGTGGTCGCATTGGTGCCGGTGGCCGGCCCGGTGCCGCCGCCGATCATGGTGGTAACGCCGCTCATCAACGCCTCTTCGATCTGCTGTGGGCAGATGAAGTGGATGTGGGTATCGATGCCGCCGGCGGTGAGGATCATGCCTTCACCGGCGATCACTTCAGTGCTGGCGCCAATGGCGATGTTGACGTTGGGCTGGATGTCCGGGTTGCCGGCCTTGCCGATCGCCGCGATGCGCCCGTCCTTGAGTCCGACGTCGGCCTTGACAATGCCCCAGTGATCGATGATCAGCGCGTTGGTGATCAGGGTATCGACGACCTCGGCGGCCAGTAACTGGCTCTGACCCTGGCCGTCACGGATGACTTTACCGCCACCGAATTTCACTTCTTCGCCGTAGGTGGTGAAGTCCTGTTCCACTTCGATCCACAACTCGGTATCGGCCAGACGGACCTTGTCACCGACGGTGGGGCCGAACATGTCGGCGTAGGCTTGTCTTGAGATTTTCATGCGCTTGCCTTGGGATTCAATTGATTTGGAGACCGCTCGCATTACTCGCTATCGCAGCCTCGCTGCGCTCGGCAGCTCCTACGGGTGTTCACACAGCATTCGCGCGCCCGGTCCCTGTAGGAGCTGTCGAGCGAAGCGAGGCTGCGATCTTTTGGGAGCACCGCATTTGTCAGTCGAGGTCACCCATGATTCGCCCGGCAAAGCCGAACACCCGACGATGCCCCGCCAAATCCACCAACTCCACCTCACGGGTCTGCCCCGGTTCGAAACGCACCGCCGTGCCAGCCGGGATGTTCAGGCGCATACCACGACTGGCGTTGCGGTCGAACGACAGCGCGTCGTTGGTTTCGAAAAAGTGGTAATGCGAGCCGACCTGGATCGGCCGATCACCACTGTTGGCCACTTTCAGACTGATCGTGCGCCGACCGACGTTGAGCTCGATCTCGCCTGGCTGGATCTGGTATTCACCGGGAATCATCAATGGGCTCCTTGGAGAATCTTGTAGTAGAGGGCAGTCGGCTTGTAGCGGCCGCTCGGGTCGCAGGCGTAATCGGGAATTTCACCGGCGCGGGTATAGCCCAGCGATTGGTAGAAGTCTTCGGCGGGCGAGCCGGCTTCGGTGTCGAGATAAAGCATGCCGCGCTTGTGCTGCAGGGCGGCCGCCTCCAGGGCACTCATCAGTTGCTGGCCCAGACCGCGACGCCGCGCATGTTCGCGCACCAGCAGCTTCTGCACTTCGGCGCGGTTCAGGCCGTTGGCTTTCTGGCACAAACCCAACTGCACGCTGGCCTGGACCTGTTCGTCCTTGACCACCACCCACAGCAACACATTGCCCTTGTTCAGGTTCTCCTGAACCTCATCGAAATACGCACGCGCCTGGATGGCATCGAGTTCAGCCATGAAGCCGACACTGGCGCCATAGCCGACGGCATCGAGCAGCAGGTCGATCAGGCCCTGACGATAATGCGCAAAGCTTTCTACGTTGACGCGTCGCAGTTGGGCGGCGTTCATCGGGGATTACTCCTGGTTGATGCTTGGCGGCTGCGCGCCGGGATTCAGGGTCAGTTGCATGAAGGTCAGGTCCAGCCAGCGACCGAACTTGGTGCCGACCTGCGGCATTTGCCCGGTGGTGATAAAGCCGATGCGCTCATGCAAGCGAATGGAGGCAGCGTTAGCGCTTTCGATAGCCGCGACCATCACGTGCTTGTCGCAGCCTTTGGCGCGTTCGATCAGCGCTTGCATCAGTTGCGGGCCGAGGCCGTTGCCGCGCTGGTCGCTGCGCACATAGACCGAGTGCTCGACGGTGTGGCGGAAACCGTCGAAGGGCCGCCAGTCGCCGAACGAGGCGTACCCGAGCACCGTGTC
The DNA here is from genome assembly GCF_056402295.1 of Pseudomonas sp. P4_B3. Lineage (NCBI taxonomy): Bacteria > Pseudomonadati > Pseudomonadota > Gammaproteobacteria > Pseudomonadales > Pseudomonadaceae > Pseudomonas > Pseudomonas sp. P4_B3. Next base: position 206,746 of record NZ_JBFUHR010000011.1, read on the forward strand.
GTCGGCATCGACGATCACCAGAATCGGATAAGCCTGGGATTGCCGGGCGTTGAACCAGGCCTGGCGGTTGTCGAGGTCGACCGCGTGCTCGTTCCAGATCGCCGTGGTGTTGAGCACCGCGTCGTTGTAGATGTCGCGGATGGCCGGCAGATCGGCATGCACGGCATCGCGGATGTGGTAAGTCATGGCGCGGCCTCAGGCGATGGGTTGGTGGACGGTGACCAGTTTGGTGCCGTCGGGGAAGGTGGCCTCGACCTGGACTTCCGGGATCATTTCCGGGATTCCTTCCATCACTTGTTCGCGGGTCAGCAGGGTGGTTCCGAAGTGCATCAGCTCGGCCACCGTCTGCCCGTCGCGTGCGCCTTCAAGCAGCGCGGCGCAGATGTAGGCCATGGCTTCCGGGTAATTGAGTTTCACGCCGCGAGCCAAACGCCGCTCGGCCACCAGGCCTGCGGTGAAGATCAGCAGCTTGTCTTTTTCGCGTGGGGTCAGGTCCATCGTTTGAGATCCATAATCGGCAGTTAAAAAGGTCTTGAATTTGTTAGGCCGACCCCCTGTAGGAGCTGGCTTGCCAGCGAAGGCGTATTTGCGGACGCCAAAAGCTTCGCTGGCAAGCCAGCTCCTACAGGAATCGGTGTCAGGTGTTCCATATTCTGGGCGGTATGGCTTCGCGACCCAGCAGGGCGGGGCGCAACAACTTCCAGAGTTCAATCAGCCAGCCTCGCGCCAACAGCGCCTCACTGGCCAGGCATCGGGCAACCAGCAACCCCGGCAATTGGGTCAAATCCCCGCGCACGTCGTCGGGCAGCGAGCGGCAGGTTTCCAGCAGTTCGCTATCGATCTCACCCGTCACCAACAACGTCGCAAACACCGGTTGCCCGTCCAGCCCGATGGGCGAATCGAGCAAGCCGTCCGCCCCGACAACGCGCTGGCGTTCATGCCAGAGCAACTGGCCGTCGCGGCGGATATCCAGATGTGCCTGGAAGTGCCCAAGGTCGAAGCGCTCGCCACTGGCCGGCCGGCCCAGCGCCACGACGTCCCAATAGAACAGCCGTGCATCGCCTTCAAGGTCGATGCAGGTGCTGAGTTCAGCCTGGGCCGCGCTGAAAATGATCGTCTCCTGGGGCAGCCATTCCAGTGTCGCACCGGCTGCCACCTTCAACTTCAGCTGCTGATAGGCGGGGCCGGCGGCGCGATACCACTTGGCCGCGCCGGGGCTGGTGATCTGCGCCCAGGCATCGCGCTCGACGCGGGCTGAAATATCCAGCCGATCACCGCCGGCAATCCCGCCTGGCGGGTGGACGATGATGTGTTGGCAGACTTCAGGCCCTTCGGCATACAGATGCTTCTGTACCCGCAGCGGGCCCAAGTGGCGGCGCTGGACCGGACGTGTGCTATCGCCGAAGCGGGCGTAACCCAGCTCCAGCTCGGCGTGCCAGCTCGGGGTGAACAGCGTTGTTTGGGCAGGTAAATTCATGATTTCTAATTATCGTTAGGTCGCTAAAGATTAGATCGTAACCAGACCGCGCACACCCTCGGCTTCCATATTTTCTCCGCGACCCTGTTGCACGATCTCGCCTCGGGACATCACCAGGTACTGGTCAGCCAGTTCGGCGGCGAAATCGTAGAACTGCTCCACCAGCAGAATCGCCATGTCGCCCCGGGCTGCGAGTTTTTTGATCACGGCACCGATCTCCTTGATTACCGACGGCTGGATGCCTTCGGTGGGCTCGTCGAGGATCAGCAGACGAGGGCGGCTGGCCAGCGCCCGGCCAATGGCCAGTTGCTGTTGCTGGCCACCGGACAGGTCGCCGCCGCGCCGTTGCTTCATTTGCAGCAGCACCGGGAACAGTTCGTAGATGAAGGCAGGGACTTCCCTGGCTTCGCTGCCGGGAAAGCGCGACAGCCCCATCAGCAGGTTTTCTTCCACGGTCAGGCGGCCGAAAATTTCCCGGCCCTGCGGTACGTAAGCGATGCCGGCATGCACACGCTGGTGCGGCTTGAACGTAGTGATCGGTTTACCTTCCCAGTTCACTGCGCCCTCCTTGGGCGGCAGCAAACCCATCAGGCATTTGAGCAGGGTGGTCTTGCCTACGCCGTTGCGCCCGAGCAGGCAGGTGACTTCGCCGACCTTCACGTCAAATGTCAGGCCGCGCAGGATGTGGCTTCCGCCGTAATACTGGTGCAGTTTGTCGACTTGCAGCATTTTCAAATACTCCTCAAATCCCCGTAGGAGCTGCCGAAGGCTGCGATCTTTTGATCTTCAAAAGACAGATCAAAAGATCGCAGCCTCGTTTCACTCGACAGCTCCTACAAGGGATACAAATCAGCGACCGAGATACACCTCGATCACCCGCTCGTTGTCCTGCACCTGCTCCAGTGATCCTTCGGCCAGCACACTGCCCTGATGCAGCACAGTAACGTGGTCGGCAATCGAACCGACGAAGCCCATATCGTGCTCCACCACCATCAGCGAGTGCTTGCCGGCCAGGGTCTTGAACAGTTCGGCGGTGAATTCGGTTTCGGCATCGGTCATGCCCGCCACCGGCTCGTCGAGCAGCAGCAATTGCGGGTCCTGCATCAACAACATGCCGATCTCCAGGAACTGCTTCTGGCCGTGGGACAACAGGCCCGCCGGGCGATTGACCGAAGAGGTCAGGCGAATGGTCTCCAGCACTTCGTCGATGCGGTCTTTCTGCTCGCCGCTCAAACGCGCCCGCAGGCTTGCCCACACCGACTTGTCGGCTTTCTGCGCCAGCTCAAGGTTTTCAAACACGCTCAAGGCTTCGAACACCGTCGGCTTCTGGAACTTGCGGCCGATACCCGCCTGGGCGATCTGCACTTCGCTCATTTGCGTCAGGTCCAGGGTTTCGCCGTACCAGGCCTTGCCGTGACTGGGACGGGTCTTGCCGGTGATCACGTCCATCAGCGTGGTCTTGCCCGCGCCGTTGGGGCCGATGATACAGCGCAGTTCGCCGACGCCGATGTACAGGTTCAGATTGTTCAGCGCGCGGAAGCCGTCGAAGCTGACGCTGATGTCTTCCAGGGTCAGGATGGTGCCGTGGCGGGTGTTGAGGCCGGGGCCGACACGCTGGCCGAGGCCGATGGCATCGCGGCTGCTGCCGGCGTCCTTGTTGGGCTCCACAGGAAAAAAAGCCGGTTCGAGCATGAATTCAGCGGTTGCAGTGACTCTCATTGCTCACCTCTTTTCTTCAACAGGCCGATCACACCCTTGGGCAGGTACAGGGTCACGACGATGAACAGCGCGCCGAGGAAGAACAGCCAGTACTCGGGGAACGCCACGGTGAACCAGCTCTTCATGCCGTTGACCACGCCGGCACCGAGCAGCGGACCGATCAACGTGCCGCGGCCGCCAAGGGCCACCCACACCGCTGCTTCGATCGAGTTGGTCGGCGACATCTCGCTCGGGTTGATGATCCCGACTTGCGGCACGTACAGCGCGCCGGCCAGACCGCATAACACCGCGCTCAGCACCCAGACGAACAACTTGAAACCGCGCGGGTCGTAGCCGCAGAACATCAGGCGGTTCTCCGCATCGCGAAGCGCGGTCAAGACCCGGCCGAACTTGCTCTGCGCCAGGCGCCAGCCGATGTACAGGCTCGCCACCAGCAACAGCACAGTGGCGAAAAACAGCACCGCGCGGGTGCCCGGTTCAGTGATGCCAAAGCCGAGAATCGTACGGAAGTTGGTGAAGCCGTTGTTGCCACCGAAGCCGGTTTCGTTGCGGAAAAACAGCAGCATCCCGGCGAAGGTCAGGGCCTGGGTCATGATCGAGAAATACACGCCCTTGATCCGCGAACGGAAGGCGAAGAAACCGAACACCAACGCCAGCAACCCCGGCGCCAATACCACCAGGCACAGGGTCCAGAGGAAGCTGCTGGTGCCGGTCCAGAACCACGGCATTTCGGTCCACGACAGGAAGGTCATGAACGCCGGCAGGCCATCGCCCGAGGCCTGACGCATCAGGTACATGCCCATGGCATAACCACCGAGGGCGAAGAACAGGCCGTGGCCGAGGGACAGCAGGCCGGCATAACCCCAGACCAGATCGAGCGCCAGTGCGACGATGGCGTAGCAAAGAATCTTGCCCACCAGCGTTAGCGTGTAGGCGGAGACATGCAGCGTACTGTCCGCCGGTAACAGCGACAGCAGCGGCAATGCCAGCAACAGAACGAGGATCACCACACCTACGGCAATCGTGACTTTCGGGCCGGCTTTTTGTGTGGCCTTGAGCATCAGGGGCTGGTTCATCAGTCGATCACCCGTCCTTTGAGCGCGAAGAGGCCTTGCGGACGTTTCTGGATGAACAGAATGATCAGCGCAAGGATGAGGATCTTGCCGAGCACGGCACCGATCTGCGGTTCGAGAATCTTGTTGGCGATCCCCAGGCCGAACGCCGCCAACACGCTACCGGCCAACTGACCGACACCGCCGAGCACCACCACCAGGAACGAGTCGATGATGTAGCTCTGGCCGAGGTCCGGGCCGACGTTGCCGATCTGGCTCAGGGCCACGCCACCGAGGCCGGCGATGCCCGAGCCGAGGCCGAAGGCGAGCATGTCCACGCGCCCGGTCGGGACGCCGCAGCAGGCGGCCATGTTGCGGTTCTGCGTGACGGCGCGAACATTCAGGCCGAGGCGAGTCTTGTTCAGCAGCAGCCAGGTCAGCACCACCACAAACAGCGCAAAGGCAATAATGACGATGCGGTTGTACGGCAGCACCAGATTGGGCAGCACTTGAATGCCGCCCGACAGCCACGCCGGGTTGGCCACTTCGACGTTCTGCGCGCCGAACACCAGTCGAACCAGCTGAATCAGCATGAGGCTGATGCCCCAGGTGGCGAGCAGGGTTTCCAGTGGGCGGCCATAGAGATGGCGAATCACCGTGCGCTCAAGCGCCATGCCGATGGCAGCGGTGACGAAAAACGCCACGGGCAGCGCGATCAGCGGATAGAACTCGATGGCCTGCGGAGCGAAGCGCTGGAACATCAGTTGCACCACATAGGTCGAGTAGGCGCCGAGCATCAGCATCTCGCCGTGGGCCATGTTGATCACGCCGAGCAGGCCGAAAGTGATCGCCAGACCGAGGGCGGCGAGCAGCAGAATCGAGCCCAGCGACATACCGCTGAATGCCTGGCCGAGCATCTCGCCGACCAGCAGTTTGCGTTTGACTTGAGCGAGGCTGGTTTCAGCGGCGGTATGCACATTGGCATCGGCTTCAACGCCGGGATCGAGCAAACCTTCGAGGCGGGTGCGGGCCAACGGGTCGCCGGTTTCGCCGAGCAGACGTACAGCGGCGAGGCGTACGGCCGGATCTGCGTCCACCAATTGCAAGTTGGCCAAGGCGAGGCTCAATGCCGCGTGAACACCTTCATCCCGTTCGCCAGCGAGCTGCTGGTCGAGGAATTTCAACTGCGCCGGTTTGGCGCTTTTCTGTAAATGCTGCGCAGCTACCAGACGAGTTTTGGCGTCGGCGGTGAGCAACTGATGGCTGGCCAGCGCGGTGTCGATCAGCCCCCGTAGGCGGTTGTTCAGGCGCAGGGTTTTCGGTTGGCCGTCGATGGTCAATTCGCCTTGTTGCAGGGCATTGATCAACTTGCTACGGGCCGGGTCGGGCTGCGCGGCCCAGGTTTCCAGCAACTTGGCCTGCTGCACGGGATTGGCGGCGACGAAGTCTTCGGCGTCACCGGCGTGGGAGGCCATCGGCAACAGCAGTGCGATGGCGAGGATGAAGCGGTAAATGGCAGTGGGCATAAAGAGTCGCCTTGACGCGGACATTGTAGGAGCGAGCCTGCTCGCGAAAGCGGTCTGACATTCACCTTCAATGTCGACTGTCAGAGCCTCTTCGCGAGCAGGCTCGCTCCTACAGGGATTTGTGTCGGGCATGAGCAACGTGCTCAGGCACGACACCCAATGACTCAGTTGCTCTTCACCGCATACTCCGGCTTCTTGTCGTTACCCGGGATGAACGGGCTCCACGGCTGGGCGCGGATTGGCCCTTCTGTCTGCCACACCACGTTGAACTGACCGTCAGACTGGATTTCGCCGATCATCACCGGCTTGTGCAGGTGGTGGTTGGTCTTGTCCATGGTCAGGGTGTAGCCGGACGGCGCGGCAAAGGTCTGGCCGGCCAGGGCTTCGCGGACTTTGTCGACGTCGGTGGATTTGGCTTTTTCCGCCGCTTGCGCCCACATGTGGATGCCGACATAAGTGGCCTCCATCGGGTCGTTGGTCACCGCCTTGTCGGCGCCCGGCAGGTTGTGTTTCTTCGCGTAGACTTTCCAGTCATCGACGAACTTCTTGTTCACCGGGTTCTCGACCGATTCGAAGTAGTTCCACGCCGCCAGGTTGCCCACCAGTGGCTTGGTGTCGATGCCGCGCAGTTCTTCTTCGCCGACCGAGAACGCCACGACCGGAACGTCGGTGGCTTTCAGGCCCTGGTTGGCCAGTTCTTTATAGAACGGCACGTTGGAGTCGCCGTTGACGGTGGAGATAACCGCGGTCTTGCCGCCCGCCGAGAACTTCTTGATATTGGCGACGATGGTCTGGTAGTCGCTATGACCGAACGGGGTGTAAACCTCTTCGATGTCCTTGTCGGCCACGCCTTTGGAGTGCAGGAACGAACGCAGGATCTTGTTGGTGGTGCGCGGGTAGACGTAATCGGTGCCGAGCAGGAAGTAGCGTTTGGCACTGCCGCCTTCTTCGCTCATCAGGTATTCAACGGCAGGGATCGCCTGCTGGTTCGGCGCAGCGCCGGTGTAGAAGACGTTTGGCGACATTTCTTCGCCTTCATATTGCACCGGGTAGAACAGCAAGCCGTTGAGTTCTTCGAACACCGGCAGTACCGATTTGCGCGACACGGAAGTCCAGCAACCAAACACCACGGCGACCTTGTCCTGGGTCAGCAACTGACGACCCTTCTCGGCGAACAGCGGCCAGTTCGAGGCCGGGTCGACCACCACCGGCTCGAGCATCTTGCCGTTCACGCCGCCCTTGGCATTGATCTCGTCGATGGTCATCAGCGCCATGTCTTTCAACGACGTTTCGGAGATCGCCATGGTTCCGGACAACGAATGCAGAATACCGACCTTGATGGTCTCGGCGGCCTGGACGGTCCAGGTCATGCCCATCGCGGCAATGGATGCCGAGAGTGTGAAAGCCTTGATCAAGCTGCGACGCTTCATTGTGCGATCTCCATGAACGTTAAAGTTTTTTATGGTTGGCAGATGCGGACTACTGAAGGTGTGTTTTGCAAGGGCTGTGCCCGGTCGGAAAAAGGCAGGGAAACGTCGTTCCAGAGCGGTTGCACGGTTCTCAAGCGCACCATGAGAGGACATGGTCAGTGGTCTGGTGCGCTGAGGTGCGTCACATTGGGGCGCGGATTTTATGAGCAACACAAATCAAATGTGGGGGCGGGCTTGATCTGTGTGAATCAGCGGCGGCGCATCAGGCCGATGAAGAACAACCCGCCAATCGCAGCGGTGGCGACGCCGATAGGAAGGTCTTCCGGAGCGATCAGTGTCCGGGCGGCGACGTCGACCCAAACGAGGAATACACTGCCGAGCACCACGCACACCGGCAGCACACGTCGGTGTTCGGCCCCGACCAGACGCCGCGCAATGTGCGGCACCATCAGCCCGACAAAACCGATCGAGCCGCTGATCGACACCAGCACCCCGGTCATCAGTGACGCAATCAAAAACACCCGCAGGCGCACGGTGCGCGCATTCAAGCCCAGGGTCACCGCCGTCTGTTCACCGGCCATCAGCGCATTCAGCGGTCGCGCCATGCCCAACAGCAAAATCAGCCCGAGCAACACACTGGCTGTCGGCACCGCCAGCAGCTCCCAGCGTGCCAGCCCGAGCCCGCCGAGCATCCAGAACATCACTGCCGAACTGGCACGATGGTCGCCCAGGAACAGCAGCAAATTGGCAATCGCCATCATCACGAATGACACCGCCACACCGCATAACAACAAACGATCACTGTCGAGGCGACCGTGGCGACTGGCGATCGTCAGCACCACCAGCATGCTCAGCAATGCACCGATAAATGCCGCGATTGGCAGGCTCAGCCGGCCAGCGATCTCACCGACATGCAGCACCACAATCACTGCGCCCAACGTCGCGCCGGACGTGACGCCGAGTAAATGCGGGTCAGCCAAGGGGTTGCGCGTGACCGCTTGCAGCACCGCGCCGATCAATGCCAGGCCGGCGCCCACCAGCGCGCCGAGCAGCATGCGCGGGACGCGGATCAGCCAGACGATATACTCTTGTCCGGGGTTCCAGTCCGGCACAGCTAATCCGAACAGTTTGTACAACAGGATGCGCCACACCACGTCCACCGGCACCCGTGCCGGGCCGAAACCCAGGGACACCACGCACGACACCAGCAACAGCGCACCGAGGGCGATCAACAACAGGGTGTAGCGACGGTTGATCATTCTCCGTGGAAACCCTTGGCCAGGGTTGCGACCGCCAGCACGTTATCGATCCCCGGCGTGGCCTGCACGTAAGGAATGACGATGAAGCGCCGGTGCTTGATCGCATCCACCGATTGCAGGGCTTTGTTGTCCAGCAGAAATTGAATCTTCTGCTCTGCGGTGACTTCGCTGTAGTCGACGATCACGATCACCTGCGGATTGCGCTCGACCACGGTTTCCCAATTGACCCGGGTCCAGCTCGCGTCGACATCCTCCAGAATATTGCGTCCGCCAGCGGCGTCGATCAGTGCTTGCGGCATGCCCAGGCGCCCCGAGGTCATGGCCCGGTCTTCGCCGCTGTCGTACAGGAAGACCCGCGGTTTTTCCGCGGGCAGGCCTTTGCCAATGTCCGCCACTTGCGCCTGCATGTTGGCGATCAGGGCATTGGCGCGGTCCTGTATGTCGAAGATTCTGCCGAGGTTTCGCAGGTCGTTATAGGTGTCTTCGAGGCTGGCCGGTGGACGCTTCATCACGAAGGCGCAGGACTCGCTCAGCTCATACACATTGATGCCCAGCGGTTGCAGGGTTTGTGGCGTGAGATCGCCGCCGATACGCATACCGTAGTCCCAGCCGGCGAAGAAGAAATCGACGTTGGCATTGAGCAGGGTTTCCACCGACGGGTACTTGGCCGCCAGTTCCGGCAGGCCTTCGAGAATGCTGTGCATCTCGGGCGTCACGGCCTTCCAGCCACTGATGCCGCTGTAACCGGCCATTTGTGGTTTGAGACCGAGGGCGAGCATCATCTGGGTCATGTTGATGTCGTGGCTGAGGGCGTGTTGCGGTGCCTGCTTGAAGGTCACCTCGCGGTTGCAGCTTTTGATTGTCAGCGGGTAACGGGTGGCTTCGGCCAATGCCTGGGTGCAGCCCAGCAGCATCACGAGAGAGAGGCCGCAGCGCAGCAGGGAACGCAAAGTCATGGTTGGGTTATCCAGGTGATTCGTGGGTAGCCGTGCAATGGATGCTCATCGATCAGCGCTTCGACGCCGAACACATTGCGCAGCAGCGCAGCCGTCAGGACTTCTTTCGGTGTGCCGCTGGCGACGATACGACCATGGTTGATCACGTACAGCCGATCACAAAAAGCCGCCGCCAGATTGAGGTCGTGGATGCTCGCCAGGGTGCCGATGTTCAAGCGCTTGACCAGCTTCAAAAGCTCAAGCTGATAACGCGGATCGAGGTGGTTGGTTGGCTCGTCGAGTATCAGCAACTGTGGTTGCTGAGCCAGTGCGCGGGCGAGGATGACCCGCTGTTTTTCACCACCGGAGAGGGTGGCGAAGCCGTGGTTTTCGAAGCCCTTGAGACCGACAGATTCCAGGGTCTGATTGATAAGATCGCGGTCTTCAAGGGTGTCGCCATCGAACAAGCCTTTGTGCGGCGTGCGGCCCATGGCGACCACTTCCTCGACGGTCAGGCCGAAGGCGTCGGGGAACTCTTGCAAGACCACGGCGATGCGTTGCGCGCACCAGCGCGAGGATTGCTTCCAGACGTTGTGGTGATCGAGTCTGACCTCACCGCTTTGCGGTTTGCTGAAGCGCCAGGCACAACGCAACAGGCTGGTCTTGCCACTGCCGTTGGGGCCGATCAGCCCGACGAACTCACCGGCAGCCACGTGTAACGAGGCATCACGGAGCTGGAACTGATGGTGGCAATGGCCGTGGCCCAGTGGGGACCAGGTGAGGTTTGTGAGGTTCAGCGAGGACATGCAGTGACTCTTGAGGTGATGCTGATGGCCCCTTCGCGGGCTTGCCCGCGAAGGGGCCCGAAAGGACACCCAGAATGCGAGAGGGTGACGCGCGGGGGAGTTTACAGCCCATTGAGCCCCGCGCATCTCGCCTGTTTCAAGATGAAGATGAGGCGCTTTCAGTCTGCCGGGTGAAACGCGACAGCAGTACACGATCCAGCACCCACACCGCCACCAGCGACGCGCCCACCAACGGAAAGGCCACCGCCAGGGTGAACATGATCAACATCGCGGTTTTCCATTTCGGCAGGTCATGGCGCAGTGGCGGCACGCCGAGTTTTCCTTGCGGACGGCGCTTCCACCAGATCACCACGCCGCTGACCGCGCTGAGCAAAATCAACAGGCAGATCAGCAACACCACGATTTGATTGAACACACCGAACATCTTGCCCTCGTGCAGCATCACGCCGATTTCCGTGGCACGGGCGACGGTGCCGTAGTGCTCGAAACGTACATCGGCCAGGACCTTGCCGGTGTATTGATCGATGTGCAGCGTGGCGTCATTGCGCGGGTCGTCGGCGAACACGGCGATGGTGAATACGCCGGTCGCGGTGGTCGGCAGGGTGATGCTGTAACCCGGTTCGACCTTGCGTTCGCTGGCGATGTTTTGTACGTCCTGCAGGCGGATCAACGGCGAGGCCGGGCCGGCCGACGCTCCATCGTGAGCCATGTGTTCGGCATGGTCGCCGGACATCGGCATCGGCGTGTTTTCCATGGCCCACGGCACGGTCTGGCGGGTCGCGGTGTTGAGGCTGCGCGCCTCGACATCGGACTTCGGTACGTCATCCCACATGGCCGCCGGGAACACGTTCCACACTTCGGCGTATTGCTTGCCCCAGAAGCCGGTCCAGGTCATGCCGCTGAGCAGCATCACCAGCAGCAGGGACGCGCCCCAGAACCCGGTGACGGCGTGCAGGTCACGCCACAATATGCGACCGCGACTGTTCAGGCGCGGCCACAAGATGCCTGCCGCCTGACCACGCGGCCACCACAGGAAAATCCCGGACACCACCAGCACTACGCCCCAACCGGCGGCCAGTTCGATCAGCCGATCGCCAACAGTGCCGATCATCAGCTCACCGTGAATCGCTCGGGCAATGGCTTGCAGATTCTTCTTGGCGTCTTGCTCACCGAGGATGTCGCCGTGGTAGGGGTCGACGAAAACGTTCAGCTCCTTGCCATCGTTGAGCACGACAAACTGCGCGCTACGCTCGGCGTTGACCGGCGGCAGGTATTGGGTGACCTGGCCTTGTGGGTAAGCCGTTTTCACCCGCGTCAGCAGGTCGTCGGCCGGGACGATGTGATGACCGGACGGGACGTTGAACAGGCTGCTGTACATCAGCGAATCGAGCTGCGGTTTGAACAGGTAGATGATGCCGGTCAGGGCCAGCATCACCATGAATGGCGCAACGAACAATCCGGCATAGAAATGCCAGCGCCACGCCAGGTTGTAGAAGTTCACTTTGGGCTGTTTCATCGGTTGTGCTCCGCTTGGCGAATCAATTGTTTGTAAAAGATCGCAGCCTCGTTTCACTCGACAGCTCCTACAGGGCGTACGCGCTCCAATGTAGGAGCTGGCGAAGCCTGCGATCTTTTGACTTTTTTTGTTAGAAACTCATGTCCACCTTGGTCCAGAGCGTGCGCCCCGGTTCCTTGATGGCTTGCGGGTCATTGGCGGGGTAGCCGAAACCGGCGTTGCCGGCCAGGTTCAAGTGCTCGGCGTAAGCCTTGCCGAACAGGTTGTCGACGCCGCTGCTGACCTTCCAGTTGCTGTTGATCCGATAGGCACCGTTGAGGGAGAACACGCCGAAGCCCGGCGTCTTGCCGAAATCCTTGCCGACCACGTTGCCCTTGTTCTGGTCGATGCGGTTTTGCGCGGCGACCACTCTCCACAGTGCGCCGGCGCTCCAGTTGTCTTCGCTGTAGGTCAGGCCGAAACGGGCATCCAGCGGCGGCATCTGCGGCAACGGATTACCATCGCTGCTGTTCTTGCCCCAGGCGTAGGCCAGGGCCGCGTCGGCGTTCCAGTTGTCGGTGAAGTTGTAAGCGGCGCCCAGTTCGCCGCCCATGATTCGCGCGTCGATGTTTTCGGCTTGCGAGGTCGTACCCATCATTGTCGGGGTGTAGTTGAACAGGATGTAATCGCGAACCTGTCCGACGTAAGCCGAGGCCCAGGCTTCGATTTTTTCGGTCTTGTATTGCAGGCCGAAATCGAGCTGGGTGGTTTTTTCCGGTTTGATTGAATCGAAGGCATTCACCGAACCGACGGGGCCGGATTTGGGTGAAAACAGCTCCCAGTAATCCGGGAATCGCTGGGTGTGACCTATGCCTGCATACAAGGTGGTCGGGCTGTCGGCCAGGTCATGCTCGTAGCGGATGAAGCCGCTCGGCAGGGTATCGGTGCGGGTGTCGTCGGCGGTTGGATTCGGGCGGGTCATCATGCCCGAGCCGGTGGTCTGCCGATAATCCTTGGCCGAGGCGCGGTCCAGGTGTGCGCCGCTGATCAGGCGGTCACGGTCGGCGGCGTACCAGGTCAGTTCGCCGAACACACCGTAGTTATGGAAGTCGGCATCCTTGGTGTACGGAAGGTCCTTGTAGGTGTCGACACCCATGGCGCTGCGCTGGCGATGTTCGTTGGTCTGCGCGTCGATGCCGCTGATCAGTTGCACATCAGCCCAGCGCCAGGTGGCCTTGACCCGGGCGCCGAGGGTGCGGCGGTCGACGTTGGAGGCCATGGGCCCGGCCATCACCCCGGTACCGGACGGCGTGCGCAGGGTGTAGTTGTCCATCACGTGATCGGCGTAGTTGTAGTAGACCTGCGCCTCGACCTTGTCCAGTACCTCGCCGATGTTGGACTGCTCGAAGCGCAGGCCGAGGCTTTCGCGCAGGAACTGCGAACCGTCCATGCTGCGCCCGGCGTACCGGGCTTCACCATCGCCATGGCCGGCGGTCAGTTCCAGCAAGGTGTCGGTATTCGGCGTCCAGCCGACGGCCACGTCGCCGTTCCATTTTTCATAGCGCGACGCCACGGTGTCGTTGTTGCCGTCCTGGTAGTCGTCGGAGTGCGCGGTGTTGCCGATGACCCGCACGTAACCCGACTGGCCACCGGCGGCAGCGTCCAGCAGTTTGTCGAAGCGGCCGTAGGAACCGGCCAGCACGCTGGCATTGACCCGTGTACCGAGTTCGCCGAAGTGCTCCGGTTCGCGGTCGAACAGGATAGTGCCGGCCGAAGAACCCGGCCCCCACAGCACGGTTTGCGGGCCTTTGATCACAGTGAGCTTGTCGTAGGTTTCCGGCGAGATGTAGGAAGTGGGAGCGTCCATCCTCCCCGGGCAGGCGCCGAGCATCATGCTGCCATTGGTGAGGATGTTCAGCCGCGAGCCGAACATGCCGCGCAGCACCGGGTCACCATTGGTGCCGCCATTGCGCACCATGGCGAAGCCCGGGATGGTTTTCAGGTAATCGGCACCGTCGCTGGCCGGCACCGGTTGGCGCGGTTCCTTGGGGTTGGTGACGATGGTCAATGGTGAACTGGGGGCAACGGCGGTAATCACTGTCGGGCTCAGTTCTTCACTGTGACCGGCATGCTCATCGGCGAGCGCAGAGGGCGCCAGCAATGCACCGCACAGGATCGCGGTGGCGTGCCTGAAACGAACGCCGGATTCGTTCAGGGCATAAGAGGCTTGGGCAGGGCTCAAGCACGGGACAGCAGAAAACCTGGACATGACAATTTCCATCGAACAGTCGTAAACGACACGGCCGGCAGCCTGAGGCTGTCTTCTCAACCGTGTGAAATCAGAAGTGAGTGTTTACGCGACGACAGGCGGGGCGCGGGTGCGGGCGCCGGGAAAGAAGGTTTGCCGGGCATGGCCCAAGCGTGGGGAAGGCGTGGTGAACGTGTTGACGGGTGAGATGACGAAGTTGGCGAAAGACACGCCACCGGTCAGCGCCGGGCAATTGAACAGCAGGCTGCAATAGCCGCACTTTTCCCATAACACAGGGTGCCCCGGGGCGGGCGGACAATGCTCGGCGGTGGCTAGCGTGCCATGGTCGGCAGGTTCCATCGCCGACATGTCCATGCTCATGTCCATGCTCATACCCACAGGCATGGTCATCGACATGGCGCGCGAATCCATCGGCATCGACTGAGAAATCAGCGGACCGATAAAGATCATCAGCATGGCGAACAGGCTGATCCAGCTGCCGCGTGTCAGGCTCAATGCCTGATCGCGTGACCTGGATGACCTGGCGCTAAGCGGGCGCATGGGCGTTTTCAGTTCAGGCGATTACGGCTTGTGCACGTGCGCTTGCATGGTGTCCGGCGCCTGCTTCTGCACCGCGACTTCGACCGTCACGTCACCGGACTTCTCGAAGTGCAGCGTCATGGGGAAACGCTTGCCGTCAGTGAGCAGGCTGCGGTCCTTGAGGCCCAGCAACATCACGTGATAGGCCATCGGTGCGAAAGTGACCTCGCCACCGGCGGGCACTTCCACGCTCGGTACGTGCTGCATTTTCATCATGTCGCCTTGCATCACGTGCTCATGCAATTGCGCTTCGCCCGCAATGGGGGTGTCGACGCTGAGCAGGCGGTCGGCGGTCTTGCCTTCATTGTTGATCACGAAATACGCCGCAACGGTGGGCGCATTGGGTGGCAACTCCTGGGACCACGGATGCGCGATTTCCAGTGCGCCGACCTTGTAATCATGGGCATTGGCAAAGCAGGCAGGCAGCAGCAACGCGCCCAGAACGATAAGTTTGTTCAACATGGCAGTTCTCCGGAACGATTTAAAACGCAGTCAATTGCGAGAAAAAATCACACCAGAGGGGACGCGCGGGGGTTGAGGCTCGGCCATTGCTGGCGCGGTGACGGGCTGTCGAGCGAGGTGGCGGGCAGGCTTCGGTTGGATTCGAAGTGCGCGAAATACAGCTGTGGCGAATGCCCCGGCAACGCCACCAATGGCGCAGAACCGGAGCAGCACCAGCAATGCTGCATGTTGGAATGATCGTCGTTTTGCGGGGCTTTCTGTTCAAGGTCCCCGATGGAAATCGCCACCATCCTGGTGCCGCTGGAACTGCAGAAACTGCCCCACAACAACTGTTCGGCAGGTGAATTAGCCGTTTGTGCCATCGCTCCGGACATCGGCATGGCGAGCATGTTGAACAGCACTGCGAAGCAGGCTATCCAGGCAATTGCGAGCCGTTGTCGGGACATGGGACAAAATCCGTTTGGGTGGGCGATCAGGCGCGGGCTATTTAGCCTGATCGGGGCCGATAAGTAAAAAGGCGGCGTGCGGTTTGGTGTCGCAGCGCCATCCTTTCGTAGCCTTCATGATAGTCGTGAATTTCAAAGCGCCAGTAGTGCTGGAGCTTTGTTCAGAATCCGCCGGACTATAGGGTTGGAGACCTGGAATGGATAATCGGCGTACTCCGAAGGTGTCGTAGGAAAAGTCCCGGCGGACGGGGGATCAGGAGCCGTCGAAGAGCGACAGGGCCATCAGGATTTCTGTCACACCCTCAAACTCCCGATCAACCCCCGGCAACACCGGCCGCTTCAAGACAATTACCGGCACACCACGCTCACGCGCGACTTCCAGCTTGGGCTCGGTCGCCGTGCTGCCGCTGTTCTTGCTGACCAGCACGTCGATGTTTCGCCGTTCGAACAACTCACGTTCATCGTCAATCAGGAAGGGTCCCCGTGCGCCGATCACTTCGCAGCGCTCGTTGCCCGGATACGTGTCCAGTGCGCGCAGGGTCCAGAATTGCTCCGCAGGAATTTCGTCCAGGTGTTGCAGGGGCTCGCGGCCGAGAGTGAACAGCGGTCGACGGAAGGGTTTCAGGGCTTCGATCAGTTCGGCCCAATCGCTGACTTCCCGCCAGTCATCCCCTGCCTGGGCTTGCCAGGCCGGACGCCGTAGCGCCCAGCAGGGAATGCCGCTCAAGCGCGCGGCGGTCGCGGCGTTCTGGCTGATTTGGGCGGCGTAGGGGTGAGTGGCATCGAGCAGCAGATCGATGCCTTCATCGCCAATGAATTGCGCCAGGCCCTCGGCGCCGCCGTAGCCGCCGACACGAACCTGGCATTGCAGGTCCGTCGGCACCCGACCGATACCGGCCAGGCTATAGATGTGCTGCGGCCCCAGCGTGCGGGCAATGGCCATGGCTTCGGTCACGCCGCCTAGCAGGAGAATGCGCTTCATTGAAAGGCTCCCGCATGGCCAACGATCCCGCCCTGGCGATCGATGGCAAAGACTTCCACCTGAACCTGCGCCGGCACCACGCTGCGGGCAAAATCCAGGGCGTGTTGACAGACTGCATTACCCAGGGCGACCCCGGCTGCGGCGGCCATGGCCAGTGCCTGCTGGCTGGTGTTGGCCTCGCGGATGCTCTGCTGCAACGCCGCATCAGCGCCGACCTGTGCCGCCCATAGCGCCAGTTGCGGCAGGTCGATGCTCGAATGGCGACTGTGCAGATCCATGTGCCCGGCCGCCAGTTTGCTGATCTTGCCGAAACCACCGCACAGACTGAGTTTTTCCACCGGTACTTTGCGCAGGTGCTTAAGCACGGCGCCAACGAAGTCGCCCATTTCGATCAGGGCGATTTCCGGCAGGTTGTAGACCCGGCGCATGGTGTCTTCGCTGGCGTTGCCGGTGCAGGCGGCGATGTGCAGGTAACCGTTGGTTTTCGCCACGTCGATGCCCTGGTGGATCGAGGCGATGTAGGCCGCACAGGAAAACGGCCGGACGATACCGCTGGTTCCGAGTATCGACAAGCCGCCAAGAATGCCCAGGCGCGGGTTCATGGTTTTCAATGCCAGCGCCTCGCCGTTCTCGACATTGACCGTGACCTCGAAGCCGCCGCTGTAGCCGAGTTCGTCGGCCAGCCGGGCCAGGTGCTCGCTGATCATTTTGCGCGGCACCGGGTTGATCGCCGGTTCGCCGACACCCAGCACCAGCCCGGGCCGGGTCACTGTGCCGACGCCGCGACCGGCCTTGAAGCGAGTCCCGGGTTCGCTACTCAGGCGCACCTGGGAGTAGAGCAGGGCACCGTGGGTCACGTCCGGATCGTCACCGGCGTCTTTGAGTGTTCCCGCTTCGGCGCCGTCCTCGGTGAGGCGGCAGAACTCCAGGCGCATCTGCACCTGTTTGCCCTTGGGCAACACGATTTCCACCGCATCGGCCGATGTGCCATCCAGCAGCAGACGCGCGGCGGCGAGGCTGGTGGCCGTGGCGCAACTGCCGGTGGTCAGGCCGCTGCGCAGTGGTGCGGGTTGTTCGGCGGTTTCGTCACGCATCGAAGGGTTTCGTCACGTCCAGCAAGGTAATCGGCAAGGCCTGGCGCCAGGTGTCAAAGTCGCCCAGCGGTTGTGCTTGTGCGATATGAATGCGCGTCAGCTCCCCGCCGTGTTGCTCGCGCCAGGTCATCAGGGTCATTTCACTTTGCAGGGTGACCGCGTTGGCGATCAGCCGGCCCCCGGCTTTGAGTTCGGCCCAACACGTATCGAGCACGCCTTCGCGGGTGACACCGCCGCCGATGAAAATCGCATCCGGTCGCTCCAGCCCGGCCAGGGCCATTGGCGCACTGCCGCGAACCAATTGCAGGCCGGGAACGCCGAGCGCATCGCGGTTGTGTTCGATCAACGTTTGTCGGCCCGCATCCGCCTCGATGGCCAGTGCGCGGCAACTGGGGTGAGCGCGCATCCATTCGATGCCGATCGAGCCGCTGCCGGCGCCGACGTCCCACAACAGTTCGCCAGGGACCGGGGCCAGGCGTGCGAGGGTGATGGCGCGCACATCGCGTTTGGTCAGTTGGCCGTCGTGCTGGAAGGCCGAGTCCGGCAGGCCGGCCAGTCGCGACAGCCGCAGCGTGTTCGGCTCGGCGACGCATTCGATGGCGATCAGATTCAAGTCGGCGATCAGCGGATCGTTCCAGTCGCTGGCGATACCGTCGATACGCCGCTCGGCTTCACCGCCCAGGTGTTCCAGCACGGTGAGACGGCTAGGGCCGAAGCCACGTTCGCGCAACAGGGCCGCGATGGCGGCGGGGCTGCGGCCGTCGTTGCTCAACACCAGCAAGCGCACGCCACTGGACAAGTGGGCGTTGAGTGCGGCGAAAGGCCGGGCCACCACGGACAGTGTGACCACCTCCTGCAAGGGCCAACCCATTCGTGCAGCGGCCAGCGAGCAGGAGGACGGTGCGGGAAGCGTCAGCATCTCGGCTGCGGGGAGTTGCCGGGCGAGGCTGGCGCCGACGCCGAAGAACATCGGGTCGCCACTGGCCAGGACGCAAACGGGGTCGCCACGGTATGACAGCAGCGACTCAAGGCAGAAGGGACTCGGCCATGGCTGGCGCTCGCCGCGTATGCACGGCGGGAGCAAATCCAGATGCCGCTGGCCGCCGAAGATTTTCGCTGCGCGCAACAGCGCATGCCGGGCGTTCTTGCCCAGACCCTTGAAACCGTCTTCGCCGATGCCCACTACCGTCAGCCAGGGTGTCATGCCATTCCTCAATCACGCGTTAAACGTTGTTGGGCGGCATGATAGCGCGGGTTCCTTGAGCTGACTGCCTTCTCTTCCCGACCGGAGTCTTTTCATGCGGCGAAGTAAAGCAGGCATAATACCGCGCACTTTCGCCGTGAATCGCCTCGCCACCTGAACGGGTCCGCCTTGAACCAACGTCCGCTGTCCGCTGCCTTACGCCCCTCGGCTTGCCCGGGGTTACTGCGTATTGTCCCGGCACTGGATGGCGGTATCTGCCGGATCAAGTTGAACGGCGGTTCGATCAGCAGCGTCCAGGCCGAGGCCGTGGCGGCTGCGGCCGAGCGGTACGCCAGCGGGGCGATCGAGGCGACCAACCGGGCCAACCTGCAGATCCGCGGCATTGGTAGCGAGCAAACGGCGTTGATCGACAGCTTGCTGGCCGCCGATCTGGGACCGCAAAACGCGGCCGGCGACGATGTGCGTAACCTGATGCTCAGCCCCGGCGCCGGGATCGACCTGCGCATGCTGTTCGACACTCGCCCGCTGGCAGCGCAGATCCTCGCCACACTGCAAGGCCACGAAGTGTTCCACGACCTCAGTGCCAAGTTCGCCGTGCAGCTCGATGGCGGCGAAGACCTGGCGATGCTCGAACATCCCCATGACCTGTGGCTCTCGGCGTTTGAACAAGATGGCGAGCGACGGCTGGCGTTCGGTCTGACGGGATGCCCGACGGACAGCCCCGCCGGTTCGGTTGCGCTGGCTGACGGGTACTCTCTGGTGGTCGCGGTCCTTGAGTTGTTCCTGGAGCTGGCGCGCCCCGAGCAGACGCGGATGCGTCATTTGCTGGTCGGGTATTCGGTCGAGGACGTTCTACTTCGGTTGGCTGAGCGTGTATCGATGCAAGCGGTTGTCGGTTGGCAGCGGGTTTCGGGTTCCAGTGATGTGCACTTGGGTGCCCATCCCCAGGCCGAGCCGGGTGTTGTCTATGTGGGGGCTGTCCCGCCGCTGGGTCGGCTCGATCCGACGATGCTGCGGGGTGTGGCGCAACTGGCACGCGAGTTCGGTGATTGCAGTCTGCGCTTCACACCCTGGCAAAGCCTGCTGCTGCCTAATGTCCACGCGAAAAACGCCGCCGAGGTCATTCGGCAATTGAAATGTCTGGGCTTGCAGTGCGAAGCCGATCAGCCATTGTCCCGGTTGATCGCCTGCACCGGTTCCAACGGTTGCGCCAAGGGGGTGGCCGAAACCAAGGGTGATGCCCTGAAATTGGCCGAATTGCTGCAGCGTCACGGACAAGCGCCGAACGTACATTTGAGCGGTTGCCCGCGTTCCTGCGCCGCCGCGCATACGGCGCCCGTCACCTTGCTGGCCGTGGCCCCCGGTCACTACGATCTCTATTTACGCGATGCAGCGCAGCCGGGTTTCGGCGCGCTGCACGCACGCAACCTTACTATTGAAGCGGTCGCGGCCTTGCTCGACGCCCGCTCACGGAGCCCCATCGATGCTTGATTACATCCGCGACGGTCAGGAGATCTATCGCAACTCCTTCGCGATCATTCGCACCGAGGCCAACCTCGAGCGCATTCCGGCCGATCTGGAGAAACTCGCCGTTCGGGTGATTCACGCCTGCGGCATGGTCGAGGCCATCGACGGGTTGCAGTTTTCCGAGGGGGCAGGCAAGGCCGGGCGTGATGCGCTGGCGGCCGGCGCGCCGATTTTGTGCGATGCGCGGATGGTCTCCGAAGGCGTGACCCGCGCGCGGTTGCCGGCGAACAACCAAGTGATCTGCACCCTGCGCGATGACAGTGTTCCAGCACTAGCTCGCGAGCTGGGCAACACCCGCTCCGCCGCCGCGCTGGAACTGTGGCGCCCGCACCTGGAAGGCAGTGTGGTGGTCATCGGCAATGCGCCGACGGCGCTGTTTTACTTGCTGGAAATGCTCGACGCCGGTGCACCGAAACCGGCGCTGATCCTCGGTTTTCCAGTGGGCTTCGTCGGCGCCGCCGAATCCAAGGCAGCGCTGGCGGCCGACAGCCGTGGCGTGCCTTTTGTCATCATGCAAGGTCGCCTGGGCGGTAGCGCCATGGCCGCCGCCGCCGTCAATGCCCTCGCCACGGAGATCGAATGATGCAGCAACCTGGACGTTTGATCGGCCTCGGCGTCGGCCCCGGTGATCCGGAACTGATTACCGTCAAGGCCCTGCGTTTGCTGCGCGAGTCGCCGGTGGTGGCGTACTTCGTCGCCAAGGGCAAGAAAGGCAACGCCTTCGGCATCATCGAAGCCCACCTGCAAGACGCACAGAATCTGTTGCCACTGGTGTACCCGGTGACCACCGAAGCCTTGCCGGCGCCGCTGTCCTACGAACAAGTGATCAGCGACTTCTACGATGACGCTGCCGAAGAACTGGCCACGCATCTCGACGCAGGCCGTGATGTGGCGGTGATCTGCGAGGGTGATCCGTTCTTCTACGGCTCCTACATGTACCTGCACGACCGGCTCGCCGAACGTTATCAGGCTGAAGTCGTGCCCGGTGTGTGCTCGATGCTCGGCGGCGCCTCGGTGCTCGGTGCACCGCTGGTGTATCGCAATCAGAGTCTGTCGGTGTTGTCCGGTGTGTTGCCGCACGACGAACTCAAGCGTCGCCTGGCCGATGCCGATGCGGCGGTGATCATGAAACTGGGGCGCAACTTTCCCAAGGTCCGCCAGGTGCTGGAAGAACTCGGCCTGGCCGAGCGTGCGCTATACGTCGAACGCGCGACCATGGCCAATCAGAAGATCGTGCCGCTGGATCAGGTCGAGCCGATGTCTTCACCGTACTTCTCGTTGATCATCGTTCCCGGCGAAAGGTGGCAAGGCTGATGACTCGTCCAGTTCCGGCGATTGTCATTCTCGGCAATGGCAGCCTCGCTACCGCACGCAGCATTCAGCAGGTGTACCCTGCAGCCCTGATCCATGGCCTGGCCGAACGGGTCGAAGGCGCGGATCGGGTCTATCACGAATTCGGCGCGACCCTGCGCGAGCTCTATCAGCAGGGCACACCGATCATTGCCCTGTGCGCGGCGGGGATCGTGATCCGCACGCTGGCGCCCTTGTTGCTGGAAAAAGGCGCCGAGCCACCGGTATTGGCGGTGGCCGAAGACGGCAGCGCCGTGGTTCCACTGCTGGGTGGTCTCGGCGGGGTGAATGTGATGGCGCGGGAGATTGCCGCCGCACTGGAAGTTTCCGCGGCGATCACCACCAGCGGTGAGTTGCGTTTCGGCACGTGCCTGCTCAACCCGCCCAGCGGCTATGCCCTGGGCGATCTGGAACTGGGCAAGCGTTTTGTCTCCGATTTGCTCGCCGGGGAAGCGGTGCGAATTGAGGGTGAGGCCCCTTGGCTGGCGCGGGCGCAGTTGCCCGAAAATGCGCAGGCCCGATTGGCGGTGCATGTCAGTCATGTCGAGCGGGCACCTGCTGCCAACGAACTGTTGATCTATCCGCGCAATGTGGCGGTCGCTGTGGATACTGGCCTGGTGAATGTCGCGGCGGCGGTGCGCGAGGCATTGCATCAGGGAAAAATCGCCGTGCAGTCGCTGGCCTGTCTGTTGGCCGCCGATACGGAAATGGCCAGTCCGGCGTTGCGTGAGGCAGCGCTTGAATTGGGCGTGCCGTTGCGTTTTGCCGGCGCTGAGAAGGCGCTTGGCGAACGTCTGCGTACTGCCATAGGCCAGCCATTTTCCATGCTTGGTAGCGACACCGTTGCCATTGCGGTGGCAGAGCAGCCGCTGGCCCCATTGCAAATCGGCCGCCCGCGTGGACGGCTGGCGGTGATCGGCCTCGGGCCGGGCGCTGCTGAACTGATGGTGCCGGCAGTAAAGGCTGAACTGGCTCGCGCAACCGACGTGCTGGGCTACGAAACCTATGTGCGCATGGCCGGGCCGTTTCGCGCCGATCAGGTGCTGCACTGCACCGACAACCGCGAAGAGATGCAACGCGCCCGCCACGCCTTCGAACTGGCGGCTCAGGGGCTCTCGGTGGTGGTGGTTTCCTCGGGAGATCCGGGGGTTTTCGCCATGGCCGCTGCGGTGCTGGAGGCGCTGCACGAGTCCACCGACGTCCATTGGCACAACGTTGATCTCGAGATCCTGCCGGGCGTCTCTGCTTCGCTGGCGACTGCCGCGCAGGCCGGCGCGCCGCTGGGACATGACTTCTGTGTGCTGTCGCTGTCAGATAACCTCAAGCCCTGGGCAATCATCGAAAAGCGCCTGGACCTGGCCGCTCAAGCCGATCTGGCCCTGGCTTTCTACAACCCGATCTCGCGTGCACGTCCATGGCAATTGGGCCAGGCGCTGGACATCGTCGCCCGACACCGCGTACCCGAGACGCCTGTGGTGCTGGGTCGGGATATCGGGCGCCCGGGGCAGACACTGCGGGTTACCTCCCTTGGCCAGTTGACCCCGGATCAGGTCGACATGCGCACCATGGTATTGATCGGCTCGTCCCTGACCTGTGCTTTTCCGCGGGTTGGCGGAGGTGACTGGATTTACACGCCACGCTGGTACCCAAGCAAGCCAGCCACTTGAGTGAAAGCGGCTTTGTTCGAAGGTCGCTGATGTTCAAAGTAGCAACTAACGGTAGGGCCTGTGAATAACGAAAGTTATCGCGGGCCCTTTTGTTTTCTGATAACTCCTGAAATAAGTTCTAAGTGTTTTTGCTTTGACCGGTTCAACCCTGTGCTTTAATTTTCAGGTGGTCGCATGAGGCGACTTATTAATAAAATGGAAATTTAAATGACTGATATAAGTGTTCACTCAGTGGCTCAAGTCGCATTTGATGATGCCATGCAGGACAAGTATTTCGAAGGCATTGCGGCAGAACTGAAAAACGTCGCGCCACGGGGGCGGACCAAGCGCTCCACCTCGATCCTGAGCGCAGCATCGAGTGATTCGTCGGCGCAAGGTGTCGGGACTTCGGTAGTAGGGCCCTCGCTGGTGGTGTTCGACCAGGCGCTTTCGGAGGAAGACAGGCAGGATGCGCTGGACTGCCAGCAGTTTGCTGAAGCGGTGGTCCGGCGCCTGCCCAAGGGAACCAGCAACGAAGAGCGGTACCATAAGTACAACCAGGCATTGTTGGCAGTGGGTTGGGTGACGGAAAGCTTCACCTACAAGAAATACGTCAGCAAGCAGCTCACCATCACGATGAATGAGGCAGTGTTGCAGGTACTGGAGACCGTCATTTCCAGTGGTGCGAGCAGTGTCCTGAACCTGGTGGCGTCGGGTTTCAGCAAGCTTAAGGGCGATAAGGATGCACTGAAGATTGTCGATGCCGGCAGCAAGAAAAACGATGTCGTCAGCTTCAAGGCTGTGCCTTGCATTACGACGCCAGGCGGTGGCATGGCCATGTTGATGGGCGGCCTTGACTTGGTGGATAAGGAATATAACGGAAACTTTTTATTCGTGACTTACAAGACTCAAGGTTTGCAGGTTTTCCAGGGCGCCGGTGTGCGCAACTTTAATCGGCGTGCATTCGAGCGAAAGAAAAATATGGTGTATGCCTATAACGACCAATTTGCCGATGGTCTTTTCAAACAATTGACAGGTCAATAAGGTGGGCAGGCTTTGATCGAAGTAACCGATTAAAGCACTGGCTGTATGGGGGTAAATATGCCCGAGTCTGTTAATGCTGTCGTAGTGGGTGGTTGCCTGTTGTCCTTTACCCAGCGGGTAAGTTTGCAAGACCAGGAGGATATACAGGACTGCCTGTTGTACGCGGAACTGGCGGCCAATGAGAAATACCCGGGCCAGGTGTCGAGGAAGGTCTGGTTCGACTATTTTCAAGGGCGATTGCTCAAGGCGGGATACACGCTCAAGACCATCGTTCCGGCCGAACCGATCCTGGTCACGAGTGTCCGACAATTGCTCAGCGCCAGTTATAGCGTGATTGGCCGCTTGGGCGTGGAGACCTTGGGCCAGCTCCTCGAGGACACCTATCAGGCGTTGCGGCTGGATGAGTTTGCCTGGAACTTCTTTCGCGGCAATGTCGCCAATGGCGGCTCGGGCATCCTCAAGTGCGCGCCTTGCGAGCGGCTCGCCTCGGGTGAAGTGGTCGTCTGCCTGCTTGGCTTGCGCTACATCGCGACCGTGATTGAACGCGACTTTTTCCTGTGGAGCGAGTTCAATCGAGAGCTGGCGATCATTCCCAATGGCGGGGTGTTTGTGTTCAACCGACGGGTGTTTGAAAACTACCGTAAACGGGTCCACGAAAAAATCGAAGCTTATTCGAACAAGGTGTTCGTGCGCAAACTCCAGTCCTGACTGAAAGGCTTTACACACAATAAAAAGGCAAGGCCCTGTGATTGATGCACAGGGCCTTGTTTTCGGGGTTGGACAAGCCGTCGCTTCAAGGCACCAGGTAACCCTTGACTCCGGTGAAGATGATCTGCGCCGCCAGCGCGCACACAAACAATCCCATCAATCGGCTGACTATCTGTAAGCCCTGATCGCCGAGAATGCGTTCGATGCGGCTGGACAGATAAAGCACCACCCCCACGGTGAAGCTGGCAAGGGCAATGCTGACAATGGCGGTGAGTTTGTCGTCCCAGTGCGGCTGGCTCACGCCCATCACGAGTAAGGCACCGATGGTGCCGGGGCCGACCGTCAGCGGAATGGTCAGCGGGACAATGGTCACATCCTGCTGCACGTTGTCGGTCTGTACCGCCGATTTGCCTTGTGCCATCCCTAGTGCCGAGATGAACAGGACACTGCCTGCGCCGATGCGGAATGCGTCCACGGTGATGCCGAAAACACTGAAAATCACTCGGCCGAACAAGTACAGCAGAACACTGGAGACCAGGGTGGCGACCGCTACTTTCCAGGCCAGCCGACGCTGTTCCTTGCGCGAATAACCACGGGTCAGGCTGATGAAGCAGGACAACACGAAGAATGGGCTGTAGAGCACCAGCATCTTCAGGTAAACGCTGAACAACACATGGAGCATGGTGCCGGGCTCACTGGCGAGGGAAGTCGAGGGGGAGTCTATCAGGGGTTGCGCAGTCTGTCGGCTCAGGACGTTTGGGTCGTTGCGCGATTCTGCTGGTCACGCTGGGCGACCCAGTGCTCGATCAGTTCGCGCAGCTGCGACAGTTCCACCGGTTTGGCCATGTGCCCGTCCATGCCGGCCTGCCGCGCACGTTCTTTGTGTTCGGCCAGGATATGGGCGGTCAATGCCACCACGGGGGTTCGGACCCGCTGGTTGCTGACTTCCCAGGCACGCAATTGCTGGGTGGCCGAGAAGCCGTCGAGGATCGGCATTTCGCAGTCCATCAGCACCAGGTCGTAACGCTGGGCTTTCATCGCTTGCAAGGCTTCTTCGCCGTTGCAGGCAGTATCCGGTTGCAGATTGAGCTTGCTCAGCATGCCGCGGATCACCTTGGTCGAGATGCTGTTGTCTTCGGCCACCAGAATGCGGAAGTCGCAGGGGACCTTGACCGGCAGGACCTGGCCGCTTGGCACGGGCTGGGTAGCGACGAGACCTTTGTTGCGTTGGGTCAGTTCGTCGGCCAGAGTGGTCTTGAGGGTGTAGCCGGCTACCGGTTTGGCGAGGATGCGCTTGATCCCGGAATTGCGCGCAATGATCTTGCTCGGTGCGTTGCTGATGCCGGTGAGCATGATCAGCAGGATGTCGTGGTTCAGGCTCGGGTCTTCCTTGATCTTGGCCGCCAGTTGCATGCCGGTCATGCCGGGCATGTTCTGGTCCAGCAGGACCACATCGAAGTAATCACGCAAATGAGCCTTGGTGCGCAGCAGTGCAAGCGCTTCCTTGCCGGAAGGCGCAGCGCTGACGTTCAGGCCCCAGGCGCTGCATTGCTGCACCAGTACCTTGCGACAGGTGTCATTGTCGTCCACCACCAATACCCGCGCACCTTGCAGAGGGCCGTCGAGGTCGGAGGTCGGGTGTTCGAGGCGATCCGGGTCCAGCGGCAGGGTCAGCCACAGCGTGCTGCCCTGGTTGCTGCCGCTCTTGATTCCGAACTCCCCTTGCATCAAGCGGATCAGCTGGCGGGCAATCACCAGCCCCAGGTTGCCGCCCGGATGGGTGGCCGAAAGGAAATGCCGGCTGTGCAGTTCGGCGTGCATCAGGGCGTCTCGTTCTTCGGCGTCCATGGGCTCGCCGCTGTCCTGCACGGCAATACGCAGGCGTGGTTTGTTGTTGCGCTCGTCGAGCGCCACGACGATCAGGATTTCGCCTTCATCGGTTTTTTTCAGGGCGTTTTCCAGCAGGCTCAACAGGGTCTGGCGCAAGCGTGTCGGGTCACCGCTGATCACCCGCGGCACTTGCGGCTGGATGAAGCTGATCAACTCGACGTTTTGCTGCTCGGCCTTGGCGCGGAAGATGCTCAGGCAGTCTTCGATCAGCGCGTTGAGGTCGAACTGCACATCGTCCAGCTCGATCTGCCCGGACTCGAGTTTTGAAATGTCGAGAATTTCGTTGATCAGTGTCAGCAGCTCGTTGCCGGCGCTGTGGATCGTCTGCACATAGTCGCGTTGCTTGACCGAAAGCGGCGTGCCCAGCAGCAGCTCGGTCATACCGAGGACGCCGTTCATCGGTGTGCGGATCTCATGGCTGATTTTCGCCAGGAACTCGGCCTTGGCGTTGATCTCGGCGTTGCTGGCCGCCAGGTCACGGCTGATGCTGAAACGGTCTTCGGTGATGCGGCGCTGGCGCTCGCTCAATGCAATGCTCATCAGCAGGCCGCTGATGCAGATGAACACCAGCAAGGTGGTGAGCAGGCCATGGGGCTCGATCAGGGTCAGCCCCAACAGGGCGGGCAGGATGATCAGTGTCCCGAGGTTGAACACCACCATGGCCACCACGAAGAGGCGAGCCGGGCGATAACCTTTTTGCCAGTGATAGACGCTGATGAACAGCATGGTCAGGCCTGCCAAGGCTACCAGGCCGTAGGTAATGAAGTTCAGCGGCAAGGTATTGACGAACAGCAGCATCAGGCCGCAGATGATGATGAGCAGGATCTCGCCGAGCAGCAACCGGTTCAGCGGGTGCGGCCCGAGCGGGGAGAAGAAGCGATAGGCAAGCATCAGACCGCAGGGCGCCGTCATTAACAATGCCAGGTAAGCCCCCGGCGTTTGCAGTGCATGCCAGTCCGGCAGCCAGGGACCAGCGAGGTTCAGCAACAGCAGCAGGCTGAGCATCAACAACCCTTCGCACGTCGCCAACCAGAGGGCGCTGTGCGAGCGGGTGTAGGTGTAGCGGATGAGATTGTGCAGGATCAACATGGCGATGCAACCGAAAAGCAGGCCATAGATCAGCGTCTGGTTCTGGTTGGCAGCCGCGAGGATCGCCGATTGCAGGGTGATATAGGGGCGTAACTGGTGGTCGGAGGTCAGTCGCAGGTAAACGTCGAGGGGGGTGTCGCTTTGCGGCAGGGCCAGCATGAAGTCGCTGCTGGGCAATGGTCGCTCGGATTGCGGCTGTTCGTTGCCCGTGCTGGATTGATCGATCAGCTTGTCGCCGTCCAGCACGTACATGTTGAACTGGCGCAGGTCAGGCGCGAACACTCGCAGCAACTGTTCGTGGTTACCCGGCGCAAGCCTGAATCGCAACCATAACGCGCCATCGGGTTCGGCCGCGGTAATGCGGTCGAGTTCGATAGGGCTGAATTGATTGGTATAGCGTGCGGAACGGATGTCGCTCAGTTGCAAGTCGCCCTGTTCGTCGAGCAATACCGCCCAGCCACTGCCTTGCGTGGCCTGGGCCGGTAGCATGCAGAGCAAGGTCAGCAAAGTGACGGTCAAGCTTATGGCAATCCTGAGCCAGCGCACGGCGAAATCCCTTCGTTAGGTTGATGCCAGAATATAACGATGCGCGACGCCGGAACAGCCAGGCAATAAACCGTGTTCATTGCCTGGCGCGGTGTTTACCTTATTCCTGATTTTCGCCACGCTCGCGGGCAATGGCACGGTAGCCAATGTCCTTGCGATAGAAACAGCCTTCCCAGTCAATCGATGCCGCCAGTTTGTAAGCCTGCTGCTGTGCAGCGTCGACGCTGGCGCCCATGGCCGTGGCACAAAGCACTCGACCACCGGCCGTTACGACTTGACCGTCCTTGAGCGCAGTACCGGCGTGGAAGACTTTGCCTTCCAGTGCAGCTGCTGCATCCAGGCCGTTGATGGCCACACCTTTGGCGTAGTCACCAGGATAGCCGCCTGCGGCCAGCACGATACCGACGCTCGGACGTGGATCCCATTGCGCTTCGACCTTGTCCAGCGCCTGCGCCAGAGCCGCTTCGACCAACAGCACCAGGCTCGACTGCAAGCGCAGCATCACCGGCTGGGTTTCAGGGTCGCCGAAACGGCAGTTGAATTCGATGACTTTTGGGTTACCAGCCTTGTCGATCATCAGGCCGGCGTACAGGAAGCCAGTGTAGACATTGCCTTCCTCGGCCATGCCGCGCACGGTCGGCCAGATCACCAGGTCCATGACGCGCTTGTGCACGTCGGCGGTGACCACTGGTGCCGGGGAGTAAGCCCCCATGCCACCGGTGTTTGGACCGGTGTCGCCGTCACCGACGCGTTTGTGGTCCTGGCTGGTGGCCATCGGCAGCACGTTCTTGCCGTCGACCATGACGATGAAGCTGGCTTCTTCGCCGTCCAGGAATTCTTCGATGACCACGCGCGAACCCGCATCGCCAAAGGCATTGCCCGCCAGCATGTCGCGCACGGCGTCTTCGGCTTCAGCCAGGGTCATGGCGACGATCACGCCTTTGCCGGCGGCCAGGCCGTCGGCCTTGATCACGATCGGAGCGCCTTTTTCACGCAGGTAGGCCAGGGCTGGCTCGATTTCGGTGAAGTTCTGGTAGTCGGCAGTCGGGATCTTGTGGCGAGCCAGGAAGTCCTTGGTGAAGGCTTTCGAACCTTCCAGCTGTGCAGCGCCGGCGGTCGGACCGAAGCAATCGAGGCCGCGGCTGCGGAACAGATCCACAACACCGGCAACCAGAGGCACTTCAGGGCCAACGATGGTCAGGGAAACGTTTTTCTCGGCAAAGTCTGCCAGTTGCTCAAGCGCCAGTACGTCAATGGCGACGTTCTCGCACTTGGCTTCGATGGCGGTACCGGCGTTGCCCGGAGCCACGAACACCTTCTGCACACGCGGATCCTGAGCCACTTTCCAGGCCAGGGCGTGTTCACGGCCACCGCTGCCAATGATCAAAACATTCATTTCAAAAACCTCAAAATTCTGTGGGTGCGCTGCAAAACCCCTGTGTAACTACTGTGTAGGAGCTGCCGAAGGCTCGGGCCGCGTTCGGACGATCTTTTGATCTTGCCTTTTAAAAACAAGATCAAAAGATCGCAGCCTCGTTTCACTCGACAGCTCCTGCAGAGCTCCTACACACAGAGGGAGCGGGTATCAGTGGCGGAAGTGGCGCATGCCCGTAAAGACCATGGCGATACCAGCCTCGTCAGCTGCTGCAATCACTTCGTTGTCACGCATCGAACCGCCCGGCTGGATCACCGCAGTGATACCGGCCTTGGCCGCGTTGTCGATGCCGTCGCGGAACGGGAAGAACGCGTCGGATGCCATGACCGCACCTTGAACCTGCAAGCCGGCATGTTCTGCCTTGATTGCAGCAATTCGCGCGGAGTTCACGCGGCTCATCTGGCCGGCGCCGACACCGATGGTCTGGCGGTTCTTGGCGTAGACGATGGCATTGGACTTCACGTACTTGGCGACTTTCCAGGCGAAGATCAGGTCGTTGATTTCCTGTTCGGACGGTGCGCGCTTGGTGACCACTTTCAGGTCGTCGGCGCCGATCATGCCGATGTCGCGGCTCTGTACCAGCAGGCCTCCATTGACGCGCTTGTAGTCCCAGGCCGCCGCGCGGTCAGCCGACCACTCGCCGCAGGCCAGCAGGCGTACGTTGGCTTTGGCGGCGACGATGGCGCGGGCTTCTTCGCTGACCGATGGAGCGATGATCACTTCGACGAACTGACGTTCGACGATGGCCTTGGCGGTCTCGGCGTCCAGTTCGCGGTTGAAGGCGATGATGCCGCCGAAGGCGGATTCGGTGTCGGTGGCGTAGGCCAGGTCGTAGGCCTTGCGGATGCCGCCTTCGGCATCAGGGCTGACAGCCACGCCGCACGGGTTGGCGTGCTTGACGATCACGCAAGCCGGCTTGACGAAGCTCTTCACGCACTCCAGCGCGGCATCGGTGTCGGCCACGTTGTTGTACGACAGTTCCTTGCCTTGCAGTTGGGTCGCGGTGGCGATGCCGACTTCGGCAGGCTTGGCCTCCACGTAGAACGCCGCGCTCTGGTGCGGGTTCTCACCGTAGCGCATTTCCTGGGCCTTGATGAACTGGCTGTTGAAGGTGCGCGGGAACTCGCTGCGACCTTCTGTGCTGAGGGTGTCAGCAGCCTGGTTCACGGTGCCCATGTAGTTGGCGATCATGCCGTCATAGGCGGCGGTGTGCTCGAAGGCCTTGAGCATCAGGTCGAAACGCTGAGCGTAGGTCAGGCCGCCGGCCTTGAGGTTTTCCAGGACGCGGGCGTAATCGCTGGCGTTGACCACGATGGCCACATCCTTGTGGTTCTTGGCAGCGGAACGGACCATGGTCGGGCCGCCGATGTCGATGTTTTCGATGGCGGTCGGCAGGTCGCAACCTGGCTTGTTGATGGTGGCTTCGAACGGGTACAGGTTGACCGCAACCAGATCGATCGGCTTGATGCCGTGCTCGTTCATGATGGCGTCGTCGATACCGCGACGACCGAGGATCCCGCCGTGGATTTTCGGGTGCAGGGTCTTCACCCGACCGTCCATCATTTCGGCAAAGCCGGTGTAATCAGCGACTTCCACTGCGGCAACGCCGTTGTCCTGCAGCAGCTTGAACGTCCCGCCGGTGGAGAGGATCTCGACGCCCAGGGCTTCAAGCTCCTTGGCGAATTCGAGGATCCCGGTCTTGTCGGAAACGCTGATCAAGGCGCGGCGGATCGGCAGGCGGGTAGTCTGGTCGGTCATCTCAATTTCCATCAAAAGCAAAGGAAGTCAGCAAAAAAGGCGACCGGTTTACGCGGGCGCCTTTCTGGTTTGATTGAATGCTTACAGCAAATCGTACTGCTTGAGTTTCTTGCGCAGCGTGCCTCGGTTCAGTCCGAGCATCTCGCTGGCCTTGGTCTGGTTGCCCTTGACGTAATTCATCACGCACTCGAGCAGGGGAGCCTCGACTTCGGAGAGCACCAGGTTGTACACATCCGTGACGGCAGCGCCCTCAAGGTGGGCGAAATAATTGTGCAGCGCCTTCTCGACACTCCCGCGAAGGGTCTGGCCTTCTTCGCTTGGCGTATTGAGGTGCTGTTTCAAATTTACGTTGTCGCTCACGGGTGTTGTTCCACTCACTAAAGTCTCGGTCATCATCGTCATGCGGCCACCCACTCTCCGTCCCCTGTCAGGCTCTTGTAACGCTCGGCGAAAAACGCCCGAACGTTGGCGCATTGTGTATCCGTACCATCCAAACGATTGAAGTGGGCGCGAAACTCCCTGGCGCCCGGCAGGGTTGCGAGATACCAGCCCACATGCTTTCGAGCAATGCGCACACCCATGACATCGCCATAGAAGGCGTGCAGGGCGGCCAGATGCTCTAGCAGAATGCGTTCCACCTCGATCAGTTCCAGCGCCGGGAGCTTCTCGCCGGTACGCAGGAAATGGTCGATCTCGCGAAAAATCCATGGCCGCCCCTGGGCAGCCCGGCCAATCAACAAACCATCGGCACCGGTCGCGTCGAGCACGTACCGGGCTTTTTCCGGCGAATCGATATCGCCGTTGGCGAAGACCGGAATCGACACCGCCTGCTTGATCGCGGCAATGGTGTCGTACTCGGCAACACCTGTGTACAGGTCGGCACGGGTGCGGCCATGCACCGCCAGCGCCGTAATGCCTGCCTGCTCGGCGATTTTTGCCACCGTCAGGCCATTCTTGTTGTCCCGGTCCCAACCGGTCCGGATCTTCAGGGTAACCGGCACATCGACCGCAGCCACGACGGCCTGCAGGATCTCGGTTACCAGGGATTCATCCTTCAACAGTGCGGAACCGGCAGCCTTGTTGCAGACTTTTTTTGCCGGACAGCCCATGTTGATATCAATAATCTGCGCGCCCATTTCAACGTTGGCACGGGCGGCGTCCGCCAGCATCTGCGCGTCCCCACCGGCGATCTGTACCGAGCGTGGCTCGGGATCACCTTTGTGGATCATGCGCATGCGCGACTTGCGGGTGTTCCACAAACTCATGTCGCTGGTGACCATTTCCGAGACCACTAGTCCCGCGCCCAAGCGCTTGCACAGCTGACGAAAGGGCTGGTCGGTGACGCCCGCCATGGGGGCGAGAATCAAGCTGTTATGTAATGTGTATGGGCCGATGCGTACCGCCGACATAGGACTTCCCTGTTGTGGGGCCGGATCATGGGAGTTCGAAAAAGGGTTGGCATGATACCCGCTCTCGATGACTGGATAAAGGCTGAATTGAACAAATTCTGAACAGTTATTCTGTTATTACCCGTGGTTTGGTTTGCCGGGTGGATTCAGAAAGCCGACGTCAATCGGGGAGCGATGGAGCGTTTCACTCCGGAGAGTGGAAGCTCAGACTGTAGTTCACGGCCTTGGCGCCGGGGTCGAGAATGTCCAGGGCGATGTGGATCGGCGTTTGCGGAGGCATTTCCGCCATGCCTTCGAGATCGCCATTGAGGTACTCGCCGGGTTTGAAGCGGCGACTGGCGATCAGGTGGCCATTGAGATCGGCGAAGCGCAGTTCCAGCAGCGGGAAGGGCTGGGAGAAGGGCGCGCGGTTATAGATGATCGCATCGACCACCAGGGCGCCATTGAACTCGGGATGGCTGCGCACCACCAGGTTGCTGCTCTTGATTTTCGCTATGTCGACCTTGGAGGGCACGGTGCAGCCGATTTGCGGGCACAGTTGCTGGAACCACGGGCGATATTGATCCTGTCGCGCCAGTTCGTCGAAATGGTAGGCGATGTACTGGCCGGCGAGGGCGCCAGCGGCAATCAGCACCAGCAGCAACCACAACAGCCGTCGGCCCCAGGGCGAGCGGCGTTTTTGCCAGTCCAGTTGCAGCGGGTCGTCGGTCAGATCTTGCAGCACTTCGGCACGCACGCCCGGCTCGCTGCGTTCACGCCGCTTGCGCAGCGGTTCGATCGAGGGCAGGTCGTCGTCGATTTCGTTCTCGTCGGCGGCCGACAGGCGTTCGTGGCTCAGCGGCGCATCGAGCGGGTCGTTCAGGCGCAGCTGGGGTGGTTGCTGCTCGTCGTCGAGATCAACCGGTTCCAGGGACAGCGAAGGTTCGGTGCGCGAGGCTTTTCTCGGTTCGACCGTCGGCTCTGGCGATTCAAGGCTGTCGAGTGGTTCGTCGAGTTGCGCACGATCGGCCGCCGACTCACTGAACAGGCTGTCGGACCACGGCTCCTCGTCATCCTGCCCGGTGCTGTCACGACGGGCGCTCAGCGAGTCGTCGCGATGGCGGCCGAGCTCGGTGGTCGGCTGGATCTCCCTCTGTTCGAGCCGGGCGAGTTCTTCGTCGAGGTCGAGACTGTCCAGGTCCAGCTCGGTGGCGCTCCATTGCTTTTGGCTGATGGCGCGCGGCGGCGCTGCTTCGAGGGGCTGCGCAGGCTGCTCAGGCGGGAGCGGCTTCGCTGCCGGTGGTTCCTTGCCGGCCTGCTCAAGCAGCTGCCTGGCGGCATTGAACACCTGCAGGCAGGAGCCACAGCGAACCACACCGCGCGCCACGCTCAACTGGGCATGGCTGACGCGGAAGCTGGTTTGGCAATGCGGGCACTGAGTGACGAAGCTATCGGTCATGCGGCGATCCGGATTATGCAGACGGCCATTCTAGCGCCGACGGCCAGTGATGCGCACCCAGCCATCGCGATTGGCGATCGGGTCCAGATCGAAGTCCTTGGCGTAGGCGGCTGCGACTTCGTCGCCCTGTTCGGCGAGGATGCCCGACAGCGCCAGGCGACCGCCGGACTTGACCAGGCCGGACAACTGCGGCGCCAGGGAGACCAGC
Organism: Pseudomonas sp. P4_B3; assembly: GCF_056402295.1. Taxonomy (NCBI): domain Bacteria; kingdom Pseudomonadati; phylum Pseudomonadota; class Gammaproteobacteria; order Pseudomonadales; family Pseudomonadaceae; genus Pseudomonas; species Pseudomonas sp. P4_B3. The sequence continues at coordinate 241,529 of NZ_JBFUHR010000011.1, forward strand.
GGGCCGGCGAGAATGTTGGCCACCAGCACGTCAGCCTGAACCTGTGGCAAGTCTTGCGGCAGATACAGCGGGAAGAGCTCATCGGCAATGTTGTTGCGTCCGGCATTGTCGCGTGAGGCTTCCAGTGCCTGCACGTCGATATCGGTGCCCACGGCCTCTCTGGCGCCGAGCAACAGCGAGGCAATCGCCAGAATCCCCGAACCGCAACCGAAGTCCAGCACGTTGCAGCCTTTCAGATCCTGACCGTCGAGCCATTCCAGGCACAGCGCGGTGGTCGGGTGGGTGCCGGTGCCAAACGCCAGGCCCGGGTCCAGCAGCAAATTCACGGCATCCGGTTCCGGCGCGGCGTGCCAGCTCGGCACAATCCACAGGCGCTGGCCGAAACGCATTGGCTGGAAACCGTCCATCCAGCTGCGTTCCCAGTCCTGATCTTCGATCACTTCGCTGTGGTGCTCGGGCAGCGGGCTGCCGGTCAGCAGCTCCAGATGGGCCAGTACCGGGCCTGGCTCGGTGCCACCTTCGAACAGGGCCAGCAGGTGCGTGTGGGACCACAGCGGCGTGGTGTTGAGTTCTGGCTCGAAGATCGGCTGATCTTCGGCGTCCATGAAGGTCACCGACACGGCGCCCACTTCAAGGAAAGCGTCTTCATAGGTTTCGGCTTGTTCTGGGCTGATGGCGAGACGTACTTGCAGCCAAGGCATGGCGGGCACCTTTGAAAAATGTTGATTGCAGCCTAGCGGGCTGCGAGAAGCGCGCAAGTTTACGCGAGCGCGCGGCAGAACACGACCATGGCGCAAAAGCAAAAGATCGCAGCCTGCGGCAGCTCCTACAGGGGAATGCATTCCAAATGTAGGAGCTGCCGCAGGCTCGGTCCGCGCTCGGGCGATCTTTTGATCTTTCTTTCCCGCAAACAACAAAGCCGCCCGAAGGCGGCCTTGTTGATGGGGTCGAAGCTTAGTGCTTCTCGCCAGCCAGCTTGTGCTCGAGGTAGTGAATGTTCACGCCCCCTTTGCAGAAGCCTTCATCGCGGGTCAGGTCGCGGTGCAACGGGATGTTGGTCTTGATCCCGTCGACCACGATTTCGTCCAGCGCATTGCGCATGCGCGCCATGGCTTCGTCACGGGTTGCGCCGTAGGTGATCAGCTTGCCAATCAACGAATCGTAGTTCGGTGGAACGGCATAGCCACTGTACAGGTGCGAGTCGACGCGAACGCCGTTGCCGCCTGGCGCGTGGAAATGCTTGACCGTGCCCGGGCTCGGCATGAAGGTTTTCGGGTCTTCGGCGTTGATCCGGCATTCCAGTGCGTGACCGCGGATGACCACGTCATCCTGGGTGAACGACAGCTTGTTGCCGGCGGCGATGCTGAGCATCTCCTTGACGATGTCGATGCCGGTGACCATTTCCGAAACCGGATGCTCTACCTGGACACGAGTGTTCATCTCGATGAAGTAGAAGCGACCGTTTTCGTACAGGAACTCGAAAGTGCCTGCGCCACGGTAGCCGATATCGATGCACGCCCTGACGCAGCGTGCGAGTACTTCCTCACGTGCGTTCTCGTCGATGCCCGGTGCCGGCGCTTCTTCAAGAACCTTCTGGTGACGACGTTGCAGCGAGCAGTCGCGGTCGCCCAGATGGATAGCGTGACCCTGGCCATCGGAAAGTACCTGGACTTCCACGTGACGTGGGTTGGTCAGAAACTTTTCCAGATAGACCATCGGGTTGCCGAACGCCGCGCCTGCTTCGGAGCGGGTCAGTTTCGCCGAGGAAATCAGGTCTTCTTCTTTGTGCACAACGCGCATGCCGCGACCACCGCCGCCGCCAGCGGCCTTGATGATCACCGGGTAACCGACTTCGCGACCGATGCGCAGAGCGGTTTCTTCGTCTTCCGGCAGCGGGCCGTCAGAACCCGGAACAGTCGGTACGCCGGCAGCGATCATGGCGTGCTTGGCCGATACCTTGTCGCCCATCAGGCGAATGGTTTCGGCTTTCGGGCCAATGAACGCGAAGCCGGAATTCTCGACCTGTTCGGCGAAGTCGGCGTTTTCCGCAAGGAAACCGTAGCCCGGGTGAATGGCGGTGGCGCCAGTCACTTCGGCCGCGGCAATGATTGCCGGAATGTGCAGGTAGGAATGGGCGGCCGATGCCGGACCGATGCAGACGGATTCGTCTGCCAGGCCCAGGTGCATCAGTTCCTTGTCAGCCTTGGAGTAAACGGCGACGGTCTTGATGCCCATTTCTTTGCAGGCGCGCAGGATCCGCAGGGCGATCTCACCGCGGTTGGCGATCAGAACTTTTTCCAACTTCGCAGTCATCAAAGGCTCTCCGCGGTTCAAACGATGGTGAACAGCGGTTGGTCGTACTCAACCGGCTGGCCGTCTTCGACGAGGATGGATTCGATCACACCGCTGGTTTCAGCTTCGATGTGGTTCATCATCTTCATGGCTTCAACGATGCACAGGGTGTCGCCTTTCTTCACGGTCTGGCCGACTTCCACGAAGGACGGCGAGGTTGGCGAAGACTTGCGATAGAAAGTACCGACCATCGGCGAACGGGCAACGGTGCCGTTCAGTGCTGGCGCGGCCGGAGCAGCAGGTGCGGCAGCGGCAGCCGGAGCGGCGGCAGCGACAGGCGCGGCAGCCGGAGCATGCATTGGAGCTGGTGCGTAGTACTGCTGAGCCGGGGTCTTGCTATGACGGCTGATGCGTACGGACTCTTCGCCTTCCTTGATCTCGAGCTCGTCGATGCCGGACTCTTCCAGCAATTCGATCAGTTTCTTAACTTTACGGATATCCATGAATCATCAACTCCCAAGGGTCGGTCAGGGGCGGTTAACTTGTTGTTCAAGCTGTTCCAGGGCGGCCTCCAGGGCCAGTCGATAACCGCTGGCGCCAAGGCCGCAGATCACTCCCACCGCTACGTCGGAGAAGTAAGAGTGATGGCGGAAAGGTTCGCGTTTGTGCACGTTAGACAAATGCACTTCGATGAATGGGATGCTCACCGCCAGCAGCGCGTCACGTAATGCGACACTTGTATGTGTAAAAGCTGCTGGGTTGATCAGAATGAAGTCCACGCCTTCAATGCGGGCAGCGTGAATGCGGTCGATCAATTCGTACTCGGCATTGCTTTGCAGGTGCAGCAGATGGTGACCGGCTTCGCGGGCACGGCGTTCCAGGTCCTGGTTGATCTGCGCCAGCGTCGTGGCGCCGTAGGTGCCCGGTTCACGAGTGCCGAGCAAGTTCAGGTTGGGTCCGTGCAGAACGAGTAACGTCGCCATCGGCGGTTCCTATGTTATCTGTGAGCAATTGTCAGAACCCGGCGACTATGCCGCAAAGCCTTTGTGACTGTCCAGTTCTCTGCAATAGCCAGCACGATGACCGATGTTTGCGCGAAATATATGACTGCTTGATTAAATGTGGTCATTCGCCCTGGCAACACGTTCGGCGAAGTCCCTGGCGTTGATCTCGCCGATCACCCGTACATCGGCGCGTTCGACACCATCCTTGCCAAAAAACATCAGCGCCGGAGGACCGAACAACTGGTAACGGTCGAGCAGGGTGCGTTGCTCGGCGTTGCTGGCGGTGATGTCGAAGCGGATCAGCCGGTAACCCTTGAGGCGTTCGATGACGACAGGGTCGTCCAGCACCTCATGTTCGATGACTTTGCAGCTGATGCACCAGTCGGCGTACCAGTCGAGCAGCAGCGGTGTGCCGGATGACCGGGCCTCGGCGAGCACGCGGTCCAGATCGGCGGAAGTGCTGACGGTTTGCCAGACACTGGTGCCTTGTACAGGCTGGTTGCCCTCGACGACGTGCGGCTGGCCAATCGGATTGAAGGGGTCGGTCTGGCCGCTGAACGCGCCGTACCAGCAGGCCAGGGCGTAAAACACCAGGAACATTCCGAGCAACTGCCCGAGACGCTTGCGCGGCGGCTTGTAGACGAACTCCAGCGCGCCCATGAACAAGCCGACGCCACCGGCCAGAAGCCCGATCAACAGCAAACTGACCTGGCCGGGCAAGACCCGGCTGAGCAGGCCGATCGCCAGTCCCAGCAACAACACGCCAATCGCGTTTTTCACGTAGACCAGCCACGGACCGCTTTTCGGCAGCCAGGCTGCGCCACCGGTGGCCACCAGCAACAGCGGTGCGCCCATGCCGAGGCCGAGCATGAACAGTTTCAAGCCGCCGCCCAGCGCATCGCCACTGGCGCTGATGTACAACAGCGCGCCGGCCAATGGCGCCGAAACACAGGGTGAAACCAGCAAGCTGGAGACCACGCCCAACACCGCAGCGCCCCACAGTGAGCCGCCTTTGGCGCGACCGGCGATGCGGTCCAGGCGACTGCTGATGGCGTGCGGCAATTTGAGTTCGAAGACGCCGAACATCGCCAACGCGAACAGCGCAAAAAACATCGCGAAAGGCACTAGTACCCAGGCCGATTGCAGCCGCGCCTGCAGATTGAGCTGGGCGCCGAATAGCCCCATCAGCGCACCGAGCAGGGCAAAGCAGGCGGCCATCGGCAGCACATAAGCCAGTGACAGATTGAAACCGCGCCAGCCACCGACCTGGCCGCGCAGCACCACGCCGGACAGGATCGGCAGCATGGGCAGCACGCATGGCGTGAACGTCAGGCCCAGGCCCGCGAGGAAAAACAGCGCCAGTTCACGCCAGCTCCATGGAGAAGCCGTCGCCGGAGCGCCGCTGCCGTCGATGCTCAAACGCTCGGTTTCCGGTGGATAGCACAAACCTTTGTCGGCGCAACCCTGATAGGTCACGGCCAGAGTGAAGGCGCGCTGATCGGTGCGTGGTAACTCGACGTCGAGAATGCCGTGGTAGACCTCGACGTCGCCGAAGTATTCATCGTGCTTTTTCTGACCCTCGGGCAGTTTCGCAGCGCCGAGGACGACATCGGCCGGGTCGGTGCGAAATTGAAAGCGGTGGCGGTAGAGGTAATAACCTTCGGTGGCGACGAAACGCAGCTTGATCGATTGCGGCGTGCTGTCTACCAGGCTCAACTGGAAGGCTTCACGCACCGGCAGGAAGTCGGCGCTGTTGTTGATCGAGCCCAGGGTCGAACTGGGGCGATTCTCCAGCAAGCCAGTGGCGCTGACCGGCAGGGCGAACACTAAAAACAGCAGGCAAAGCAAACGGCGCATGACGATCTCGCGTATCGGAATTGGGGGGATGATAGCGGACAGTAGTGCGGTGTGCAGAGCCAAGGATGTGTGGTGATTGAACTGACGCCTTCGCTGGCAAGCCAGCTCCTACAGAAACTCCGCGCACCTGTAGGAGCTGGCTTGCCAGCGAAGGCGGTCTGTCAGACGCGAAAAGCCTGAACGGCCGTATGCAATCGCCCACCCAGTACAAGCAGGTTCTCCCCTTGCTCACGCCCTTCGCCGATACGCAGCAGGTTATCCCCACCCAACTGGTGAATCCGCTCACTGTGGTCGCGGATCTCGCTGACAGCGCCGCTTTGCTGGGCTGTGACATCGGCGATGCGGACCGCCGTGTCGGAAATGGTCTGGATCGCCCCGACGATTTTATCCAGCGCACCATCGGCGGCCTGGGCCTGGTTGGCCGTGGCCTCGGCGTGTTCGACCTGGGCGCGCATGCCTTCCACCGATTGCCGTGCGGCGGTTTGCAGCCCTGCGATCAGCGTCTGGATTTCCGCCGTGGCCCCGGCTGTACGTTGCGCCAGTGAGCGCACCTCTTCCGCCACCACGGCAAAGCCTCGGCCCATTTCCCCGGCCCGGGCCGCCTCGATGGCGGCGTTCAAGGCCAGCAGGTTGGTCTGGTCGGCAATCGAGCGGATCACCGTCAACACGCCGCCGATGGTGGCCGACTCTTCGGCCAGGTGTTCGATCATTTGTGCATTGCCTTGCACTTCATCCACCAGCGCATGCAGGCCGGCGAGGCTCAGGCCGATGACTTTCTGTCCATGCTCCACGGCGAGGCCGGCGTGGCGGCTGGCATCGGCGGCCTGGCTGGCATCGCCGGCGACTTGTTGGATGGTCGCTTCCAGCTCACTGAGGGAATCGCGGATCAGTGCCGTGTCGCCGGCCTGATGCTCGGCACCGCTGTGCAAGTCGTTGCTCAGGTCAGCCAGGGTGCGACTGCTGCCGGCCACCTGTTCGGCGTTGCGGCGAATGGTCCCCACCAAGTCCACCAGATAGGCGCGCAAGCGGTTGAGCGACGCTTCAATGTCATGCAGTTCGCGGTTGGTGTTACCCAGTTGAATGTCGTGGCTGAAGTCGCCTTCGGCCCAGGTCGAGAGGGCCGGAGCGAGGTTCGTCAGGGTCCGTGCCAGTTTGCGCTGCAGGGTGTCTATCAGCAGTGCGATCAACAGAATCAAACCGATCATCACACCTTGCATCAGCCGCACTTCACCCTGGATCTGCCCATGCTGGGCGCGCACCACCGGTTCCAGCCCGGCAATGGCCTGTTGCACGTCGGCGATTTTCACGTGAGTCGCGGCGCTGAGGTCGGCGCGTTTCTGGATTTGATCGCGAGTGCGCGTGAGCTCGGCCGGATAGCGGGTGAGCAGGCTGTTGAGTTCGCGCTTGAGGCCGACACCAGCATCTTCGGCGACGGTTTTTTCCTTGTTCTCAAGGCCCATCATCGAGGCGAAATCGTCGGTGTTCGACTCGTTGCTGGTGGTCACGCCCAGCAAGGGCAGGGCGTCGAGTTTCTCTGCCTGGGTGCGGATGTTGGCCACTTCGCGTTCGACATCGAAGGCCAGTTCACTGCGGCCGCTGCTGACCAGTTTGTCCCGGGCCAGGGACAATTTGCCCAGGTGCTGCGATGCGGTGAGCAGCGGCGTCAGGTAGGCCGCATTGCCACTGGCGTACTGGCTGAGCTGATCGAGACTGGCACCCAGTTCCCGCTCGGCCTGTAGCAGCAAGGCCTGCGGATCGCCTGCCAGTTTGCCGGCGGCCAGCAGGTCGGTTTTGCTGAATTCTTCAAGGGTCGACAGGCTGGGGCGCAGCGTCTCGGCCAAGGCCGGTGGCAATTCGCCGAGTTCTTTCTTCAGGCTGTCGATGCCTTGGGAGGCACTGCTCAGGCGCAGTGCATCGCCGCTGCCCAAGTAATCCTCGACGCTGCGGGCCACTTCATTCTGAAACTGCTGCGACAGGCCCAGGTAGCGCTCCATTAATAGATACGGACGCTCAAGGGCCTTCTGCGACCACCACAGCGTAGCGCCGAGGGCCACGCACACGGCCACCAGAAGGAGGGTATTGAGATTGGTCAGCAGCTTCAGGCGCATTACGGACTACCAACGGCAGAAATGGTAAGTGCCTGAAGTTATTGCGTTTCTGTTACAGGGTTATGACTGTATCGGTCGACTCCGATAAAAAAGTGGCACTTTGCTTTGATGTGCGAGCGGCCTGTATTCGATTGCGTCCGCCATGTTTGGCGCGATACAGCGCATCATCTGCCTGACTGGCCATCATCAGGCTGTCAGAGCTTTCGCATAACTCCACCAACCCGGCGCTGAAGGTGCACCACAGATCCTGGGGTTGCGCGGGGTAGTGAATCTCGGCAAAACGCTGTCGGATTTCATCAAGCACGTTGTAGGCCGCTTCGATATCGGTGTCCGGCATGACAATGGCGAACTCTTCACCACCGTAGCGGCCAATGAAGTCGGTTTTGCGCAGGCGTTGCTTGAGAAACAGCGCCAGGCTCTTGATCACCCGGTCACCCATGGGGTGACCGTGGCTGTCGTTGACCCGTTTGAAATGGTCGATGTCGAGCATGGCAAAGCTCAGCGGCTTGCTTTCGCGGCGGGCGCGGAACGAGCAGTCTTCGAGCAATTGCAGGATATGCGTGTGGTTGTACAGGCCGGTGAGACTGTCGCGGACCATTCGTGCCTTGAGGTTGCGTGCCCGTGCCGCGCGGTTACGCACGGTGGTGATCAGGTGCCGGGGCTTGATCGGTTTGGTCAGGAAGTCATCGCCGCCTTCGCTCATGGCGTCGAGCTGTTTGTCCAGGTCGTCTTCGGCCGACAGGTAAATGATCGGCACGCTGACGTAACGGTCGTTATGGCGGATCACCTTGGCCAGTTCCGTGCCGGTGCAGGCCGGCATGTACATGTCTAGGATGATCAGGTCCGGCTGGAAATCCGCCAGTTCGGCCATGGCCTGGATCGGCTCGATCAACGTCCGGGTGACGATCCCTGCGCTGTTGAGCAGGCGCTCGGTGTGCAGGGCCTGGGCGCGGGAGTCGTCGATGATCAGCACTTTATAAGGTTCGTACTGGGCAACGCAGGTCAGGACTTCGATCTTCTCCAGCAGGCTCGACGCTTCGAGGGTACCGGTGAGGAACTCCTGGCCGCCGGCACGCACGGCGGCGAGGCGGGTCGGGGTGTCGGTTTCGTGCAGGCTGAAGAACAGCAGCGGCAAGCGATGGTCCAGGCCTTCCTGGGCTTCGGCGGCCAGTTTCAGGCCGACGCCGGGGCCGCTGAAATCCACGTCCATGACAATCGCCGCCGGCAAGCGCTCGACCATCGATGAGCGAAACGCGTCTACGCTGTCCAGGGACTGGGCACTGAGCCCGAAGAATTCCAGTTGTTTGGCCAGGCGCTCGGCGCGGCCGTGATCCTGCAGCATCACATAGACGGGCTTGCGCAGCGGTGGCAGGAAGGTCTGATCGAGTTGGTCGCCATGGCGCAGGCCGGTACGTGACAGGCGCTGCATCAAGCGATTGAGGTCGGTGATCAGGCCGCTGCTCAGGCGTCCGCGATTGGCGTCGACCGCCTCCAGGGACTGACCGATGTGACGTGCCAATTGCGTGTGTTCCGGTTGTTCGAAACGCTCGGCGAAACGCAGCAGACGCAGATTGGCCTCGCTCAATTCCGACAGGTCGGCGGTGGACCACTCACTGCGTTGCAGGCGCTGCCATATCTCAAGAATCTGACGAGCCTGATGAATTACCCGCTGGGCAAAGTGGTGCTTGAGGCGCTCGCGGCTGGGGTCTTCTGGCTCGGTCATATCCTGACTACTAGTTAGGGTGCACGCTGAGGTCGACTGGTGGCTCTATGCTAGCACCACTTTTCCATTACATGAGTGCTGTACGTCAATAATCTGCAATGTCGCTTCATTCAATTTGTGATCGATCGGTCTGATTCTGGGCTGTTTAGTCGCCGTGTGCGGAGGCGAAGTGCCGTGAATCAGGGCGCTTGACGGGCGTAGGGCAGCAATTGGCGGGTGACAGACCATTGGTCATTTACGGCGGTCTGAGCGGTGCGGATCGGCCAGTTTTTATTGGCCTCAGGGAGCAGGGATTCCCTTGGGGCGTGTCATCCAAACCATTAGGAGGATTTCGACGGCAACACAGTCATCTGGTGGGCAGGAACTCTTTTCATCCGCAAGACCGGTAATTTTCCGCATCGGTGCGATGGCGGGTGCCGGGCCAAGGCACGTTGTTGTATGGTTGTGGTCGAACCGTTGACCTCAAGAGCTTGAAAGGATATCGCCATGCTGGACTGGAAGAACCGCACAGGCAGTGCGCCTGAACGTGCCGCTGAACCGAAGTCGGAGACCCGCAGTTATCTGGGCGGTCTGTTGTTCAGCCGGGCGCTGGCCACTTTGCTGGGCATCTACCTGTTGGTGGCGAGTGTCCTGGGCTGGTACTGGAGCCAGGAGCCGGCGCTGTTCCCGGTCCAGCAGACCGCTCAACTGGCGGCCGAGAAAGAAGGCAAGCAGATGGTCGTTGGCTACACCACAGTGGAAACCCTGAAGACCGTCGCCGGCACCTTGCTGACCAAGCCGGGCGGCTATATTTCCAACGACCGATTTCCGCCAGGCCTGTGGATGGACAACATGCCGAGCTGGGAATACGGTGTGCTGGTGCAGGTCCGCGACCTGAGCCGGGCAATGCGTAAAGACTTCGCCCGTTCGCAGTCGCAGTCCGCCGAAGACGCCGACCTGGCCAAGGCCGAGCCGCGTTTCAACTTCGACAACAAGAGCTGGGTGCTGCCATCCAGCGAGTCCGAATATCAGGAAGGCATCAATTCTCTGAGTCGCTATCAGGCGCGCCTGTCCGATCCGAACCAGAAGAGCGCGCTGTTCTATGCCCGCGCCGATAACCTGAACAACTGGCTGGGTGATGTCGGCACCCGTCTGGGTTCGCTGTCGCAACGGCTGTCGGCCAGTGTGGGCCGAGTCAAGCTCAACACCGCGTTGAAAACCGAGGTGGTAGCACCGGGCGTGGCGCCGCAGGTCGACGAAGAAATCGTTGAAACCCCATGGTTGCAAATCGACAACGTGTTCTACGAAGCCCGCGGCCAGGCCTGGGCGTTGTCGCATTTGCTGCGCGCCATTGAAGTCGACTTCGCCGACGTACTGGCAAAGAAGAACGCCACGGTCAGCGTGCGCCAGATCATTCGTGAACTGGAGGCGTCGCAGGAGCCGGTATGGAGCCCGATGATCCTCAACGGCAGTGGCTTCGGCGTACTGGCCAACCACTCGCTGGTCATGGCCAACTACATTTCCCGGGCCAACGCCGCGGTGATCGATTTGCGTCAATTGCTCAATCAGGGCTGAGTCATGGTCGATAACACCAGGGAAGCCGCGCACCGCGCGGCGTCCGATGCCGAACAGATCGCCTGGGTCGACGAGCAGGACAACCTGCTCGGCGCCCTGGTCCGTTCCGACTTGCGCGAGCGCGGGCTGATCGGGCGTGGCACCTACATCATGTTGTTCAATTCCGCTGGCGAGTTGTGCGTGCACCGGCGCACCCTGAGCAAGGCGATCTATCCCGGTTTCTGGGACGTGGCGGCGGGCGGCATGGTGCTCGCCAGTGAAACCTACGCCGAGTCGGCGGCCCGGGAGCTGGAGGAAGAGCTGGGAGTGAGTGGCGTGGAACTGACCGCTCATGACCATTTTTTCTTCGAGGACACCGGCAATCGCCTGTGGTGTTCGGCGTTCTCGGCGGTATGGGACGGCCCGTTGATCCTGCAACCGGAAGAGGTGCTGGAAGCGCGCTTTATCCCCATTGATCAGGTCATGCTGGAAATCGGGCAAAAGCCTTATTGCCCGGACTCTCTGGCCGCGTTGAAGCGCTATTTGCGCTCACACCGGATCGACGTCGCAAAACAGCTATAAATTGGCGCCGATTGGCTCTTAGCAATCGGCGTTTTTGCCGTTACACTGCGCGACTTTTCAAACTGAACCGGTATTGCCCGTTGTAGGAGCTGCCGCAGGCTGCGATCTTTTGACTTTGCTTTTGCGTCGAAATAAAAAGATCGCAGCCTCGTTGCACTCGTCAGCTCCTACAAAGAGTCGTACCGTTTCAGTAGCGCTGCCCCTGCCTGAGTGGGGCTTCGCGGTCGATAGCCTTCCCGAGTGCTGCGACCAGTCTTTGTCCTCCGAAGAGGATTGCCGGTGGCCAAAAAAGCCGCATCCTTCGCCGCCCTGGGCGGCCTGGTATTTTCCACCGACGCAGGTCGTCATTGCCCGGAATGCAGTAAACCGGTGGACGCCTGCATCTGCAAACAGACCGTTATCCCGGCCGGTGACGGCATTGCACGCGTGCGTCGCGAAAGCAAGGGCCGTGGCGGCAAGACGGTGACCACCATCACCGGCGTGCCATTGGCTGAAGACGCGCTCAAGGAACTGGCCACGACGTTGAAGAAACGTTGCGGTACCGGTGGCGCGTTGAAAGACGGTGTCATCGAAATCCAGGGCGATCATGTCGAGCTACTCTTGGCAGAACTGATCAAGCTCGGTTTCAAGGCGAAGAAGTCCGGCGGCTAGCAGCCTCTGTGAAAGCCACCCACGGCTTGATCCAGTCCCGTTCATTCTGGTCTGGCGTCGTCTCCATGGTTTTCACAGAGCCTGTTCATGACTGGTTTCTAAACTCACTGCGGTCAGCGAGGTCTACCCCCTCGTTGACGAACCGTCATTTTCATACTTTAGACTGCGCCGGCCTGAACCCAGGCGACGCTCTATGACTTCTTTATAGGGGACTTCGATGTCCGTACGACGCACACGCAAAGACGATGGCAGCCAATGGACAGTTGCGGACAGCCGCAGTGTTTACGGGATTCGCCATTGGGGGGCCGGGTATTTCGCGATCAATGACGCCGGTCGCGTCGAAGTTCGTCCGAACGGCCCGACCAGTTCGCCTATCGACCTGTTCGAGCAAGTCGACCAACTGCGCAAAAGCGGTTTGTCCTTGCCATTGCTGGTGCGTTTCCCCGACATCCTGCAAGACCGCGTGCGTCAGCTGACCGGTGCGTTCGACGCCAACATCGAGCGCCTGGAATATCAGAGCAAGTACACCGCGCTGTACCCGATCAAGGTTAACCAGCAGGAAGCGGTGATCGAAAACATCATTGCTACCCAGAACGTTTCCATCGGTCTGGAAGCCGGCTCCAAGCCGGAACTGCTGGCGGTACTGGCATTGGCGCCGAAGGGCGGCACCATCGTCTGCAACGGTTACAAGGACCGCGAGTTCATCCGTCTGGCGCTGATGGGCCAGAAGCTCGGCCACAACGTGTTCATCGTGATCGAGAAAGAATCCGAAGTCGGTCTGGTGATCGAAGAAGCGGCGGCGCTCAAGGTCAAGCCGCAGGTCGGCTTGCGCGTGCGTCTGTCGTCCCTGGCGTCGAGCAAGTGGGCAGACACCGGTGGTGAAAAATCCAAGTTCGGCCTGTCGGCGGCGCAACTGCTGTCGGTGGTCGAGCGTTTCCGCGCTGCCGGTCTGGATCAGGGCATTCGCCTGTTGCACTTCCACATGGGCTCGCAGATCGCCAACCTGGCGGACTACCAGCACGGCTTCAAGGAAGCGATCCGTTATTACGGCGAGTTGCGCAACCTTGGCCTGCCGGTGGATCACATCGACGTCGGCGGCGGTTTGGGCGTGGACTACGACGGTACTCACTCGCGTAACGCCAGTTCGATCAACTACGACATGGACGATTACGCCGGTGTCGTCGTCGGGATGCTCAAGGAGTTCTGCGACGCGCAGAGCCTGCCGCACCCGAACATCTTCTCCGAAAGCGGCCGCTCCCTGACCGCTCACCACGCCATGCTGGTGGTGCAGGTGACCGACGTCGAGAAACACAACGACGACGTGCCGAAGATCGATAACAAGGAAGAGCTGCCGGAAACCGTGCAGTGGCTGGTTGACCTGCTCGGCCCGACCGACATCGAAATGGTCACCGAGACTTACTGGCGCGCCACGCACTACATGAGCGACGTGGCCACTCAATACGCCGATGGCAAGCTGACCCTGGCGCAAAAAGCCCTGGCCGAGCAATGCTACTTCGCCGTTTGCCGCCGCCTGCACAACTCGTTGAAAGCCCGTCAGCGTTCTCACCGTCAGGTGCTCGACGAACTCAACGACAAGCTGGCTGACAAGTACATCTGCAACTTCTCGGTATTCCAGAGCCTGCCGGACACCTGGGCCATCGGCCAGGTCCTGCCGATCCTGCCGCTGCACCGACTCGACGAAGAGCCGCTGCGCCGTGCCGTGCTGCAAGACCTGACCTGCGACTCCGACGGCAAGATCAAGCAGTACGTCGACGAGCAGAGCATCGAGACCAGCTTGCCGGTGCACGGTCTGAATGAAGGTGAAGACTATCTGCTGGGGATCTTCCTGGTGGGCGCCTACCAGGAAATTCTTGGCGACATGCACAACCTGTTCGGTGACACCGACTCGGTGAACATCTATCAGAACGCCGACGGTAGCGTGTACCACGCGGGTATCGAAACCCACGACACCATCGAAGACATGCTGCGTTACGTGCATTTGTCGCCGGAGGAGCTGATGACTCACTACCGCGACAAGTGTGCCAGTGCCCGCATCAGCGCCACCGAGCGCACGCAGTTCCTCGATGCCTTGCGTCTGGGGCTGACCCGTTCGTCTTACCTGTCTTCCTGAGGTAAGCGCCATGCTCATCAGGTTGTCTGAAAATTTTCCGTTTGCCGCGGAAATTTCAGATGACCTGGTGCGGCAATTCTCCTATTCCAGGCGAAATTTCCCGCGTCCTCGGCCACCCAAAGCATTTGGTCTCCTTTTCGCGTAGGTTATTTCCTAATTTGTATTTCGGCACTCTACTCGGCCATGTCTCTCAGCGAGAATCCCCGACCGCCCCTCCTGTAGAGAAACGCCGATGTTCAATCCAGTCAGCGAACCGTCATTTCGTCTGGATGTAGCAGGTCTGCCCGACTCCTTTGAGGTCCTGGCCTTTACCGGTAAAGAGGCCATCAGCGAGCCGTTCGTGTTCGACCTGGAACTGCTGATCGATGACCCGGTGCTTGACCTTGCCAGTTTGCTGTACCGCCCGGCCTCGTTGCATTTCGGACCAGCTGGAAGCCACGTGCATGGACAATTGCATGAACTCGTCCAGCGTGATCATGCCTCGGGACCCCGGCTCTGCCAGGTGCGTCTGGGGCCAAAACTGGCATGCCTGGCCCAGCGCTTCAGCCAACGAATTTTCAGCGCCCTTTCAGTGCCGCAAATACTCGACCGGGTGCTCAAGGAGCACGGCATTACCGGCAAAGATCGACGCTTGGCGCTGAGCGGCGAATACCCGCCCCGGGATTTCTGCACGCAATATCGAGAGTCGGATCTGCAGTTTCTGCAGCGACTGTGCGCCCAGGAACGGCTTCACTACCGCTTCGAACACCGGGCTCGCGGGCACTGTGTGGTGTTTGGGGATGATCATCAGCATTTTCCAACCGGCGAACCTGCGGTATTGCGCAGCGAGGGCGATCGGCCGGCGGTGCGGCAGTTCGAACGTCAGCACTGCGGTGGGACAGCGGCGCAGAGTGCCGAATGCCGGACAGACCTGGTGACCCTGCGCAGCGGTCGGCTGATGCCGCTGTCCGGTCATCCGGTTGCCGAATGCAATCGCCTCTGGTTGCTAACCCACGTTGAGCATTGGGGCAGTCAGGATACGGCGACGCCTTACCACAATCAGGCCCGTGCCCTGCAGTGGCCGACACCCTTCGCGCCGCCCTGTGTGACGGTCAAACCACAAATGCATAGCCTGCAACGGGCGTGGGTCGTCGAGGTCGATGAACCAAGCCCCGACCCGGCAAGGCCGGTACCGGTGCAGTTCGACTGGCTTTATCAGGGCGAAGGGGCTGCGCCCAGCCATTGCTGGTTACCCCTGGCCAGGCAACTGCAGGCATCGACGTTCTTGCCATTGCGGGAAGGGACTGAACTGGTCGTGGGTTTTGTCGAAGGCGATCCCGATCAACCGCAGATAACCGGGCTGCTGCATGCGCCGGCAACGGTCGAAGTGACGGACGCTGACACCCCCCAGCCCGGCTGCACCCATGATGAGGGCCTGGAGCAATGGTTGCGGTCGGGGGAGCCATTGCTGGTGTTGTGCCTGCTGCCCGGCGGTGGCAGTTTCAACCATTGCGCACAGGCGTTGTGCACCTGTCGTCTGGCGACGCAGCTTGGCCAGAGCTCTGGAGCATGATCGCCACACGCACGCCCGAGGCACCCCCGCAGTGGCTGTTGCTGGATGTGCCGGGCACGCCGCAGGCGGGTGCCACACTTCGGCAGATGTTTGCGCAAGCCCAGTGGTCAGGGTTGTTCGAAGGCACGGAGTGGCATGCGCTGCATGAGCAGGGACCGGTCCTGGTCGATCTGCGCACCTGCCCGGCACTGGCCGATTTATGCATCGTCGACGGACAACGCTGGCCCGGATTGCTGATGGTCAGCGAGGCCAGCGCTGCGTCGTTGCTGGCGCATTTGCGGCGCATGCTCACGGTCACGCTTGGCCTGCACCGGGCCCTTTTGAGCTACTACAACCCGATCACGGCAAGCTATTTCTTCGATGCCAGCGATGCCGTTGAACTGAGTCGCTGGCTCGGGCCCATCAACCAGTTGCGCTGGTTCGGTGGCAGCTGGGCCGACCGCGCGATGGGATGTGAGGGCTGGCAGCGCTTGTCCAACCCGAGGCTGGCGGTCAGCCCGTTGGCAGTCGAGGAGAACCTCAGCGCCGGGCAACAGGAAAAACTGCAAACCTGCCTGCTCGAGCAGCAGGCCTGGCGCTGGAGCCAATCCACCGGTGCCGATTTCTCTCGCCTGTGGGCCTATGTGCAAGAAGGGGTGGCGCTGGGTTTCAGCGAGCGCCCGGTGCTTGATGGCTGGATATGGCTGCGCTTGCAGTATCCCGACGCCGTGCCCGTGCAGCCGTTGCCGGGGCGGACTCAACAGGAACGCCTCGATAGCCTGCGTCACTTGTGGCAGAACGATCCACCCGGGTCATGAGGTCGCCCCGTTCAGTGAGTGCTGCCAGCGAACCAGCCATCGTGACGGCGCAGGCGCCAGGCAATCACGCCAAGGGTCAGACTGCGCAGGAGCATGAACAACAAAAAGGTTATCCACAGGCCATGGTTGCCCCCGCCTTGCAGTGCCCAGCCGATAGGCAGCACCAGCGCCACGGTCAGCAGCATGCCGTTGCGCATTTCCCTGGCGCGGGTGGCGCCGATGAACAGACCGTCGAGCAGGTAACTCCAGACGGCAATCAGCGGCAGCACGGCGAGGTAGGGCAGGTAGATGAATGCGGTGTCGCGTACGCTCTGAATGTTGGTCTGCATTTCGATGAATAGATGCCCGGCGAACAGAAACAGCGCGGCGAACCCCAGGCTCGCCAGCAACGACCAGCCACCAGCCACCACCAATGAACGGCGCAGGGCATCGCGGTCGCGGGCGCCAAGCGCATGTCCGCACAGGGCTTCGACGGCGTGGGCCAGGCCATCGAGGGCGTGGGCGGTCAGCAGCAGGCCATTGAGCAAAAGAGCGTTGGCGGCGACCGTGGCGTCGCCCAGCCGCGTGCCTTGCACCGTGATCAGGAAGAACACCGATTGCAGCGCCAGGCTGCGGATGAAGATGTCACGGTTGACCGCCAGCAATGGCCGCCAACTCTGCCACAGCGCCAATGCCGCCCAAACGATAGGCCCGGGGTAGGCGCGCAGGGCTTTGCGAGTCATCAGCAAACCGATCAGTGCACCGGTCCATTCGGCAATCACCGAGGCCCTGGCCGCACCGACCACGCCCCATTCCAGGCCGAGGACGAACCACAGGTTCAGGGCAATGTTGACCAGGTTGGTGGTCAGCAAAATCGCCAGCGGCGCCCGGGCATTCTGGGTGCCGAGAAACCAGCCGACCAGTGCATAACTGGCGAGCGCCGCCGGCAGGCCGAACAGGCGGGTGTGGAAGAACTCGCGGGTCAGTTGATCGAGCTCAGCCGACGGTTGCATGAAGTGCAATGCGATCGCGCTCAATGGCACGCCCACCGCACCCAACACCACGGCCAGGCCGATGGCGAGCAGCAGGCCTTGCAACAGAATCTGCCGCAAGGCCGCGCCATCCCCGCGCCCCGCCGCCTGGGCGGCGAACCCGGTGGAGCCCATGCGCAGAAAGCCCATGGCCCAGGCGAGGAAGGTGTACAGGCTGGCCCCGACCGCGACGGCGCCAAGTTGATGGGCATGGGGCAGGTGACCGATGACGGTGCTGTCGACCAGTGCCACCAGCGGTACGGAAATGTTCGAAAGAATCATCGGCGCGGCGAGTGCCCAGACCCGGCGATGGGTAGGGCGGTCGCGCCAGTCGGCGGTCAGGTTGGACATGCAGGCTCCTTGGGAGCAGGCATTGTAGCGGCACATTCCGGATATGCCGCGCTCCAATGTAGGAGCTGGCTTGCCAGCGAAGGCGTCCGCAAGTGCGATGCAATATTGGAGGACGCCTTCGCCGGCAAGCCGGCTCCTACAGGAATTGATGGTGTCAGTGGATGATCCAGCTGAGCAACCAAAGCCCCAGCACCAACCAGATAATCCCCATGATGAACGACGCATTGAGAAAGGCGCGGATCGCCGACCACAGCAGTAGCAGCCCGAGGATCAGGGTCACGATGCTGACGACCGAGGTATCCATGCCCAGCGCTTGGGACAAGCCTTCGATAAAGTTGCTGCTGGCGTTGCTCAACAGATTGAACAGCCCACTGAGGCCATCAACGATGAAGCGGATGATCGAGCCGAGTACCTGGCCGAGCCATTCGGAAAAACCTTCTACCTGCATGGAGTGAACGTCCTGATTAAAGAGAATTGAGTCTTGGGCTGTCGATCATGCTGCCGAGTTCCCACAAGCATAGAGGGTTGCACAGATGAGCATGTATCTTCTGCCCCTTGCCTTCACCTGTGATCCCCCCGAAGCTATACGCCTTCAGGAGAGCCCGATGAACCTTGTTGAACTGACCGAACGCCTGCACGCCATCCGTGACCGCAATGACTGGCGGCAATTTCACAGCCCGAAGAACCTGGCCATGGCCGCGAGCGTGGAAATGTCCGAGCTGGTGGAGATTTTCCAGTGGATGACCGAAGACCAGTCACGCCAGTTGCCGGCGGACAAACTCGTCCACGCCGGGCAGGAAGTCGGTGACATTGTGCTTTATCTGTTGCTGTTGTGCAGTGAGCTGGGCCTGGACATGGATGCCGTGGTGCGCAGCAAACTGGCGGACAGCGAACGGAGGTTCAACTGATGAGCGACCGTCATTTCGATCAACTGGCGACCCGTTTCGCCGAAAAAATCTACGGCGGTGCCAAAGGTGCGATCCGTCTGGCGGTGTTGCAGGCCGATCTGGCCGAAACCTTGCCCGACCGGCCGCTGCGCGTTCTGGACATCGGCGCCGGCCTTGGCCATATGTCGTTGTGGCTGGCCGAGCGCGGCCATCAGGTGACCCTCGCCGAGCCTGCCGAACCGATGCTCGAAGGCGCCCGCCAGCGTTTTGCCGAAGCCGGGCAGAGCGCCACATTCATTCAGGCACCCTGGCAGGAACTGCTCGGGCAGCTCACCAAACCTTACGATCTGGTGCTGTGCCATGCGGTGCTGGAATGGCTGGCCGAGCCCCACGCCATCCTGCCGGTGCTGCATCAACTGACCAAGGCGGATGGCTGGCTGTCCCTGGCGTTCTACAACCGCGATGCGCTGATTTATCGCAACTTGCTCAAAGGCCATTTCCGCAAGATGCGCAAGAACGACATGGCCGGTGAAAAGCAGAGCCTGACCCCGCAGCAGCCCCTTGATCCGCGCGAGCTGGCGGCGCAACTTGAAGGCCTGTGGAAGGTCGAAATACAGAGTGGCGTGCGAGTTTTTCACGATTACATGCCGGTGGAATTCCAGGCCCGTGCCGAACTGGTGGACCTGCTCGAAATGGAACTGGCCCATCGCCGTCATCCAAGCTTTGCCGGGCTTGGGCGTTACTTGCACTGGATCTGTCGGCCTGTCTGATCGGAGCACGAAATGAAAAATCATTCAGGTGTGCTGGTGTTCTGCGTGGGGCTGGCCGCTTGTCAGGGCAGCAACCCCTATGTGGCCACTTCCAACCCTTTGCCATCGGCGCCACCCCAGGCCGCCAATACTTTTGATCGCAGCGCTTACCCGGCAGCGCCGCGTGACTATGGACGTTATCGCAGTTGGGCCTGGCTCGATGGGCATCTGCCACCGGGCACCGCCTGGGCCGACTCGGCGCAGATCGCCGAAGCGGTCAGCAATGCGCTGGATCAGCGGGGTTTGCGTCCGCTGCATGACAATCGTCCGGCGGACCTGTTTGTCAGCGCCGACCTGCGGATGGAAACCCGCTTGCGTCAGGTTCGGGACGACTATTACGGCGGCGGTTATGGTGGCTACAACGGCTACGGCCCTGGATATGGCGGATATGCCACCGTGCCGATCATCCGTACCTATCGGGAACAGGTCGTGGTCGTGCAGGTGGACATGTTTGACGCCAAAAGTGGTCAGCCGATATGGAGCTCCAGTGCTGAAACCGGCAACCGGGGCAGCGAAAGCGAGCGCGCCGATACCATACGGGAGGCTGTGGAAAAGGCAATGTCGGCGTATCCTCCTAGTTAGCTTCTTGTAGATAAGAAGCATTCCACAGGATCATGTCTTCTACCGGAGAATCATCATGTTCCGCCGTTTTGTTTTACTGGCAGTGGCCGCGCTGCTCAGTGCCTGCGCCGCCAACCAGGTCAATCATGACTTCGACGCCAGCCGCGACTTTGCTGCCTATCGCAGCTGGACCTGGAAAGAACCCGCCCTGCAATACCGTCCCGATGATCCTCGAATCAAGAGCGACCTGACCGAACAGCGCGTCCGTCAGGCGGTTGCCGATCAACTGGATCAGCGCGGTCTGCGTCCGGCTGCTGTAGGCGCCAAGGGCGATTTGAATGTGCAGACCTACCTGATTGTCGAAGAGCGGCAACAACAGGTGACCACCAATTACGGCGGCGGCTGGGGTAACCCTTGGTATGGCTACTACGGCGCCCCCATGTACAACGAAACCCGCAATGTCAGCTACAAAGTGGCGACCATCCAGATCGACCTGCTCGATGGCAAGGACGGCAAACTGGTGTGGCGCGGCAGTGACGAACAGATACTCAGTCGCACGCCGAACCCGACGGATCGTCGCGATGCGATCTGGCAAACGGTCACGCGGATATTGGCCAACTATCCACCGCACGCATCCTAGAATCAGCCGGCCTCTCAACCCCTGTGCATCCACAGGGGTTTTTTTTGGATGGTGTACATATCCATTGCTGCGGTAACGGCGGCTTATGGTTTCGCCCTTACGGCGAGTCCCTTTGGCAAACGCCCCAAAGGAACCAAAGGTCTCGCCCCTTACGTACGGCCCCTCGCTTAGGCTCGGCGTTCCTTCGCTCCGGTATTCATCCGGGGGCATTGCCCTCCGGTCTGCTTCGCGACGACCTACATGCAATGAGTTCGACTGCGTCGAACGGCGCTGCGCGCCCATCCCCGGATGAACACCTCCACTCAGCCTCCCGAGGGGGCGGGTAAATCAAGATCAAAAGCTGCAGGCGAGCTAACGCTCGGCCTGATGAGTGGTGAAAAGCGTCGGTGTACGCCGATCAACTGTAGGAGCTGGCTTGCCAGCGAAGGCGGCCTGCCAGCCGACCAATCTCTTGCAGGCATACTCTGATCAACTGTAGGAGCTGGCTTGCCAGCGAAGACGGCCTGTCAGCCGACCAATCCTGTGTAGTTTTCCTCAAGTCCCGAGGAAACCTCCGACATGTTTTTCAGGTTGTCCGTCAGAAGCGCGATCTCTAGCCTTTGTCTGTCGCTGCAAAATCAGTGATCGGGTTTGGTCGCCCGGGTTTAGAATGGCGCACAGTGCCGCGCGAGCGGCATTTTTGTGCTTGCTTAATGGCGAGCTGTGCGTGGGAGGGCCCAGGCCCTGCCGGGTTTCCATTCCCTGGTCGACCAACCTGCGTACGGTTCGCCACCCTTCTGCTTGGTCGCAGTGATGGCGAACTCCAAATCCAAGAATGGAGCTTCACCATGTTCAAACCCACCCCAAATCCCCCCGAAACCGACGAGGTTTCCCCCTATCAATCCCCCCACTCAAACAAACTCCACGAAGCCGCCGACCGCGCCCTCGATCACTACCTCAATCCACCTAGGCAACCTGTCACCCACAAGCCCAGCACGATGTTCGTCATCGCTCCGGACATCGACACTGAAACCCTGCTGGCCCACGCCTGTGAATCACTGGCGTCGGCGAGTGTGATGGCGAGTGATTTCGCGGGGTTTCTGGAAGGCTCGCAGCGCAATACGATGCTGGGGATTGCGCAGGTGATCATGCTGGGTGAGCTGGCGGTGAACCGGGCGTTGGATAATCTCGATCCGCAAGACTGACCACGCAGCTTTTGTGGCGAGGGTGCAAGCCCTCTCGCCACAGACATCAGCCTTGTCAGGCAACCGGCCGCCACTGCCCGACCATATGCTCCAGATCCCCGGCGCCCACCAACTGCAGATCCCCGCTAGGTCCCGGCGCACTGGCCAGCAACGTCACTTCACTGGGCAACCGTACCGGCTTCTTGAATTGCACCGCGATCTCGACATTCGCCGCTGGCAGGTGCCCGGCCAGCGCAGCCAGCGTGCGCGCCTTGTTCCACAAGCCGTGGGCGATGGCGGTCGGGAAACCGAAGAGTCGGGCGCTGGCCGTGCTCAGGTGGATCGGGTTGTAGTCGCCGGACACCTTGGCGTATTGCCGGCCGATGTCCGAGGGCGCTTTCCAGTGCTCGATTTCGCTCAAGGCCAGGTTGGTTGTCAGAGGTTCTTCCGGCGGTTCACCCTCGAGTTTGACGCCGCGACAGAGCATCCGGCTTTCTGCTTCCCACAACGGCCCCAACTGATCGTCGAGGCTGGTCAACAAATCGAACGTCGCGCCTTTGGCGTGGGGTTGCAGGTTCTGCACTTGTACGCTGACGCGCACCCGATTCACCCCGCCCATGGGGCGCAGTATACGAATGCGATTGCTCAGGTGTATCAGGCCCAGCAGCGGGAACGGGAAGTCCCTGGCCGTGAGCAACTGCATCTGCAAGGCAAACCCGAGGATGTGCGGGTAGGTCGGCGGTAGCAGGCCGTTGTCGGCGAAACCACAGACCTTGCGATAGGCCGACAGGCGCTTGGGATCGACTTCGACCCAGCAACGCAAGCCCGAATCGGGCAGGGTGGTGCCGGTGATTTTGCGCCGTGTCGCCGCTCGTGCGTACAACCCCGGCAAGCTGGGTTCGCGGTTGAGTGTGTGCCAGTCGGTGATCATCCTTAAGCCCCCAGAGCGCTTTGCCCACACACGCGCAACGCTTGCCCGGTAAACGCGCCGGTGCCCGGTTGCGCGAGCCAGGCCACGGCTTCGGCGACGTCTTGTGGCAAGCCGCCTTGGCCAAGCGAACTCATGCGCCGTCCGGCTTCGCGCAGGCCGAAGGGAATGTGCGCGGTCATCTGCGTTTCGATGAAGCCCGGCGCCACGGCGTTGATGCTGATGCCGCGCTCGTGGAGCAGTGGCGCCCAGGCTTGCGCCAGGCCAATGAGCCCGGCCTTGCTCGCGGCGTAATTGGTTTGCCCGCGATTGCCGGCGATGCCGCTGATGGACGCCAGCAGTATCACCCGGCCGTTGTCGTGCAGGGTGCCGCTGTCGAGCAGGGCTTTGGTCAGCACTTGCGGCGCATTGAGGTTGACCGCCAGCACGGCGTCCCAGTATTCGGGGGTCATGTTGGCCAGGGTTTTGTCACGAGTGATGCCGGCGTTGTGCACCACGATGTCAAGGCCGTCGGGCAACTGTTCGATCAACTGCGCGGCGGCGTCTTCGGCGCAGATGTCGAGGGTGATGCTGCGCCCACCGAGGCGTGCGGCGAGGGCTTCGAGATCGGTTTTGGCCGGGGGCACGTCGAGCAGGATGACGTCGGCACCATCACGGGCCAGGGTTTCCGCGATGGCGGCACCGATACCGCGTGCTGCGCCGGTGACCAGTGCCTTGGGCCCGGCGAGCGGGCGTGTCCAGTCGGTGACTGGCGTTGAGCACGCATTCAAGCGAATGACCTGCCCGGACACGAAGGCGCTTTTCGGTGAGAGGAAAAACCGCAGCGGGCCTTCCAGTTGCGCCTCGGCACCTTCGCCGACGTAGATCAATTGCAAGGTGCCACCGCTGCGCAACTCCTTGGCCAGCGAACGGCTGAAACCTTCCAGGGCACGCTGCGCACTGGCGGCGAACGGGTCGCGCAGGCTTTGCGGATCGCGTCCGAGAATCACCAGGTGCGCGCAGTGTTCGAGGTTCTTCATCAGCGGCTGGAAGAACTCGCGCAGTTGCTTGAGCTGGTCGGTGTGCAGCAGGTCACTGGCATCGAACACCACAGCCTTGAGTTTCGGTCCATGGCCGGGAATCCAGGCCGTGGCCATCGAAGGCTCGGTGCCGTAGCTGTAGATCACGTCGGTCAGGCGGTTGGCGAAGGCGCTGACGTGTTCCGCCAACGGCCCGCCGCCGATCAACAACGCACCTTCCACGGGCCGCAGTCGGCCTGCTTGCCAGCGCTCCAGCCTGGTCGGCGCCGGCAACCCCAGGGCGCCGAGCAGGCGATGGCCGATGGACGAATTGGCGAAGTCGATATAGCGGTCAGACATGGAACACGCTCCAAAAGCTGGGGATCAAAGTGTGGACCATGAATGGCTATCAGTCGTTCGATCCACGAGATAAGGCCTACGCTTGGTCATTGTAGGAGCTGCCGAAGGCTGCGATCTTTTGACTTGGCTTTTTGGAATCAAGATCAAAAGATCGCAGCCTTCGGCAGCTCCTACAGGGGGTAGTTTCAATTTTGGCTATTTCATCAGGAGCATTTCATGACCCAACTGCGCCGCGTCGCGATTATCGGCGGTAACCGGATTCCCTTCGCCCGCTCCAATGGCCCCTACGCCACGGCCAGTAATCAGGTGATGCTCACCGCCGCCCTCGAAGGCCTGATCGAACGTTACAACCTGCACGGCCAACGCATCGGCGAAGTGGTCGCCGGGGCCGTGCTCAAGTTGTCGCGGGACATGAACCTCACGCGCGAGTGCGTACTCGGTTCGCGACTGTCGCCGGCCACTCCGGCCTATGACATCCAGCAGGCGTGCGGCACCGGGCTGGAAGCGGCGTTGCTGGTGGCGAACAAGATTGCCCTGGGCCAGATCGACTGCGGCATTGCCGGTGGCGTGGACACCACCTCGGATGCGCCGATCAGTGTCAGCGAGGGCCTGCGCAAAATCCTCCTGCAAGCCAACCGCTCGAAAACCACCGGCGACAAACTGAAAACCTTCCTGCAGTTGCGTCCCAAGCATCTGATCCCCGAATTCCCGCGCAATGGCGAGCCGCGCACCGGGTTGTCCATGGGCCAGCATTGCGAGCTGATGGCCCAGACCTGGAACATCCCTCGCCAGGCACAGGATCAATTGGCGCTCGAGAGCCATCAGAAACTGGCCGCGTCCTACGCCGAGGGCTGGCACAACGACCTGATGACGCCATTTATGGGCCTTACTCGCGATAACAACCTGCGCCCGGACTCCACGCTGGAAAAGCTCGCCGCGCTCAAACCAGCCTATGAGAAAAGCGCCAAGGGCACCCTGACCGCAGGCAACTCCACGCCGCTGACCGATGGCGCGTCACTGGTGCTGCTGGGCAATGAGGAATGGGCCAAGGCACGCGGGTTACCGATTCTTGCCTACTGGCGCGACGGCGAAGCGGCGGCGGTGGATTTTGTCAACGGTGCCGAAGGGTTGTTGATGGCGCCGGTCTACGCCGTGCCACGTTTGCTAGCGCGCAATGGCCTGACCTTGCAGGATTTCGACTACTACGAAATCCACGAAGCCTTCGCCGCGCAAGTGCTGTGCACATTGAAGGCCTGGGAAGATCCGCAGTATTGCAAAACCCGTCTCGGCCTCGATGCGCCATTGGGCTCGATTGACCGCCGCCGACTCAACGTCAAAGGCAGTTCCCTGGCGGCGGGGCACCCGTTTGCCGCCACCGGCGGGCGCATCGTCGCCAACCTGGCGAAGTTGCTGGATGCGGCGGGCAAGGGACGGGGACTGATTTCGATCTGCGCGGCGGGCGGGCAGGGGGTGACTGCCATTCTCGAACGTTGAACAAGAATGCCGTTGTTTCTGTTTCGACCGTGAGATCGCCTTCGCTGGCAAGCCAGCTCCTACAGGTTGGGCCGCTGCGCAACACGTGTAGGAGCTGGCTTGCCAGCGAATGGCCGCGAAGCGGCCACCCGACAATAGGGATCAGGTACGGAACCTGCGCACCAACCCGTCCAGCTCATTCGACAACCCGGCCAGGCTCTGGGAATCCAGGCGCGCCGAGTTGGCCAGTTCTGCCACCAACTGCGCATCGCCATGGATCTGGCTGATGTGCCGGTTGATGTCTTCGGCCACTTGATGCTGTTGTTCCGCCGCCGTGGCGATCTGGGTGTTCATGTCGCGGATCACGTCCACCGACTCACGAATCTGCCCGAAGCTGTTGCGCGCCTCGCCGATGCGAGTCACCGATTGCTGGGACACTTCCAGGCTGGCGTGCATCTGCTGGGTCACCTGGCTGGTGCGTTTGGCCAGGTTGCCCAGCAGCCCGTCGATTTCTGCGGTGGAGTCGGCCGTGCGCTTGGCCAGGGCCCGCACTTCGTCAGCCACCACGGCAAAGCCGCGCCCCTGTTCACCGGCACGGGCCGCTTCGATCGCGGCGTTCAGCGCCAGCAGGTTGGTCTGTTCAGCGATCGAGCGGATGGTCCCCAGGATCGACTGGATGTCGTTGCTGTCGCGTTCGAGCTGTTGCATCGACTGGGCCGACTGTTCGATTTCCTGGCTCAGGCGATCAACGCTGTTCACCGCCGCATCGATCTGCTGCTGACCTTCGCGCGCCTGGCGCTGGCCACTGTCGGCAGACTCCGCCGCCTGACTGCAAGAACGCGCGACTTCGTTGGCGGTGGCGACCATTTCGTGGAACGCCGTGGAGACCATGTCCACTGCCTCACGCTGGCGTCCGGCGGCTTCGGCCATGTCGCTGGAGACCTGGGTCGAGCTCTTCGATGTGTCGAGGATCTTGCCCGCCGCACCGCCGATGTTCTGGATCAGGTTGCGAATCGCCGTCAGAAACTGGTTGAACCAGTTGGCCAGTTGCGCGGTTTCGTCGTTGCCACGGATTTGCAGGTTCTGGGTCAGGTCGCCTTCGCCCTGGGCGATGCCTTCCAGGCCGCTGGCCACGCTGCGGATCGGGCGCACGATGAGGCTGGCAAAACTGGCGCCGACGATGGCGAAGATGACGGCCAGGACGGCGGCGATGATGGCGATCAACCAGGTCAACTGGGTCGCGGAACTCATCACGTCGTCCTGCTTGATCAGGCCGATGAAGGTCCAGCCCAGTTGCTCCGACGGCCAGACGTTGGCCATGTAGTGTTCGCCGTTCAACTCCACTTCCACCAGGCCCTTGCCGGCCTTGGCCAGTTGCGCGTAGCCGTCGCCAAGGCTATTCAGCGGTTTGAAGTTGTGTTCCGGTTGTTTCGGATCCACCAGCACCATGCCGGTGTTTTCCAGCAGCATCAGGTAGCCGGTTTCACCGAGCTTGATCTGCTTGACGATTTCGGTGAGCTGCTTGAGCGTCACGTCGATGCTGACCACACCGCCGTTGGTGCCCAACTTGTTGTCGATGGTGCGCACGGTGCTGACGTAGGTCGCGTCGTCCTGGGCCCAGTAATAGGCCTCGGTGCGCAACGGCTTGCCCGGTTTGGCCTGGGCCGCCTTGTACCAGGGGCGCTGGCGCGGGTCGTAATTGTTCAACTTCGGATCATCCGGCCACGACACGTAGCCGCCCGCCGCCGTGCCGAGGATGGCGTAGGCGTAGGCCGGGTGGCTGTTGCCCAAGTCCTGGAGCAGGGTGAAGACTTTCTTGTCCGCCTCGCCCTGAGGGACGCTCTCGGCGTTGGCGGCCATGTAAGTCTTGAGGCTGTCGTCGGAGTTTCGGATCAGCGGCTGCTTGGCCAGGTAATCGACGTTCTGGCTGATGCCGTCAAAGAACAATTGCATGGCGTTGCTGACCTGACGAATCTCGCGGGCACTGCCGTCGACGAATTCGTCCCTGGCATCACTGCGCAGGTTCAGCACAACGAGGGTGGCGACCAGCACCACGGGCAGGCAGGCGATGATTGCAAACGCCCAGGTCAACTTCTGTTTGATGTTCATCCGCGCTCCAGATTTTCTTATAGGCCCACGCAGTGCAGATGACTCGCGGTTTATTGGCAGGCGTAAACGTTCTTGGTCAACCCGGGTCCTTGAGTGCGGCATCGCCATTATTGGGGGAGCGATTGTCGGACAAATCACTTTGTCACTAAGGACTTCGGCTGTTGTCGGAGGAAATTGAGGCCCGATGGGAAAAATCCTACGGAAGGTGTGAGTTGTGATGTCAGCTCCTGTCGCTATTGCCCTCAATACCCTTGCACAACAAGTGACGCAGGCTCGGCTATGATCTGGAGCGAGCCGTGACGGTCGTCGGTTTTTCCTGATGAAATCGGCACATTGTGCGCTTGTGCAATACTCATAAGTCGGTAACCCCTCCCCCCCGTGGGTGGATTGCCGTATAACGAATGACTTTCGCGTGTTTGGTAATAAAGGACCCACAATAAAAGCTGATGAAGACTCCAAAACGCATTGAACCCCTGATCGAGGACGGTCTGGTCGACGAGGTGCTGCGCCCACTCATGAGTGGTAAAGAAGCAGCTGTTTATGTGGTGCGCTGCGGTAACCAGTTACGTTGCGCGAAGGTCTACAAGGAGGCGAATAAACGCAGTTTCCGTCAGGCGGCCGAATACCAGGAAGGCCGCAAGGTGCGCAACAGCCGTCAGGCCCGTGCGATGGCCAAGGGCTCGAAGTTTGGCCGCAAGGAAACCGAAGACGCTTGGCAGAACGCCGAAGTGGCGGCGCTGTTCCGCCTGGCCAATGCCGGTGTGCGGGTGCCCAAGCCGTACGACTTCCTCGAAGGCGTACTGCTGATGGAGCTGGTGGCCGACGAATACGGCGATGCCGCGCCGCGTCTGAACGATGTGGTGCTGGAGCCGGACCAGGCCCG
Source organism: Pseudomonas sp. P4_B3 (assembly GCF_056402295.1). NCBI lineage: Bacteria > Pseudomonadati > Pseudomonadota > Gammaproteobacteria > Pseudomonadales > Pseudomonadaceae > Pseudomonas > Pseudomonas sp. P4_B3. Next base: position 269,931 of record NZ_JBFUHR010000011.1, read on the forward strand.
CGAGTATCACGCGTATCTGATTTCCCAGATCGTGCTGATGCTGTGTACCGGTCTGGTGCACGGCGACTTGTCCGAGTTCAACGTGCTGCTGACGCCGACCGGCCCGGTGATCATCGACCTGCCGCAAGCAGTGGACGCGGCGGGCAACAACCACGCGTTCAGCATGCTGGAGCGCGATGTGGGCAACATGGCGTCCTACTTCGGGCGGTTTGCGCCGGAGTTGAAGAAGACCAAGTACGCCAAGGAAATGTGGGCCTTGTACGAAGCTGGCACCTTGCACCCGGCCAGTGTCCTGACCGGCGAGTTCGCCGACACGGAAGAGCTGGCCGACGTGGGCGGAATCATGCGCGAGATCGAGGCCGCGCGCCTGGATGAAGAGCGCAAGCAAGCCGTGCGCGCGGCGGACGATGCGCCGCCGGGCAAGACCGAAGAACCGCCTCCGCCCTGGATGCAGTGATCGGTTAAAGCAAAACCCGGCTTCGGCCGGGTTTTTTGTGCGCCTCTGTAGGAGCTGCCGAAGGCTGCGATCTCTTGATTTTGTTTTTTTAGAAGCAAGATCAAGAGATCGCAGCCTGCGGCAGCTCCTACAGGGTGATTTGTGATCAGGGGCAACACCCCGATTCCAGATTCTTCAGGATCGGGCAATCCGGCCGATGATCGCCCTGACAGTGCTCAACCAGGTCCTGCAAGGTGTCGCGCAACTGACCCAGCTCGCGGATCTTCTGGTTCAACTCATCGATGTGCTGGCGGGCCAACGCTTTCACATCGGCGCTGGCGCGCTGGCGGTCTTGCCAGAGGGTCAGCAACTTGCCGACTTCTTCCAGGGAAAACCCCAGGTCCCGCGAGCGCTTGATGAACGCCAGCGTGTGCAGGTCGTCATCGCCGTACACCCGATAACCGCTGTCGGTGCGATGGGCCGCCTTGAGCAGGCCGATGGATTCGTAATAACGGATCATCTTTGCGCTCAGGCCGCTGTGGCGGGCCGCTTGGCCGATGTTCATCGGTTATCCTCCAGGTCCTTGGGTTTCCAGGTTTTCAACAGTAACGCATTGCTCACCACGCTGACGCTCGACAATGCCATCGCCGCACCGGCCAGCACTGGATTGAGGAAGCCGAACGCCGCCAGCGGAATGCCGATCAGGTTATAGACGAAGGCCCAGAACAGGTTTTGGCGAATCTTGGCGTAGGTCTTGCGGCTGATCTCCAGTGCTGCCGGCACCAGCCGCGGATCGCCGCGCATCAGGGTGATGCCGGCCGCGTGCATGGCGATGTCGGTGCCGCCGCCCATGGCGATGCCGATGTCGGCGGCGGCCAGTGCCGGGGCGTCGTTGATACCATCGCCGACCATCGCCACCACCCCGGTTTGTTTCAGTGCAGCGACTGTGGCGGCTTTGTCCGCCGGCAGCACTTCGGCGTGCACATCGTGGATGCCCAGTGCCTCGGCCACCACGTTGGCGCTGCCGCGATTGTCGCCGGTCAGCAGATGGCTACTGATGTTCCGTGCGCTCAGTTGTTGTACCGCCTGCAGCGCGCCGGGCTTGAGGGTGTCACCGAAGGCGAACAGGCCCAGCACCTGCGGTTTTGGGGATTGTTCGATCAGCCAGGACAAGGTCCGGCCTTCATTTTCCCACGCGATTGCCGAGTCGGCCAACGACCCGGCATTCAAGCCGCTTTCCTCCAGCAGACGCCGATTGCCCAGCGCCAGGCGACGCCCTTCGAGGTTGCCAGCGATGCCGCGGCCGGTCAGGGACTGGCTGTCGCCGACATCGGCCACCTTCAATCCACGCTCGGTACAGGCATCCAGAACAGCCTTGGCCAGCGGATGCTCACTGCCGCGTTGCAGGGCGCCGGCCAGTTGCAGCAGGCTCGCCTCATCACCGTCGATGGCGCTCAGATGAGCAATGCGTGGGGCGCCGGAGGTCAGGGTACCGGTCTTGTCAAACACCACAGCGCTGACTTCATGGGCACTCTCCAGTGCTTCGGCGTCCTTGATCAGAATCCCGTAGCGAGCCGCCACGCCGGTGCCGGCCATGATCGCCGTCGGCGTGGCCAGGCCCAGGGCGCACGGACAGGCGATCACCAGCACCGCCACGGCATTGATCAGCGCGGATTCCATCGGCGCGCCATACAGCCACCAGCCGATCAGGGTCGCCAGGGCAATCAGCAGCACGGTGGGCACGAACACCTGGCTGACTTTATCCACCAGTTTCTGGATCGGTGCTTTTGCGGCCTGGGCGTCTTCTACCAGACGGATGATCCGCGCCAGCACGGTTTCCGCACCGAGGGCCTGGGTACGCACCAGCAACCGGCCTTCACCGTTGATCGCGCCACCGGTGACTTTGTCGCCGGGTTGCTTGGGCACCGGCAGGCTCTCGCCGCTGATCAGAGCTTCGTCGGCATGGCTCTGGCCTTCAACCACTTCGCCGTCCACCGGGAAGCGTTCGCCGGGTTTGACCATCACCAGGTCATTGAGGCGCAGGGTGCTGATGGCGACGTCTTGCTCGTGGCCATCGATCACCCGAATCGCCCGTTCCGGGCGCAAGGCTTCGAGGGCACGGATGGCGCTGGCGGTCTGGCGCTTGGCGCGGCTTTCCAGGTACTTGCCCAGCAGCACCAGGGCGATCACCACCGCCGAAGCTTCGAAATACAGATGCGGCATGCGCCCGGCGGCGGTGGCCCATTCGTACAGGCTCAAGCCATACCCGGCGCTGGTGCCCAGGGCAACCAGCAGGTCCATGTTGCCGGCCCCGGCGCGCACGGCTTTCCACGCGGCGACGTAAAACCGTGCGCCGAAGATGAATTGCACCGGCGTGGCCAAGGCAAATTGCACCCAGGCCGGGAGCATCCAGTGCACGCCGAAGGGTTGTAGCAGCATCGGCAATACCAGTGGCAAGGCGAGGGCAATGGCGATGATCAAGACCTGGCGTTCGCGATGCAGGCGTTGTTGCTGGTTGTCGGTCGACGGGTGTTCGACTTCCCAGATGCTGGCGCTATAGCCAGCCTTGGTCACTGCGGCGATCAAGGTTTGCGGATCGATCTGGCCGAGCAGTTCAAGGTGGGCGCGTTCGTTGGCCAGGTTGACGCTGACGCTTTTCACGCCCGCAACCTTGCCCAGCGCACGCTCGACCCGACCGACGCAGGATGCGCAGGTCATGCCGTCGATGCTCAGTTCCAGGCTGTGCTGCGGCACGCTGTAGCCGGCCTTGGCTACGGCATCCATCAAGGCAGGCAAGCTGTCGCTGGGTGCCTGCACCCGCGCCTGTTCAGTGGCGAGGTTGACGCTGACGGCACTGGCGCCAATGACTTTGCTCAAGGCGCGCTCGACCCGTCCGGCGCAACTGGCGCAGGTCATACCGGCAATCGGCAGGTCGAACGTGGTGGATTCGGACATCGGTCGCACTCCCTGTAGTAGATGACCACAGGATCAACCTTGCCATGCTGGCAAGGTCAAGTGCCATGTTTCAGATCAAGTCACCGATCAATAACCGAGACCGGCCCGTTTGAGGGACATCCCTTCCTGCGTCATCGCGATCCGGTACTTGAGCACATCGCCAGCCTTGAGCTGGATATCCTGCGAACCCGGCGCGAGCATGCCCGGATTGCAACCCGGGACCTGGCCCGGCAGCAGTTTCAGGCGCAGCGAGACGATGCCGGGCGGCAGGTTGAACGAGGTGCTTTGCTCCTGAAACAGCCGCGCCGCCAATTGATCCTGGATGTACACACCGATTTCGCAACTGGTCGCGACTTCCAGGCGCTCGCGGGAAATGATCAGCACGCCATAATCCTGACCGGCAGCATTGGCCGAAGGCACGGCGGCGAAAAGGCTGAGAAAACCAAACAGGCTGAAAACTGACCAGCGCATGGCTGAATCTCCTGAGTTCGAGTCATTGATGGACGCAGCTTGGCCGAGCGTCGCGCCGATTGCCAGCCCGGCAGCTAGCTTCAGAACTTGACCTTGCCATGGTGGCAAGCTCAAAACTGGGTTCAACCTCGGAAAAGGAGTCATCCCATGCAAGTGTTCAACGTTGAAGGCATGTCTTGTGGTCACTGCGTCAAGGCCATCACTCAGGCGGTCCAGGCCAAAGACCCGGCGGCCAGTGTGCGGGTTGATCTGGCGGCCAGGGAGGTCGGTGTCGAAAGTGCGCTGACCGCCCAGCAAGTGATCGAGGCGATCAGCGAAGAGGGTTACGGCATCAAACTGGTCTGAATTTGATAGTTAGCGAGCTACCGGAATGTTCAAGGCGTCCATGTGCGGCTAGACTGTCGGGCTGCCGACTTCTGCCCCACTGGATGCCTGATGAACTTGCGTACCATTCTGATACTTGGCGCCTTGAGCGCTTTCGGTCCGCTGGCGATCGACTTCTATCTACCGGCCTTCCCGGCCATGGCTCTGGCTTTCGGGACGGACGAAAATCACGTTCAGATGACGTTGGCGGCGTACTTCCTTGGCTTGTCCATCGGTCAGTTGGCCTATGGTCCGGTGGCGGATCGTTTCGGGCGACGCATTCCGTTGCTCACCGGTGTCGGCCTGTTCACCGTTGCCTCCGTGGCGTGCGCCTATGCGCCGAATCTGGAATGGCTGATCGGCGCGCGTTTCGTCCAGGCGCTGGGCGGCTGCGCGGGGATGGTGATTTCCCGGGCGGTGGTCAGCGACAAGTGTGATGCGGTGGGTTCGGCGAAAGTCTTTTCGCAACTGATGCTGGTGATGGGGCTTGCCCCCATCCTCGCGCCATTGCTGGGTGGGTTGCTGGTCAACACGACAGGCTGGCAGTCGATCTTCCTGGCCTTGACCGCTTTCAGTGCGCTGGCGGGGCTCGCGGTTGCGACGGGATTGCCGGAAAGCATGCCAGCCCACATACCGCGTCAACCGTTGTCGGGTGCGCTGCGTCAGTACGGCCGGTTGCTGGCTGACCCGATATTTCTTGGCCATGCCTTGACCGGGGGCATCGCCATCGCCGGGATGTTTGCCTACATCGCCGGCTCACCCTTCATCATCATCAAGCTCTACGGCGTTCCAGCCGAGCATTTCGGCTGGCTGTTCGGCACCAATGCGGCGGGTTTCATTCTGGTGGCGCAGGTCAATGCGCGGTTACTGGCCAAACGTGGCCCGATGTTCTTGCTGGCGCGCGCGGTGTGGGTTTATCTGGCGGCCGGCTTGACCCTGCTCGCTGTCAGCGCCCTGCACCCGGCACACCTGTGGCCGCTGCTGATTCCATTGTTCATCTGTATCGCCAGCCTCGGTTGCATCAGTCCCAACGCCGCGGCCTGCGCGATGAGCGGGCAGGGCGGACGGGCCGGCAGCGCGTCGGCGCTGCTCGGCTGCCTGCAATTCAGCGTGGCTGCCGGTGCCTCTGCGCTGGTGGGCGTGCTGCACGACGGTAGCGCCGTGCCGATGGCCATGGTCATCAGCCTGTGTGGAATTCTGGTGGTGAGCGCGGCGATGCTCACCCGGCGCTTGCAAAATGCCCGGGCGCTGGCGCAAGCCCAGGTTTGAGGCCGGAGTCAGCCGGCTGCACGCTGCGGGTGGAGGACGGGAATGGGGTGAGGGGCCTGGATGCGGGCTTCAAGAGTACGGGTGAAAGCGCGAGCTTCTGCTTCGCTGCGGAACGTCACAGCATGTTGGTCTAAGCGAACTTGCCACTGGGACTTTGCCAGTTCTTTTATCAGGATCTTCATAGCTGAACTCCTCTCGTAAAGGATGTCTCGTAAAAGATGTCTCGTAAAAGGCTGCCTCGCAGGAGATTCGATTGTAGTCCTGAATACGAGCACCATTGTGACAAGGGTCAACTGTCGGACTGACGGTTTGTAACTAAAAAAAACAAGGCTTTTTGATGGCGCCCACAGGGGTCGTCTGCGACCGGGACGTCCCGGTCGCAGACGAAAAAACGCAGAAGGCGATGAAATCAGCGATGGTTTTTTTCAGCGCCTCAGAACCCTTCCAGCACAATCTTGCCCTTGGCTTTGCCACTCTCCAGCAGGGCATGGGCACGGCGCAAATTGGCTGCATTGATCGTGCCGAAGTGTCCGCCCACCGTGGTTTTCAGGGTCCCGGCATCGATCAGCCAGGCGACGCGATTGAGCAGGTTGTGCTGCTCGATCATGTCCGCGGTTTCAAACAGCGAACGGGTGTACATGAACTCCCAGTGCAGTGACAGGCTCTTGCGCTTGAGCTTGGTCACGTCCAGCGACTTGGGGTCATCGATCAGCGCCAGCTTGCCTTGGGGCGCCAATGCCTCGACCAGTTGGTCCAGGTGCTGATCGGTCTGGGTCAGGCTGGCGACATGGGTGACCTGATCCACACCGGCATGCTTGAGTGCTTCGCTCAGTGGCTGGCTATGGTCGATCACCAGATCGGCTCCCAGTTCCTTCACCCAGCTTTGGGTCTGCGCACGTGAAGCACTGCCGATGACTTTCAGGGCCGTCAGTTGATGAGCGAGCTGCGTAAGCATCGAGCCCACGCCACCCGCCGCGCCGACGATCAACAGGCTCTGGCCTTCGTCGGTTTTGCCTTCGCGCACTTGCAGGCGCTCGAACAACAGTTCCCACGCCGTGATCGCGGTGAGTGGCAGGGCCGCGGCCTCGGCGAAACCAAGGGTCTTTGGCATGTGGCCGACGATGCGCTCGTCCACCACATGCAACTCGCTGTTGCCGCCCGCACGCGCGATGGAACCGGCGTAATACACCTTGTCGCCGGCCTGGAACAGCGTCACCTCACTGCCCACCGCCTTGACCACACCGGCCACATCCCAACCCAACACCTTGGCCGCGCCACCTTCGGGCTGGACGTTCTGGCGCACCTTGGTGTCCACCGGGTTGACCGAGATGGCTTTGACTTCTACCAGCAAGTCGCGGGGACCGGCAACCGGGTCCGGCAATTCGATGTCTTGCAGAGCTTTGTCGTCACTGATCGGCAAAGAGGCGTAGTAGGCAATGGCTTTCATGGGCGGCTCCTGAACACTAATAGAGAAGAGATTCGATGGGGCAGATGATTGGCTATTTCTCCCGAAGATAAAACCGGCTAAAAGAGCAGTCTCTTTCAATATTTTTTTGATAATCGGTGCTCTTGATGCTGCGTTTCGATGACTTGCAGTTGTTTGTCCGGGCGGCGGACCTGGGCAGTCTGTCCGCCGCCGCACGGGGCATGGACATGTCGGCAGCCGTGGCCAGTGCGGCGCTCAAGCGCATCGAACAGCAACTCGGCGCCCGTTTGTTGGCCCGTTCGACCCGCAGCCTGCGCTTGACCGCCGAAGGCGAGGGCTTTCTCGAATACGCTCGCGCGGCCCTGAGCAATCTAGACGAGGGCCGGCGATTGCTGGCCAGTGGTCAGGACCAGGTCAGCGGGGTTCTGCAACTGTCGGCGCCATCGGACTTTGGCCGCAACCTGCTGCTGCCCTGGCTCGACGAGTTTCAACGCGAGCATCCGAAACTCACCGTGCGCCTGCTGCTGGGGGACCGCATCGCCGATCTGTTTCGCCAACCGGTAGACATTGCCCTGCGCTACGGTGAACCGGAGGACTCCAGCCTGGTAGCGCTGCCCATCGCCCCGCAGAACCGCCGGGTGTTGTGCGCCGCTCCCGGCTATCTGGCTCGGCATGGCGAGCCGCGGCATCTGGAGCAACTGGCACAGCACAATTGCCTGTTGTACATGCTCGGCAGCCGGGTCCACGACCACTGGAGTTTTCACGACGGCAAACGTGAAGTCAGCCTGACCGTCAGCGGCGATCGCTTCAGTGACGATGCCGATGTCGTGCGCCTTTGGGCCGTGGCAGGTGCCGGGATCGCTTACAAGTCCTGGCTCGATGTGGCCGCCGATGTACTGGCCGGCCGCTTGAAGGTGCTGATGCCGGAACTGCTCTGTGAGCGCGCCCCGCTGAATCTATTGTGCGCCCATCGCGCGCAATTGAGTAAGCCGGTGAATCTCTTGCGTGAAATGCTTGTCAGCCGATGTGAACTTTTGAGCAGTCAATTTCCAGGTTTTTCGGATATCGATCATTAGTCGCACGAAAAAAGAGAAATTTCTCTCAGGAACGATCACCACCTATGCCGGGCGGAGTACAGGATCCCGCGACCAACCCGCATATACTAGCGCCCTCATCATGTAGGTAGCGTCGATCCCCCAATGGCGGGTCCACGTTCGAGTCGGTCCGGCTGCACGGTCATCCTTCTGGCCTTCGCAGCGTCGGCCAGGCAGCGCAAATGAGTGAGCAAGGCGTCGCCGGGTTTATGACAGTCTCCACGGATTGGCCGACGACACATTACTGGTCAAGATGTTTCTGGGCAGTAAACGAAACGATTCAACAGGGAGTGAATACATGGAACATGCACCTTGCATCAGCCAGATCGCCACATTGCTGGCTGACCCAAAGCGCAGCGCAATGATGTGGGCCTTGATGGATGGTTCGGCGCGAGCAACCGAAGAGTTGGCATTGCTGGCTGGCCTGTCACCGTCTTCGGCCAGTGCACACCTGGGACGTTTGTCCGCTGGAGGTCTGCTCAAGGTTGAAAGCCGCGGCCGCAAACGCTTCTTCCGTCTGGCCGCGCCCGAGGTCGGGGCGGCAATCGAAGCACTGGCCAGCGCGACCTTCGCCAGCGCACCCCAGGGTATTCCGGACGTATTCAAGCGCAATGCGCCTCTCGTCAAACCCCGGGCGGTGCGTTCGTCATTGCTGAGTGCCCGACTGTGCGACGATCACTTGGGGGGCACCCTGTCCGCCGATCTGTATCAGCGACTGCTGGAGGCAGGCTGGATCGAACAGTTTGATCAGCGGGTCACGGTCACGCTCAAGGGCGCGACGGGGTTGGCGGCACGGGGAGTGTTCATCCAGGCGCTGGCCCATCACAACGGCAGGGTTGCCTGCGCATGCCCTGACTGGAGCGAAAGACGCCCGCACATGGGCGGCTCGCTGGGCGCGGCATTGTTGCAGCTGTTCATGCAGTCGGGGTGGTTGAGCCTGCCCAACGATTCCCGAGCCTTGCAGGTGACGGCCTCCGGCCAACGCGAGATCCATCGCTTTGCCCAGGAAACCGAACTGGAAATGGCGCTTTAAAACCTTACCCCAATCTGTAGGAGCTGGTTTGCCAGCGAAGACGGCGCCACATTCAGCATCATGGTTGAGTGGGGGGGCGCCTTCGCTGGCAAGCCAGCTCCTACAGTTGGATTTGCGGTGCTGCCTAGGGTTTCACCAGCCGCGCATCGAGGCTGTTCTGCGCCAGGCGTTTGGCCTGATCCTGAGTCATGCCCAGGTGGGTGTGCAGCGCATGGAAGTTCTCGGTGACATAGCCACCGAAGTACGCCGGGTCATCGGAGTTCACGGTCACTTTTACGCCGCGCTCCAGCATGTCGAGAATGTTGTGCTGTGACATGTGATCGAACACGCAAAGCTTGGTGTTCGACAACGGGCATACGGTCAGCGGGATCTGCTCGTCGATGATTCGCTGCATCAGGCGTTCGTCTTCGATGGCGCGCACGCCATGGTCGATGCGCTGGATTTTCAGCAGGTCGATGGCTTCCCAGATGTACTCGGGCGGGCCTTCTTCGCCGGCGTGGGCTACGGTCAGGAAGCCTTCGTGACGGGCGCGGTCGAACACGCGCTGGAACTTGCTCGGCGGGTGGCCCATCTCGGAGCTGTCCAGGCCCACGGCGACGAACGCATCGCGGAACGGCAGCGCCTGGTCGAGGGTTTTCTGCGCTTGGTCTTCGCTCAGATGGCGCAGGAAACTCAGGATCAATCCACTGGTGATACCCAGTTGCTGCTCGCCATCCTTCAGCGCAGCGGCGATACCGTTGAGCACCACTTCGAACGGGATGCCACGGTCGGTATGGGTCTGCGGGTCGAAGAACGGTTCGGTGTGAATCACGTTCTGCTCTTTACAGCGCAGCAGGTACGCCCAGGTCAGGTCGTAGAAATCCTGGGACGTGCGCAGCACATCGGCACCCCGGTAATACAGGTCGAGGAACTCCTGCAGGTTGTTGAAGGCATACGCCTTGCGCAAGGTTTCGACGTCGTTCCATGGCAGGGCAATCTTGTTGCGCTCGGCCAGGGCGAACAACAGTTCGGGTTCCAGCGAGCCTTCCAGGTGCAGGTGCAATTCTGCCTTGGGCAGGGCGTTCAGCCAGTCGTACATAATTCTTTTCTCATCAGGTGCAATGGTCGCCATTCTACAGAGGGTTGCCGCAACAATTGGTAAAACCTGACCAGGCGGTTCATCACACCGCTTTCAGTTCCCGTCGATAAGCGTAGGTATCGGCGAAACGCGAGAGCAGGAACTCGGCGCAAGTGGTGGCCGGGAATTACTTCGGCATCTCGGCCTTCATGCCTTCCACGTAGTAATTCATCGAAGCCAGTTGCGCCGTGGTCGCGCTCGCGCCCGCCGGGATTTTTTCGACCCCGGCCTGATCCTTGATTGGCCCGGTGAACAGTTGCAGCGCACCGCTCTTGATGTCGGCGATGAGCTGCTCGGCTTCGCTCTTCACCGTCGCCGGCACCAGATCGCTGATCGGCAGCTCAACGGTGCCTTCTTTCAAACCGCCCCAGTAGTCCAGGGATTTCCAGTCATGGTCGATCACGCTTTGGGTCGCCTGAATGTAGTGCGGGCCCCAGTCATTGACGATGGAGGTCAGCACCGCTTTCGGTCCGAAGTGCGCCATGTCCGAAGCGTAGCCCACCGCATACACACCGCGACGTTCGGCGGCCTGGATCGGGGCGGGGCTGTCGGTGTGCTGGAACACCACATCCACACCCTGATCGATCAACGCGTTGGCGGCATCCGCTTCCTTGCCCGGATCGAACCATGAGTTTACCCACACCACCTTGATCTCGGTGCCGGGGTTGTACTTGTTCAGGGCCAGCTGGATGGCGTTGATGTCGCGGATCACTTCCGGGATCGGGAACGAGGCGACGTAGCCGACTTTTTTGGTCTTGGTCATCTTCGCCGCAAGGAAGCCGCCGACGTAGCGGCCCTCATAAGTGCGCGCCAGGTAAGTGCCGAGGTTCTTGTCCTGCTTGTAGCCGGTGGCGTGTTCGAAGGTCACCTTGGGAAACTGTTTGGCAACTTTCACCGTCGGGTTCATGTAGCCGAAGGAGGTAGTGAAGATCAGGTCGTATTTGTCCTTGGCCATGTTGCGGATCACCCGCTCGGCGTCGGCGCCTTCGGCGACGTTTTCCACGTAGTTGGTGGTGATCTGCGCACCGAATTTTTCTGCCAGTTCCTTGCGCCCCTGTTCATGCTGATACGTCCAGCCGTGGTCACCGATCGGACCGATATAGACGAAGCCGACTTTCAGCGGTTCGTTGGCACTGACGGTCAGACCGGCGCTCAGACCGATGGCCGCCGCAACGGCGCAAAGCAGCTTCTTCAACGGACGGTTGTGCATGAATTGGAACTCCATTTTGTTGTGAGGTTGGCTGGGCTCTCGGGCTTGCACAGAGCAATGCAAATTGCTGACCAACAAGACAACAAAACATGAATCCGCGGTGATGACATCGCGAGCTGGCTCGCGATGGGTCTTTGAAGTCCGATAAAAGTGCATGCCCTTGCACTGCTGCCACCCACTGGTGCGCCAATCCAGATGGCCTTGACCCTCCACAAAACCAATGTGGGAGCTAGCAGGCTCGCTCCCACAGTTTTAATCGGTGTTGTTTCAGGTCCCGGCGATCAACTGCCGCGCCGCCTGGCTGTGTTCAGCAATCAACCCCTTCAGATCCAGCCCCTCGACCTGCCCATCGATCACCCGCCACTTGCCGCCGACCATCACTCGATCCGCGCGATCGGCACCACACAGCAGCAACGCCGAGACCGGATCATGGCTGCCGGAGAAGCGCAGCTCATCGAGCTTGAACATCGCCAGGTCCGCCTGCTTGCCCACCGCCAATTCGCCGATATCGGTACGGCCCAGCAGGCTCGCCGAACCCTTGGTCGCCCAACCCAATACGCGCTCCGGGGTGATTTTCTCGGCGCCGTAGCGCAAGCGTTGGATGTACAGGGCCTGACGCGCTTCGAGCATCATGTTCGAGGCATCGTTGGACGCCGAACCGTCCACGCCCAAACCAAGCAAGGCACCAGCATCGGTCAGATCGATGCTCGGGCAAATGCCCGAGGCCAGGCGCATGTTTGAGCTTGGGCAATGGCAGATGCCTGTCCCGGCAGCGCCGAGACGGGCGATTTCATCCGGGTTGAAATGGATGCCATGGGCCAGCCAGGTACGCGGGCCGAGCCAGCCTACGCTGTCCAGATAATCCACGGTGCGCAGGCCGAAGCGTTGCAGGCAGAAATCTTCTTCGTCGAGGGTTTCTGCCAGGTGGGTGTGCAGGCGCACGTCGAGTTTGTTCGCCAGTTCGGCACTGGCCGACATGATTTCCGGTGTCACCGAAAACGGCGAGCACGGTGCCAGGGCGATCTGGATTTGCGCGCCGTCACCACGTTCGTGGTACTCGGCGATCAGCCGCTGGCTATCGGCGAGGATCACTTCGCCTTCCTGCACGGTTTGTTGCGGCGGCAGGCCACCATCCTTTTCACCGAGGCTCATGGAACCGCGGGTCAGCATGGCACGCATGCCCAGCTCGCGAACGCTTTCAACTTGTACGTCGATCGCGTTTTCCAGACCTTCCGGGAACAGGTAGTGATGGTCGGCGGCAGTGGTGCAACCGGACAGCAGCAATTCAGCCAACGCGACCTTGGTGGCGAGGGCGAGTTTTTCCGGCGTCAGGCGTGCCCAGACTGGGTACAGGGTTTTCAGCCAGGGGAACAGCGGCTGATTGACCACCGGCGCCCAGGCGCGGGTCAGGGTTTGATAGAAGTGGTGATGGGTGTTGATCAGGCCCGGCAGGATCACATGCTCGCGGGCATCGAACACTTCGTTGCACGGTGCGGACGGTTGTTGACCGGCGCCGAGCACTTCGACGATCAAACCGTCTTGCAGCACCAGACCGCCACGGGCATCGAGACCGTTGGCCGTGAAAATGGCGAGGGGATTTTTTAACCAGGTACGGGTCGCAGGCATGTTGGCCGGCTCCTCTGAAAGTTGGGTTCAGGGTTGCCAGCTCAGTGTTGCCCTGTCTGCTGATCCAGGTTCGCCGGGGAGGCGAGGTGCGCAGTGTCGATCAAAACGCTCTGGCGGGCAAGCCCGACCCGACCAGACGAAGAGTAACCCCTGTAGGAGCGAGCTTGCTCGCGATGGAGTATCAGCTACATAGCTGTCGGCTGACACACCATCGCGAGCAAGCTCGCTTCTACAGTAAGGATGGCGTTTACCAGGGAATGGTTTCACCCCGGTAGTTGATGAAATGATGCCCGCCCTGGCCGACATACGCATTCACCTGATCCACCAGACCACGGGTGCTGGTTTCCACGTCGATGTCCGCGCCGTCACCCCCCATGTCGGTTTTCACCCAGCCCGGGTGCAGCGACAGCACGGTGAGTCTGGTTTCGCCCAACTGAGTGACGAAGCTGTTGGTCATGGAATTCAACGCCGCCTTGCTGGCCTTGTACAACGCCAGCTCCGGCGCATCGGGCATGGTCACGCTGCCCAGCACTGAGCTCATGAATGCCAGCACGCCGGTGTCCGGGCGCAGTTGCTCGACAAAGCGCTGGGCCAGGTTGAGCGGCGCCACGGCGTTGGTGAAAAACAGCTGACCGACGTCGGCCATTGTCGCGCCACCGTTCGGCGTCTGCACCTCCGGTCCCTTGACCCCGGCATTGACGAACAACAGGTCAAACACTTCGCTCTTGAGTTGCTGGCTCAGGGTGGACACCGCTTGCTGATCGTCCATGTCGAGCTTTTCGATCCGCACCTTGCCCAGGGCCTGCAAGGCTTCGGCTTTTTGCGGATCGCGCACGGTGGCGGTGACTTGCCAGCCATCGGCCAACAGGGTTTTAACCAGCCCGAGGCCAAGCCCCCGGGAGGCGCCGATGATGAGTGCGGTTTTTGCCTTGGACATGAGTGGCTTCCTTGAAAGTTCAGGATCGTGGATTCAATGGACACTGTTGCCCGAGCCGTTGTTGCAACTCGCCGCGCAGCGCGCCGAGTTCGGCCATGCGGGCTTCGATCAGTTTGAGTTTGTCTTGCAGCAGTTGCGTGACGGCGCTGTCCGGATCGGGCGACTGCCAGATTGCAGCGACGCTGTTGCCGATCTCGCCGAGGGTAAAGCCCAGCCGTTGTGCGGTCTTGATGTACTGCACCAGTTGCACCATGTCTGGCGGATAGTCGCGATACCCGTTGGCGCTGCGTTGCGCCGCGATCAATCCGCGCTGCTCGTAAAAGCGTAGCGTGTCGCGACTGACGGCGCTGGCCTGGGCTAATTCACCGATACGCATCATGACGTCTCGAGGGGGCTTGACCCTGGAGCATACTCCAGGCTTTAGCCTTGTTGCTCCCTGAATTGATGGAGCAATGTCGATGTGGACTACAACGCAATATCGCCGGTTGGTGCAAGGTAGTGCCTGGTATGACTTGATCGTGATGCTCGCGTTTGTCACGCCGTGGAGTTTTGCAGCGTTGCATGGGTTTTTGATGGGCGTGAGTCAGGCGTTGAGTTTGCCCGGTGAGCTGCCACCGTTCGAACCGGCGCACATGTTGATGGCGAATCTGCTGGGGTCGATTGTCTGCGTATGGTCGGTGCTGCGGATTCGTGATCCGCAGCAGGTTTATGGGCGGTATGACGCCGTGGGCAGATTCCTGTTCTCGGCCTGGCAGGCCTATGCCCTGATCCATGGCGCGAGTTCGCTGCTGGTGGTTTTTCTGGTGTTTGAATTGGCGTGGGGCGTGGCTCAGGTGTTGCCTGTGCGGACGCCATCGCGAGCAGGGTTTGCGTCAGACACAATAATTGCTCAAGACGCGATTATGTAGGAGCGAGCCTGCTCGCGATGGCGTCCGCCCAAACAACCACTAATGCCCAGCCTGCCACGGCTGCCCCAACGACACCGGCGCATACAACCGTGTCCGCAGCGCATCCCGGGACAACAGCACCAACACCACAATGGTCGCGACATACGGCAGCATCGCCAGCAGACTGGACGCAATCGCCAGCCCCAACCCCTGCGCCACCAGGTGCAGGATGCTGGCGAGCCCGAACAGGTACGCGCCGAGCAGCAGGCGCCACACCCGCCAACTGGCGAACACCACCAGCGCCAGGGCAATCCAGCCGCGCCCGGCGCTCATGTTCTCCGCCCACATCGGCGTGTACGCCAGGGACAGATAAGCCCCGGCCAACCCTGCCATTGCGCCGCCGAACAACACCGCCAACGTGCGTACAACCAAAACCGGCAAGCCCATGGCGCTGGCGGCGTCGGGATTTTCGCCGACCGCTTGAATGATCAGCCCGATGCGGCTTTTCAGAATCACCCAGGCCACCAATGCAAACAACGCGAACGACAGATACACCAGCAGATCCTGGGCAAACAGCATCCGTCCGATCAGCGGGAGCTCACTCAAATACGGAATCGCCATCGGCTCGAAACCCGCCAGCGGTTTGCCGACCCACGCCGCACCGACAAAGGTCGACAGGCCCACACCGAAAATCGTCAGGGCTAGCCCGGTGGCCACCTGATTGGCGTTGAACACCAGAGCCACCAAGGCAAAGAGAGACGACAACAGTATCCCGGCAAGCATCGCCAGCAACACGCCGAGCCACAGGTTTGCGGTGTTGAACGCGACGATGAAACCGATCACCGCGCCAAACAGCATCATGCCTTCCTGGCCCAGGTTGAGGACGCCGCTTTTCTCGCAGATCAGTTCCCCCAGCGCCACCAGCAGCAACGGCGTACCGCAGCGGACCATGGCGTAGAAAATATTGCTCAGCAGATCGATATCCATCACAGCGCTCCTGCTTGTGCGGCGGTGGCTTGGGCGCGACGGGTCCAGCGCAGGTTCAAGCGCGGTCGGTAGAGAATCAGCACATCACTGGCCAGCAGGAAAAACAGCATCATGCCCTGGAACAATTGGGTAATCGCTTGCGGCAGGTTCAGGCTCATTTGTGCGCTTTCGCCGCCGATGTACAGCAGCGCCATCAACAGGCTGGAAAACAGGATGCCGACAGGATTCAGGCGGCCGAGAAACGCCACGGTGATCGCCGCATAGCCGTAGCCCGGCGAGACCTGCGGCACCAGCTGGCCGATGGGGCCGGTGACTTCGCACACACCCGCCAGCCCAGCCAGGCCACCGCTGATCAACAGCGCGAGCCAGATCAGGCGCTTCTCGCGAAAGCCGACAAAACCGGCGGCACGTTTGTCCAGCCCGAGCACTTTGATCTGAAAACCGACAAAGCTTTTTTGCAACAACACCCAGACCGCCACCAACGCGAGCAGGGCGAAATACACCCCGGCATGCACCCGGCCATCCTCCATCAACAGCGGCATGCGGCTGGCGTCACCGAACATCGCTGACTCGGGGAAGTTGAACCCGGCGGGATCCTTCAAAGGGCCGTGAACGCAGAACAGCAACAGGTTCAGTGCGATGTAGTTGAGCATGATGCTGGTCAGGATCTCATTGGCGTTGAAGCGCGTGCGCAACCACGCCGTCAGGCCGGCCCACGCGGCACCCGCCAGGGTGCCTGTGAGCAGGATCAGCACCAGCGCCCAGCGGCTTTGCATATCGATGATGTTCACCGCCAGCGCACTGCCGGCCAACGCGCCGAGCAGCAGTTGACCTTCGGCACCGATGTTCCAGATACGCGCCTGATACGCGACGGCCAGGCCCAGGGCGCAGAGCAGAATCGGCAGGGCTTTGACCAACAGTTCAGAGACGCCGTACAGGTCGCTGACCGGTGCGATAAGCAGCGTGTGCAAGGTCAGTAGCGGGTCGTGCCCGAGCGCGATAAAAAACAGTGATCCACAGCCCAGGGTCAGGACCGCCGCCAGCAACGGCGAGCACCACAGCATCAGGCGCGATTGCTGGCCACGGGGTTCAAGAGAAAGCAGCATGTGACACTCCGTTAGCGCGTGGCGGATGCGAGTGATTGAGGGGCACCGAACTGGCCGGCCATCCAGCCGCCGACATCGCTCAGGCGCGTATCCACTGTGGCGTGGAGCGCCGACAGCCGACCGCCGCACAAGGCRCCGAGGCGGTCGCTGATCTGGAACAGTTCGTCGAGGTCTTCGGACATCACCAGGATCGCCGCGCCGGCATCGCGCAAGGCAATCAAGGCGCGATGAATGGTGGCGGCGGCGCCGACATCCACACCCCAGGTTGGATGCGCGGCCACCAGCAGTTTCGGTTGCTGAAGGATTTCCCGGCCGAGGATGAATTTTTGCAAATTGCCTCCGGACAGGCTGCGGGCCGACACCTGGCTATCGGGTGTCTTGACGCCGAAACGGTGGATGATTTCCTCGGCCAGTGCTTCGACTTTGCCGCGCTGAATCAGGCCGTTACTCACCAATCCCTGCTGGAAAGCGGTCAGCAGCGTGTTGTCCGCTAGGCTCAGCTCCGGCACCGCGCCATGACCCAAGCGTTCGGCGGGGACGAACGCCAGGCCGAGTTGGCGGCGAGCATCGGGACGCAAATGGGCGACTGGCTCCTGGCCAAATCGGATCGTCGCGCTGGCGTTGCGGGGCAGCAGTGCTTCGCCACTGAGCAAGGCCAGCAACTCATCCTGGCCATTGCCGGCGACACCGGCGATGCCGACAATTTCACCGCCGCGCACTTCAAGGTCGATGTTGGCAAGCGAGCAGCCGAACGGGTCCGGGTTGTGCCAGGACAAGCCACGGACATCAAGGAACGCATCACCTCCAGTAACCTTCGGATAGTCTGCGATCAACTCCGCTGCTTCACCGACCATCAAGCGCGCCAGTTGCTGATCCGAACACTCGGCCGGCACGCAATGCCCGGCCACCCGACCGCCTCGTAAAACTGTTGCGCTGTGGCACAACGCGCGGACTTCCCCGAGCTTGTGGCTGATGAACAAAATGCTGCTGCCGTCGGCAGCGAGCCGGCGCAGGGTGACGAACAAGTCGTCGGTCTCTTGCGGCGTCAGCACCGAAGTCGGTTCATCGAGAATCAACAGGCGGATGTCCTGCATCAGGCAACGAATGATTTCCACCCTTTGCCGTTCACCGATCGACAGGCTGTGGACAAGTCGCTCCGGTTCCAGCGCCATGCCGTAGCGGCGGGACACTTCGCGAATCTTCGGCTCAAGCTGTTTGGGTGTGCCTGCCGCCGCGCCCATGGCCAGGGCAATGTTCTGCGCCACGCTCAGGGCTTCGAACAGCGAAAAATGCTGGAACACCATGCCGATTCCCAGACCGCGCGCCTGGGCCGGGTTGCGCAGGCTCACCTGCTGACCTTGCCAGATCACCTCGCCCGAATCGGCGTGGGTGACGCCGTAGATGATTTTCATCAGCGTGCTTTTGCCCGCGCCGTTTTCGCCGAGCAGGGCATGGATCTCGCCAGGGGCAATGGACAGGTCGATGGCGTCGTTGGCCAGGCAACCGGGGTAGCGTTTTGTGATTTTGCGCAGTTGCAGGCGCGGAATCGGATCAGGAATTGGAGCGGGATTGGGCATGACAGGCTCGGTGCTGTTGGACTTGTGCCTGTGGATAAAGCAATTTTCTGGCCACTTGGTCAGGAAAACTTCGAAGTCCTGTGAGCCGAGGCGTTGAGTACGCAGCTTTCAAATGTGCCACGCAGAGCCCGGCACCACATGGGGGCAATGGTGCAAATCAAGCCCTGATTTTGCTCGTGCGCTTTTGCTCAAAAAATGAGCAACTGACCACAAGCCATACCGTGCAGGGCGCCGAGACGGCCATGAACGGGTTATCCACAGATTGCTCCACAGTATTTGTGCGCAAGCTCAAAGCACGGGCATAAGCACTGAGTGGCTTTCTTCTAAAGGCGATAAACCGTCGTAACTGTTTGTTTTTATTTGTATTTGATTTGCTTGATGGCGGATTGGACGAAAATTGAACAAAGTTCGCAAAGCCGTATGACACAAGGGTTACAGCCGTATGTGCTCAGGTTATCCACAGCCGGGTGCACAGCAGATGTGGGCAAATATGGAATAAGTGGAAAAGCGGCGTGCCCCAAAAAATTGCAGCCTGTGCGGAAGCCTTTTAGCGCTGTAACAAAATGCGTCCGCGACTCAAATCGGCCAGTTGTGACTGCAAGGTGTCGATCTGCGCATCGCCCACAGCCAATTGCAACTCGACACCATTGGCGGTGAAGGTTTCATCCACAACCAATCCACCTGCCTCCGCCACCCGCAGCTTGACCAGGGCCAACTCGGCAAATCCGCAAGCGCAACGCAGCGGCACCCGGCTGATCAGCTCAATCTTTGGCGCCGCTTGCAGGCATTTATTTGCACCACCGCCATAGGCCCGGGCGAGCCCACCGGTGCCCAGTTGGATGCCGCCATACCAGCGAATCACCAGTACCGCGACCTGATCGCAATCCTGCGCTTCGATCGCCGCTAGCATCGGCCGGCCGGCCGTACCGCCGGGCTCGCCATCATCAGTGCTGCGATACTGATCGCCGAGTTTCCACGCCCAGCAGTTGTGCGAGGCATTCAAGTCACTGTGCTGTTCAATGAACGCCTGGGCCTCGGCCGGGCTGGAGACTGGCGCGGCGAAGGTAATGAAGCGGCTCTTGCGAATCTCTTCGCGGTATTCGTAAAAACCGCTGAGGGTAAAAGGCATACGTACCTGAATGGCTACTTAAATGGCAGGTTGCAGGCCGCAGCCCTTGAGAATGATGCGGATCAGGTTGTCCCCGGCGTCTTCCATGTCCTGTTTAGTCAACCTGGTGCGCCCGGTTACGCGGCAGATCTGCGTGGCGAAATCGGCGTAATGCTGGGTGCTGCCCCACAACAGGAAGATCAGGTGCACCGGATCGACCAGGTCCATTTTACCGGCGTCGATCCACGCCTGGAACACGCCCGCACGGCCCTGAAACCAGGCGCGATAATCCTGGTTGAAGTACTCGGTCAGGCATTCACCGCCACTGATGACTTCCATGGCGAAAATCCGCGAGGCTTGTGGCTGGCGTCGGGAGAACTCCATTTTCGCGCGGATGTAACGAGTCAATGCTTCGCTCGGATCGTCTTCGGCGGTGAGGGTGTTGAAGGTGCTGTCCCACAACTCGATGATGTTGCTTAGCACCGCCACGTACAAACCGAGTTTGTTGGTGAAGTAGTAATGCAGGTTTGCCTTGGGCAACCCGGCATTCTGGGCGATGGTGTTCATGCTCGTGCCTTTGTACCCGTGACGGGCGAACTCGTCTTCGGCGGCTTTGATGATGGTCTCTTCGTTTTTCTGACGAATGCGGCTGACGGGTTTGCCGCCGTGGGCTGGGACTTCAAAGGTCATAAGCATTTCCGAACTGATGGGTGGGACGGCCAGTGCGTTGATAGCGTACCCACCGGATTCAGACAAGTCCTTATGTGGCGCAAGGATCATTAACGCGTCGCGGCCAGGCTCTCGAGAAAACTCTCCAGCACCAGATGCGGGCGACGCCCCTTGCGTGTAACCGACGCCAGGCTGAGGTCATAGAAGCGCGTTTTCGCTTTCAACGCGCGCAACCGACCTTGCTGCACCCAAAGACTCGCGTAGTGATCCGGCAGGTAACCGATGTAGCGCCCGGTCAGGATAAGGAACGCCATGCCTTCGCGGTCCGAGGCACTGGCGGTGCAATTGAGCGCCTGGTAGTGAGCCTGGATCTCCGCTGGCAAACGGAAGGTGGGTGCGATGGCGTCCTGACTGTTCAGGCGTTCGTCGTCCAGTTGCTTGTCATCGACATAAAACAGCGGATGGCCGACCGCGCAGTACAACAGCGATCGCTCGCTATACAGCGGTTGATACTCGAGCCCCGAGAGCGCACTGGCCTGCGGCACCACGCCGACGTGCAGGCGACCGTCAAGCACGCCTTGTTCGACCTCATTGGGCGCGATCATGCGGATCTGGATCTGCACGTCCGGGCCGCGCTCTTTCAATTGCGCGAGGGCATGGGTGATGCGCATGTGGGGCAGGGTGACCAGGTTGTCCGTCAAGCCAATGATCAACTCGCCGCGCAAGTGCTGGTGCAGGCCATTGACCTCGGTGCGGAAGCTTTCCAGCGCACTTAACAGTTGCAGCACCGATTGATAGACCTCGCGGCCTTCTTCGGTCAGGGAAAACCCGGCACGTCCCCGTTGGCACAGGCGTAAACCGAGGCGTTGCTCCAGATCGCTCATCTGCTGGCTGATCGCTGAGCGACCGATGCCCAGCACGGTTTCCGCCGCAGAGAAGCCGCCGCATTCCACCACGCTGCGGAAAATCCTCAGCAGGCGGATATCAAAGTCGCTGACCTGGGCCAGCGGATCGGGACGGCGAGTGCTCATGCGGGTTACTCAAAGTTTAGTGGTTGGCTGACTGAACATTAGAAAAGTTGGATTTCACCGACTTTATCCCCGTGGCAATTTAGCTGCAACAACGGTTTTCAATCCTTACGCCGCTTATTGCCTTGCGAGGTTACGCCCATGAACCAGCCTGAAAACGCCCCGACTTCCCTGGCCAGCCAGCTCAAGCTCGATGCTCACTGGATGCCTTACACCGCCAACCGTAACTTCCAGCGCGACCCGCGCCTGATCGTTGGCGCCGAAGGCAGCTGGCTGATCGACGACAAGGGCCGCAAGGTATATGACTCGCTGTCCGGTCTGTGGACCTGTGGCGCCGGGCACACCCGCAAGGAAATCCAGGAAGCGGTCTCCAAGCAATTGGGCACCCTCGACTACTCGCCAGGTTTCCAGTACGGCCATCCGTTGTCCTTCCAGCTGGCTGAGAAAATCACCGACCTGACCCCGGGCAACCTGAACCACGTGTTCTTCACCGACTCGGGCTCCGAGTGTGCTGACACCGCTGTGAAGATGGTCCGTGCTTACTGGCGCCTGAAGGGCCAGTCGACCAAGACCAAAATGATCGGCCGTGCCCGTGGTTACCACGGTGTGAACATCGCCGGCACCAGCCTCGGCGGCGTGAACGGCAACCGCAAGCTGTTCGGTCAGGCGATGATGGACGTCGACCACCTGCCGCACACTTTGCTGGCAAGCAACGCTTATTCCCGTGGCATGCCGGAGCAGGGTGGTATCGCCCTGGCTGACGAACTGTTGAAGCTGATCGAACTGCACGATGCGTCGAACATCGCGGCGGTCTTCGTCGAGCCATTGGCCGGTTCCGCTGGCGTGCTGGTTCCACCACAGGGTTACCTCAAGCGTCTGCGTGAAATCTGCGACCAGCACAACATCCTGCTGGTGTTCGACGAAGTGATCACCGGTTTCGGCCGTACCGGCACCATGTTCGGCGCCACCACCTTCGGCGTGACCCCGGACCTGATGTGCATCGCCAAGCAAGTCACCAACGGTGCGATCCCGATGGGCGCGGTGATTGCCAGCTCCGAGATCTACCAGACCTTCATGAATCAGCCGACGCCTGAATACGCGGTTGAATTCCCCCATGGCTACACCTATTCCGCGCATCCGGTGGCTTGCGCCGCGGGCCTGGCAGCACTCGACCTGCTGCAAAAGGAAAACCTGGTGCAGAGCGTGGCTGAAGTCGCACCGCATTTCGAAAATGCGCTGCACGGCCTCAAAGGCACCAAGAACATCATCGACATCCGCAACTTCGGCCTGGCTGGCGCGATCCAGATCGCCCCTCGTGACGGCGATGCGATCGTGCGTCCGTTCGAAGCCGGCATGGCGCTGTGGAAAGCCGGGTTCTACGTGCGCTTCGGCGGCGACACCCTGCAGTTCGGCCCAACCTTCAACAGCAAGCCGCAGGACCTGGATCGCCTGTTCGACGCGGTCGGCGAAGTGCTGAGCAAGATCGACTGATTTCTCCCTCTATATATGTATTCAAACAACAGGCGTCCCGAAACGGACGCCTGTGGACAACTTTTCAGGAGCTTCCATGAGCGTTATTCCGCATTTGATCAATGGCGAACTGGTGACTGAGAACGGTCGCGCGGTTGATGTGTTCAACCCGTCTACCGGCCAGGCTATTCACAAGTTGCCGCTGGCGACCCGCGAAACCATCCAGAGCGCCATCGACGCCGCCAAGGCTGCATTCCCGGCCTGGCGCAACACGCCACCGGCCAAGCGGGCCCAAGTGATGTTCCGCTTCAAGCAACTGCTGGAACAGAACGAAGCGCGCATCTCGCAATTGATCAGCGAAGAACACGGCAAGACCCTGGAAGACGCCGCTGGTGAACTTAAGCGCGGTATCGAGAACGTCGAGTTCGCTTGCGCGGCGCCGGAAATCCTCAAGGGCGAATACAGCCGCAACGTCGGCCCGAACATCGATGCATGGTCGGACTTCCAGCCACTGGGCGTGGTGGCCGGTATCACGCCGTTCAACTTCCCGGCCATGGTGCCGCTGTGGATGTACCCGCTGGCCATCGTCTGCGGCAACTGCTTCATCCTCAAACCGTCCGAGCGTGATCCGAGCTCGACGCTGCTGATTGCCCAGTTGCTGCTGGAAGCTGGTTTGCCCAAAGGCGTACTGAGCGTGGTGCACGGTGACAAGACTGCAGTGGACGCATTGATCGAAGCGCCGGAAGTCAAGGCACTGAGCTTCGTCGGTTCGACCCCGATTGCCGAATACATCTATAGCGAAGGCACCAAGCGCGGTAAACGCGTTCAGGCCCTGGGTGGTGCGAAGAACCATGCGGTGCTGATGCCGGATGCAGATCTGGACAACGCTGTCAGCGCACTGATGGGCGCGGCTTACGGCTCTTGCGGTGAGCGCTGCATGGCGATCTCCGTGGCCGTGTGTGTCGGCGACCAGGTTGCCGATGCTCTGGTGGCCAAACTGGTTCCGCAAATCCAGGCGCTGAAGATCGGTGCCGGTACTTCCTGCGGTCTGGACATGGGCCCTCTGGTTACTGGTCAAGCGCGGGACAAGGTCAGCGGTTACGTGGAAGACGGCGTAGCAGCTGGCGCGACACTGGTAGTGGACGGTCGTGGCCTGACCGTGGCCGGTTATGAGGAAGGCTTCTTCCTGGGTGGCTGCCTGTTCGACAACGTCACGCCAGAAATGCGCATCTATAAGGAAGAGATTTTCGGGCCGGTATTGTGCGTCGTCCGGGTCAACAGCCTGGAAGAGGCGATGCAACTGATCAACGATCACGAGTATGGCAACGGCACCTGCATCTTCACCCGTGACGGGGAAGCGGCGCGCCTGTTCTGCGACGAGATCGAAGTCGGCATGGTCGGCGTCAACGTACCGCTGCCGGTGCCGGTGGCTTACCACAGTTTTGGTGGCTGGAAACGTTCGCTGTTCGGCGACCTGCATGCCTATGGCCCGGATGGTGTACGTTTCTACACCCGCCGCAAGGCCATCACCCAGCGCTGGCCGCAGCGTGCGAGCCATGAGGCTTCGCAGTTCGCTTTCCCTAGCTTGTAAGTAGAAGGGTAAAGAAGGCCGACCCAACGGGTCGGCCTTTTGTTTTTGGGGCTTTTTTAGCTATATGACAGTTTTGTGAAAATAGCTGTTGACGGCAGATTCTGGAAGCCTATAATTCGCCCCACTTCCGGCGCAGTCGAAACGAAAAACTCCTTGGTAAACAATGAGTTATGCAGTTTTCGGCAGCAGGTTGCTTCAGGTCATCGAAGCCAAAAGGGAGTTGAAAAAGAGGTGTTGACAGCAGCGTGTAACGCTGTAGAATTCGCCTCCCGCTGATGAGAGATCTGAAGCGCAAGTGGTTGAAGTTGTTAAGGATTCCTTGAAAACTTCTGAAAAATACCACTTGACAGCAAATGAGGCTGCTGTAGAATGCGCGCCTCGGTTGAGACGAAAGATCTTAGCCAACCGCTCTTTAACAACTGAATCAAGCAATTCGTGTGGGTGCTTGTGGAGTCAGACTGCTAGTCAACAGATTATCAGCATCACAAGTTACTCCGCGAGAAATCAAAGATGTAACCAACGATTGCTGAGCCAAGTTTAGGGTTTTCTCAAAACCCAAAGATGTTTGAACTGAAGAGTTTGATCATGGCTCAGATTGAACGCTGGCGGCAGGCCTAACAC